>JBAYHA010000031.1:0-14063 GCA_041666425.1 Patescibacteria group bacterium
CAACCGGTTTTCAAGGTTGGGGACAGGATACGGAATTGGGTTGCGGAATTAGGGATGATACCAATAATGTTTGGTATTGGAACAATTTAAATGAAACGATTAATATAAATGGCTTGCGTTTGTTTGCTACCGTTAATACCGGATCATTGACCAATACGGCCAAGTATTTTCAAGTGGGAATCCCCCAATATGTTGACAAGAATGTTGATGATGTTTTTCAAATCGGTGATATTGGTTATTTTACTTCAGGCAAAAATAATGGACCGAGTGATTTAATTACCAGTAATTCCGCGCAATATTTGAAATATTATTATGGTGATAATACCGCGCCAAAGGCTCGTTTCACGAATGTGGTTGATGGTATGAATTTTAACGGTCAAAATTTGTATATTCGTGGCGAGGCGCGCGAAAGAGGTTCCTCCGGAATGAATTATGTCAAAGTTTTGATAAATGATCAGGCTTATAATGTTACGACTACGGACAATTTTGCCACTTGGCAATATTTGTGGAATGTGACGACCGACGGTCAATATTCAGTAAAAGTTATGACTGCTGATAATAATGGAAATGCATTTGTTACTCCGGTTTACAAAATTAATGTTATTACCGGAACGACTGGTGTTTTTTCCGCTGACAAGACCGTTGTTTCCTTTAACAAAACCACCGGAGTGGCTGATAACACGGACAAAATTTTAGTCACCGTCAATTTAAAAGATGGTTTGGGAAATCCTTTAAAAAATAAAAATGTTGATTTTAATGAATATTTAAGTACCGGATCTTTGGCTAATTTAAAAACAAAAAATACCGGCGAAACCGGAACTGTGGTATTTGAAGCTTACACTTTAATTTCCGGAGTTCATAACTGTCGTTTGAGTTTAGAAAGCGGGGAAATAATTAAAGATAATTTTGAACTTTTGTTCACCGCACAAAAACAAGACTTAGATTTTGCAACCGGATCATGGATAAAGACAAAAGATTCTTCGGCAGTTTATTTTCTCGATAACAGCAATGTTCGACATGCTTATCCGACTTTGAATATTTGGCAAAGTTATTACAATAATGATTTTTCTTTTGTAAAAACAATTTCCAGCGATTTGTTGTCAACATATTCTCTTGGCAAAAATGTCACTTACAAAACAGGAACGCTGATCAAAATGTCATCAGTCGCCAAAGTTTACAAAGTTGAAAATGGTGTTTTGCGCTGGGTAAAAACAGAGACTGCGGCCAAAAATTTGTTTGGTGACAATTGGAACAGTTTGGTAAAGGTAATGCCGGAGTCGTTGTTTCCTGATTATAAAGTAGGAGAAAATATTGAGTAAGACTACGAAACTACGTAAGACTACGAAACTACGAAAGGCTACGAAACTACGTAAGACTACGAAACTACGAAAAGTTATGAAATAATGAAAAAATAAAATACATTTTTGAAAAAGGCTACAATAAAGTTATCCACTGAGTGTCGGAGTGATCCGACACTTTTTTGATTGTCAAAAAAAATAGATAGAAAAATTTAATAAATTATGTCGAGGTGGGTCGACAGTTTTGGCTTGGGGGTTTGTATTTTTGGACGGATAATAAAGTTATAAAGACTACGAAACTGCGAAAGGCTACGAAACTACGAAAGTAAATCACAAAAAAAGTTAGATAAAATATATGGGAGATTAATATGAGTTTTCATGAAGGGTGTTTGAAAAGGAATGATCTTTTGTATCCAGAGCTTTGTTACAGGATTAATGGTGTGATTTTTGAGACATTCAAAACTCTTGGACCGAATCAAAGAGAAAAATATTATCAATTTTTTATTGCCAGAAAGTTAAAAGATTTAAATATTCGTTGCATTTTAGAAAAACCTTTATTTTTAAGCATTTATGATAAGACGATTAGGTTATATGCGGACTTAATAGTTGAAGATAAAATTGTTATTGAGATTAAGCGTGGTTCATATTCAAAAAAAGTTTATTTCGAGCAACTAAAAAAGTATTTATTCGTTTCAAAATATCAATTAGGGATTTTGGCAATGTTTGGAGATAGGCGTGCGAAGATTTATCGTGTCTTGAATATTATAAATAAAAATTATTGATCTTGAGTTAGGATACTTTCGTGGTTTCGTAGCCTTTCGCAATTTCGGAGTGTTAACATCTGCGGCCGCAGGTTAAATATAAAAATTAAAAAAAAATTGTATGTCAGAACAACAAACCGCTTTGCCTGTGGCGGGAAATGAAAAACAGGAAGAAAAAAAATATGTACCGAGAGTGATTGAGAAAAAGTCCGGTGGAATTTATTATCACATGGGGCTTATCGCCGGCAAAAAAAATGTTTTTACCACGCCTGAATATTTGGATATGATGGCCGGAGCTTTGCGCTATGCTGAATTATCGCGTGATATCAAAAATTTGGGATTCGTGGTCATGCCTAATTTCTTTATGTGGATTTTTAAATTGAGTCCAAAACAAAATGATCCGGTTACTGTTTATGGGGAAGTAAAGAAATTTGCCGCTCGTGAAATTCTCAATAATTTGTATGCGGAAAAAAGCGGGGGAGAGTTTGCCATGTCACCGATTTTCAAAAACAACAAACGAGTAATGCGGTCAAAAGCGGAAAAAATATTATTTGCTTTTGCCGAAGAAGCGCGCAAAATGAAAAACAAGGGAATGCAAAAATTCCGAATTTGGGCTCCAAGGACGGAAACAAAATTAATTTCGTCCCAAAATTTGGCCGAAACTATGGAGAAATTAATGAAATGTCCGGTTAGCGAACGTTGGCAATTGGTGGCCGAGGCCAAGGATTACCCCTATCTTTATTTGGCTGAGGATTGGCAAAATTTTTGTCAAAAGGATGAAGATGAAGAAGTAAAATATATTGCCACGCCGATAAATCAGTCATTTGATCGCAAATTGGTTTCTGTCGGTTCATAATTTTTCAAAAAAAACGGCGGGGAACGGATTTTAATTAGCATGGAAATTCAGCCCCGCCGTTTGGTTAAATGAAAAATTCTTTAATAAATAATCGAAAAATATGAAAATAAAAATCCTGATTTTAGTTTGGATGTTTTTTTGGCTGATGACGCCGGTGAGTTTGGCCAGCGCGGAAAGTCTTAACACCGCCAATACTACTAGTGGAAACATTTATCAATATTTTATTTTTACTTGTTCGACTGCCGATTGTTTACAAACGGCTTTGGCATCTTTGAATTTTGAAAATAATTTAGCAGACCCAACTGTGTTAATTGTTGAAAATGAACAAAATTTGGAAACAACTACGCAGAACACGGATTTAGAAAATTCAACTCCTGCCGTATCCTCGGCAGTTGATGACGAAACCTCGGCCGATGATCAGTCGTCCGATACAAATACGGAATCAGCAACGGAAAATCAAACAACAGAACTTTTGTCCGAGGAAAGTGCGGAAGAAGAAATTGTTATTTATCCAGCTTTGGCTATTAGACTTTCGGAAATTTATCCGACGCCGAAAACCGGCGAAAAAGAGTGGGTAGAAATTTTTAACTCCACGGATCAGGCGATAGATTTGTCCGGTTGGGAAATTTACGAAAATGGCAACAAGGCGACTGCTTTGGTGGGCATTGTAAATGTCGGCGAATACAAAATGTTTGAAAAAGGCTCGTTAAATAATGATGGGGATACTTTAACGTTATTTGATCCGACCGGAAAATTAATTGACGCGTTAAGTTATGGAAATTTTACCAACGAATTTAACCATATTTCCGCTGTTCCAAAAAGTGGTGAGAGCATAATCCTTTCCGGAGAGAATTATTTTATTTCCGAACAAGCTACACCAAATGTGGAAAATATTTATTTAACCACCGTGGAGCAGTCGGCGCAAAATGTTTCCGTTAATAATGAAAGTAATGATTTAACCGTAATTGCCAGCTCCGCTAATGTTGTTGAACCACCAACTGTCGAAACGCAAACTAATGTTGTTGTTTTTAACAATAATGAAAATGAAGAAATAAATTCCGCCGTATCCTCGGCAATTTTTCAAAACCAAAATGAAACCAGCGGTCAAGAGTTGGCTGTGGATAATTTTGCACCAACAATTAGAATTAATGAAATTATGCCTGCGCCCAGCGCGGGCGGTGAATGGGTTGAACTGTATAATTTTGGGTTGGCGCCTGTAAATTTGAAAGATTTTTTTCTTGATGATGCGGACGGTGGTTCTGTACCGTACAAAATTAAGGAAGATTTTTTTGTTGAAGCTGATAATTTTGTTGTTTTTGACCAGTTGCAAACAAAATTGAGTTTAAACAATTCCGGTGATCAAGTGCGGTTGCTGTCGCCGACAGGGAGAATTATTGATTCAACGGTTTTTGAAAAAGCGCCAAAAGATCAGAGTTGGGCTTATGTTGGTAATGGTTATGAATTTACAAAAGAAATTTCCAAAAATCATGAAAATATTATTCCTCGTTCGGAGTTAAAAGCGGGAACAACTTTAACCATGGCCAAAGCGCAAACCGGTATTTTTACCAATTCCACAACCAAAGCAAAAACCGTTACTGCGAACAAAGCGTCATATCAAGTAATTTCGTTGACCGATTTCTCAAAGCAAATTAAGGGGAGTACGGTGGCGCTTCGCGGATCGGCGATTGCCGAGCTGAATATTTTTGGCACCAAAACAGCTTATTTGAATGGCGCGGAACTTTATTTTGGCAAAGATTTTGCCGTCCCGTTTTCTCGAGAAGAAATTATTGCGGTTAAGGGTGAAGTTTCTGATTATGCGGGAGGCAAAAGATTGTTAATTCGGGAAATTACGGCAACGAATAGTCAGGAAAAAATTGTGCCAAAAGAAATTAACGTAGCTGATTTTTCAACTTCTTTGCAAAATATGTTGGTCAAGGTAAAGGGGAAATATTTGGACAAAATAAAAGAGGAGTATTTTTTTTCGGATAATGGTGCGGAATTTGTTGTTAAATTAAATAAAAACATGAAATTAGAAACGCCTATGGAAATAAACAAAGAATATGCCTTGAGTGGTTTGCTTTTTTTAAAAAACAACAAATTTTCGTTAAATCTGCGGGACAACATGGATATTTCTTTAATTGTTCCTGATGACTTGTCGTCAAAGAGTTCAGAACTTGCTTTTTCTTTGCAATCGGCGGGAAATAATTATTATTGGTGGGGTGGATTGGGTGCAAGTTTAATTGTTTTTGGATTGTTGTTTGTTTTTATTAAAATAAGAAAGTTTAAATTTTGGCAATAATAATACTACGAATGCTACATAACTATGAAATTAAATTGTTCTTTGTTCTTTTGAGCCCCTCGCTGTGTATAAACTTTGTCCGGTCTTTGAATTTGTGGTATAATTATCTTGTGCTAAAAAACAAAAATAAATGGAGCGAATAAAACAAATAATGAATGAGCTTTGGCAAAAGCTTGGGTTTTCATTGAAGCGGGTCGCTTTGTTTTTATTACCGCAAAAAAAATCTTGGCGGTATTTTTTTGTGCTTTTTGCTCTGATTTCCGTTCCGATTTTGTTCTGGCAAGCAAAGCAAGCGGTTGCTGTGGATATCATGGAAACTATTTTTCACATCGTCAATTATCTTTTGTATGGAATTTGTTATGTTCTGGGGTGGGTAGCCATGAAAATTTTTGCTTTGATTGTGGTAATTAGCGCTTATAATGATTTTGTTAATTCTCCTCCGGTTACCAAAGGGTGGGTATTGGTCAGAGATACTTGCAATCTGTTTTTTGTTTTGGCTTTGTTGATGGTTGCTTTTGCGCAGATTTTGCAGGTCAAAAATTATTCAAACATGGAGAGCTTAAAAAAGATTATTGTCGCTGCGGTTTTGGTTAATTTCAGCAAATTGATTTGCGCTTTGATTATTGATTTCGGGCAAGTGGTGATGATGACTTTTGTTAATGGTTATGCGGCCACGGCCGGAGGTAATTTGATTAATGGTTTGGGTTTACAAAATGTATTAAAACTTAGTTCTGACAATGCCGGTGGCAAAAAAACCGGAACTGACAATTTGGATCTTATGGCCGCTTTGGCCTTGGCGATTATTGTTTTAATAATGACCATAATTGTTACTTTTTATGTGCTTATTTTGTTGACTATGCGGATAATTCAATTGTGGTTGTTGATTGTGGTTTCTCCAGTCGCTTTTTTGGCCAGCGCTATTCCGTTAAAAGGTGTTTCTGTTGGTCCGGTGGAAAACTTTTGGAAAGATTTTGGTTGGTCGGTTGCGATTGGTCCGTTGATGGCTTTTTTCTTGTGGTTAAGTTTGCTTATGATGGCTAATCCGCAACAAATGATTAAGGTTGACGAGGCCCAACTAGTAAGAAAAGAAGTCGGATCCAAAGTAAAGTCAGGTTCCGCAATTATTAATAATATGGTGCAGGCTTTGATTGGTATATTGTTGCTTCTTGGAAGTTTGGAGATGGCTACGAAGGCCGGAGGTTTTGTTGGTAGTCAGGCAGGTAAGATGAAACAAAAAGCGGCCAGTGTGGCGATGAGTATAAGTGGAGTAAATAAAATGCAAGAGCTGGGAGGAAGATTCGAAAAAAAAATGGCCGATACTTCTCAGGCTGCTGTTACTCGAACATTTGGTAGTCTAAAAAAAGCTGGCTCAGCCGTGATTGCTCCGCTTACTGTTCCTTTGAAACAGGGGTATGGCGAAGTAAAGAAACTTGCGAACAAAGCAAAAGAAGCGACTGTGGGTAGAGTTGTTAAGTCAATAAAAGGCCAAAGAGACAAGGTAATGACAAAACTCGAAGATCAAGCGCAAAATGGCAAAGGTCCTTTGCAAAGATATTTTGCTGATTATGCTTTAAAAGTTATGACGGCTCCGTCAAAAGCCGGAAATATGGAACAGGCTATTTTGGATGAACGAAACAAAAAGAAGGTAAAAGAGAAAATCGAAACTGGAGACAAAAAATTGGCTGCTCGCGGTATCAAGAGTACGGCTGATTTGCAAAAATTAATGAGTAATCCTACCGAGAGCAAAGAAGCAAAAATGGCTGCGGCCAATAAATTAAAAGAAAAAGGGTTTGCTGACCAAAAAGATCCAAAAACCGGCAAAGTTATCAAGAAAGCCGCTGATTTTGCCAAAGAAGCGCAGACATTATTGGCTGGAGACAAAGAGGCGGTTAGTGCTATAAAAAAGAAAATCGGTGGCAAAGATGTGTTGGCTGCTTATGATATTAATGATCGCCGACAGCGCAATGAGATGTTTGAAGCGATTGCCAGCGGTGATATTGATTTGAGCAAGCAAAAGGATGTCATGAAGAATCCTGAGTTTGTTGCATCTTTAAAAAAGGAAATGGCCGTTAACGGTGATTTAAAAAAGAAAGTTGGCGAAAAATCTGCTCATTTGGCGTATGATCCGAGTAATGTCGAAGACATGGAATCTATGCGCAAAGCTTTTGACAAAGGTGATATTTCTTTGAGCGAACAGGCTGATGAGTTTTTTGAAAATTCTGATTATTTGTGTCAGGCTCAGTCCGGCATGGGGAACAAAAAGTTCAAGGCTCAGATGAAAAAAACCATGGAAGATGAAAAAAGAACGAAAGGATTTGAGGATAAGGCCAAATTGTCTTTGCAAAATCTGGCCAGGGACAAACGTCAGTATCTTGTTAACATCAAAAAAAATCCGAATTTGACCGCAGAAGAAAAAAAAGAAGTAAAAAATCAAGAAAAAGCCCTTGGTGCTATTGTTTCAGTAAGCAAACAGTTCGCAGAAGTTTACGGCAGTGGCTTGGTAGAAAAACCAAAAGATTCTTCGGGCAGAGAAGTTGCCAATGCTTCGGCCGAAATACGAGTCGCTCCGGAGCTCAAAGGTGTTTTTGAAGATCAGATAGAAGCAATGAGTGCGGAAGATTTGGCGGATATTGATCTTGGTGACAAGGAGAATGGCGATACTTCCGGCTTGTTACCACAGGTGGCGAGAAATCTTCGGGTAAAGCAAATTCAAGATTTGGCTGGTAAAAAAGGAAAACAGGCTGATTTGATTGTCAATGAAATTGTTAAGCAGTGTGAAACTGTTGTTGATGGCAAGACGATGATGGATTCGTCTATTTTGGCGCAAATTGCCGGTAATAAGGAAATATTGAATGCAATCGATCCATCATTGGTGCAAAAAATAAAGGCTATGAATATTCCCACCGGAGAAAAAAAGAAAGATGAGAATGAACAAGAAACAAAACCGGCAAAGAGTGGGGTCAAGGCGCCGACGGGGTATGGATTTTCTGATGGCGGAATTTTGGTGGGAAATGATGAACGAAAAAATCAAAACAATAATAATGGATCTTCCAATGGCGGGCCGACTCGTGGCAAAATTGATTTAAGTTAAAATAAGTTTTTCATATGGACGAAAACAAAAAAACAATCATCCCAAAAGAAATAAATGAATTATTGGCAACTGAGGCAAGCTCGGAAATTAATATGACCGTGGCTCGAGAAAATCAGTTGACAATAGGCCAATTGGCCGGATTGACTTTGTTGTTGTCCGAAGTTTTTGAAAAAAAAATCGGGTTAGAAAATTTGTTTTCCGAAATCAAAAAAAGATTGCCGGCCAATGACGAGCTTGCCAAAAAAATTTGTCTGGAAGTTTGCGGTCGCAAATTGTTGGCTTTTAGCGAATATTTTTCCAATAAGGTTGAAGCGGTTCTGGTTTCAGTCGGGGGGGCGGTGGATTTTTATCAGCCCTTGGCGGACAAGTTTTTGCAACAAGCGCAAAAAGAGGTGAGGGAGGATCAACAGAAAAAGTTGAGAGAAATAGAGGAAGAAAAAGAGCTTTTGGTTGTCCCACAGACTGATCGACAAAAAGAAAACATGGATGAGTATTTGGAAAAAAAACTGACGGAAAATCAGGCTGTCTTTTTAGAAAAACTGGACGAAGAAAAACAGTCAGCCAAGAGAGTTTTTGGTGGAATGCTTTTAGAAATTTTGGAGATTGAGAACTATCGATTAAAACTTGATTTGAATATTCGGATGTTTGGGGTTCTTTTTGAAGATGAAGAACAAAAAGTATTCCAAAAGGAATTATTGGATGTTTTGTACAAAAACAATGAAAGATTGACTGACAAAAAAATAACTGTAAATTCGGAATCGGTTGATCCGACCATTGGTAATTGGTTGGCTGACTTCATTCATTATGCCGGAATCGAAGAAACCAACAGCACGATAAAACGAAGTCAATACTTGATTAGTTCTCCAAATGTAAAATCTTTGTCGGCCGAAGAAAAAAGTCGTCTTGATAATTTATTAAAAATTTTTGTCGCCTTGAAAAATTTTTATAGCAATGCCGAAAAAATGGATATGGCCGATCTGTATATATTCCCTTATAATGAGGAAGACTATGCGGAGTTGATGAAATATTTACAAGAACAAGCTTCTGAGTTCAAAGAGCAAGAGAATTCTTTTGATAATCAGATATCAAAAAGCGGAGAAGCAAAAACGACCAAGCCGATTGATTTGACAAAAGTTTTGGCCGAAGATTCCGCTGAACGGCAAAAAATCGACCAAGAAAAAAAATCTTTATTTTTGGCGACCAGGGGAGAACTGATGCCCGTGGCCGAGTATTTTGAAGAAGCGCTTTTGCGACGCAAAAGATATCAGGTTTTGGCCGGACTGGAAGTTTTGTGCGAACAAGGAATTTTGGACGATCTTGTTTTTGCCGATGTTCGGTTTAGCAAACTTTTGGAAGGCTATTATTTGCGTAATAATTTGCAAGACAAAAAACAAGCTTTCTCGGCTAACCAAAAAGAGGCTGTTTATATCCAAGATTTTCTGAAATTTATTTTTTTGGAAAGGTTGGGTTTGCCGGAAATATTGGGTGCCAAAATGGCTCTTAATTTGGGAAATATAATGCGTTCGGTGGGGCTTATTCAATATTCGCAACTGGCTTATTTTGATCTTTCCGATAATCAGTTTAAATGGTCATAAATTTCAAATTTTAATATGAATGTTCCAAGCGATTATTTATTGGTCAAAGACAAAGATGGCGTCATGAAATATTTCAAAGATGGAGCTTTTTTTTCTATTGAAGAAATTGAACAAAAATTCAAGCTTAACGGACAAACAAAAAAAGAAATAACCCAAAAGGAAGTTGTTTTAACGCCGACGGAGCCGAGTGAAAAGCAAAAAAGCCATTCATTCAGCGAGGAACCAAGAACAGTCGTGCCAGCTCTTCCAAAAATTGAAAAAGGCAATTTGGAACAAATAAAGCAAGCTTTGTTGGCCGGTTTAAAAAATGATGATGATGAGATAAAAAAAGATGTTGAATTGAGTGAAAAAAGAACGTTTGATCAAAACGCGATTGATGATACGGTCGCGCGAGTTGTCCAAAAATTAAAAATTCAGTTTAGCGATCCGGAAACGGCCAAGAGATTCAATAATTTGTTAGCTACGTATTTTCGTAACATTAGAACGGACAAAGAATTGTCTTATGTGTTGTCTTTGCCAAAATTGAGCGGAGGAATGGATGTTCCAAAAGATAAAGTTGCTTTGATTTTAACTGTGGTGGACGAAGCCAGAGACAGTTTGCACAGAACTCGTCGACAAGTGGTTGTTGCCAAAAGTGAACAGTCAAAACAGCTTGCGCCACCACCGCCGGCGACTGTTATTTCTGAACCTTATACCAAATATTTGCCTCAAAAAGAGGTGAGTAATCAGCCTTTTGTGGCGTCGAATTTGCCCAAGAATAATGGTGTGCAAAAACCTTTGGTTGCGATTAATGAAAACAGACAACCAAAATCAAGTATGGAAACAATCAAAAGTTTACATGGCAACAAATTGATCGGTCCGATTGAAGAATTGGGATTATTGGATATTAAAAATTTTCGTCAATTGGGAATAACCGGGCAACAAATTTTTGACAAGATGCTTAATAAATTTGAAATTTTGCAGAGTCAAGGATTATTAAAAAAAATTGCCGGACGTAATGCTTGGAAAAAATCGTCGGTTTACCAAATTTACTTGGCCATGACCATGCAAGCGATGTTCGAAAAAAAATCAATTGCCGAAGTTATAAAAAATCGGCAAATAAAAAATTTGCCGGTAATTATGTTGTCTGAGTATGAAGTGATTGGCAAAATTAACATTGCCATAAATGATTAAAATATGGAACAGTTTTTGGTACCACAGTTTATTGATGTCGAAGACAAAATTATCGGTCCGATTACGACCAGACAGTTTGTTTTGATGCTTATCGCGATTTTTGTTTGTTTTATTGAGTTCAAGATATTCAGTTTTGCTTATTTTTTGTTTTTTGCCATTTTGACTTTGTGTTTTTTTTCTTTATTCGCTTTTGCCAGAGTTAATGGCCGGCCGATACATTTTTTTGTTCTGTCTTTTGTGCAGACATTAAAAAGACCAAGGTTAAGAGTTTGGAATAGAATAAGTTTTGTGGTAGCCGGAGATTTGGTGGAGAGTGAAATAAAAAAAATTGTTACTGCTCCTTCGGTTCGGCCGTATGTCTCCGGTTCTCGTTTGCGTGATTTGACTTTAATCGTTAATACCGGGGGTATTTATGAGGCGGATGGGGTAGAGCAAAAAATAAACTGAGCACTTCTTCGCTCTGCGAGCTACGGAAGGGCAGGCAACGGAGCAAGGAACAATTTAATCTCACTACTCACCACTTACTTTTTAAGTTTTTTATAACTATTTAATATGCAAAGCGCAAAATTAGCGGGCAATAAAATTACCACTTCCACGCAAATGTTTTTGGACATAGCTGAAATAAAAAACGATACGGTTATTTTAAAAGACGGAACATTAAGAGCGGTCTTGGTCGCTTCGAGTGTTAATTTTGCTTTAAAAAGCGAAGAAGAACAGTCGGCCTTGGTTAGTTCATATGTTTCTTTTTTAAATTATATTGACTATCCTTTGCAAATCGTTGTTCAATCCCGTAAACTGGATATTGGCGGATATATAAAAAAAATCGAAGAAATAGAACGGACGCAAACAAACGAATTGCTCAAAAAACAAGTGAGCAATTACAAAGCTTATGTCAAGGAATTGATTGATTTGAATGATATCATGAGTAAAAGATTTTTTATTGTCATCCCGTACAGCCCGATTGAAGATAAGAAAAGGGGTTTTCTTGGTCGAATGAGTTCGGTTTTGTCTCCAAGCAAAGTGATAAAACTGAAGCAGGACAAATTTAACAGTTATTTGCATGAATTAAATCAAAGAGTGGAACATGTGCGCATGAATGTTAGCTCCATGGATATTACGGCGCAACGGTTGGACACGCAGGGTCTCATTGAGCTTTATTATGAAGTGTATAATCCGCAAACCAGTCAAAGTCAAAAGCTGGGAAATATTGAAAAATTGCGGGTCGAGGATAATTTAACAAGCATGAAATAAAAAAATATGTTCAATCCCGCGGATATAAAAAACAAACCAGTTTCGCAAGAAACAAACAGCCAGCCGATTGTTTCCGAAGCGCAAAAAATTGCGACAATGAAAAAAAGTTCTGAAAACGAAGTTGTTTCCATTGAACAAGAAAAACAGTACCGGCTTGGGTTGACTTCGGTTTTGGATATTATCGCTCCGGAATCTTTTGAAGTTACTCCCGATTACGTCAAAGTCGGCTCGACTTATGCGCGGACCATTTTTGTCATGACTTATCCACGTTATATTGCGGTCGGTTGGTTTTCTCCTGTTTTGAATTACAATTCGACTTTGGACATCAGCATGTTTTTTTATCCAATGGAAACAAAATTGGTCTTGAAGCAGTTGCGCAACAAAGTTGGCGTGATTATGGCTCAGCTTATGGCCGACGAAGAAAAAGGCGCTCCGCGTGATCCGATGCGCCAAACAGCCCTGCAAGATATTGAAAAATTACGTGATGATATTACCCAAGGGACGGAGCAGTTTTTTCAATTTGCTCTTTATATTACTCTTTATGAAGAAAGCAAAGAAAAACTGGACATGTTGACCGAAGATATCGAGACGATTTTGGGCACCCGTTCCGTTATTTCCAAAAGAGTTTTTTATCAAGCTGAACAAGGTTTTAACGCCACCATCCCGCTAGGCAATGATGAGATTATGGTAACGGCCAATTTGAACTCTTCGCCGATTGCCGCCTCTTTTCCGTTTATTTCTTCTGAATTAACTTCGGATTCGGGAATTTTATTCGGCATCAACAGACATAATAACAGCTTGATTCTTTTTGATCGTTTTTCTTTGCAAAATGCCAATTCTTGCGTTTTTGCCACTTCCGGCGCGGGCAAAAGTTATGCCATCAAGTTGGAAGTTTTGCGTAGTTTGATGATGGGCACGGATGTTATTATTATTGATCCGGAAAGAGAATACAAGAGTTTGTGCGACGCAGTCGGAGGAACTTATGTCAATATTTCTTTGAATTCTGATAGCAAAATCAATCCGTTTGATTTGCCTCGCAAAATGGGTGATATGAGCACTGCCGATGTTATCAGAAGTGCGGTGATAACGCTCAAAGGTTTATTAAGAATTATGATCGGGGAGATTACTTTTCAGGAAGATTCTATTTTGGATCGCGCATTGATAGAAACTTATGCCAAAAAAGATATCACTCCGGAAGCTGATTTAAATAAAGTGGAACCACCGATTATGCAAGACCTGTACGAAGTTTTGGACGGCATGGAAGGTGGGGCTGATTTGGCTTTGCGTCTAAAAAAATTTACGGATGGCACCTTTTCCGGGTTGTTTAATTCTCCGACCAATGTTGACATGGGCAATCAATTGGTGATTTTTAGTGTACGCGACTTGGAAGATGAACTTCGTCCGATGGCTATTTATAACATTATCAATTATATTTGGAACGTGGTTCGTTCGGAAGTAAAAAAAAGAATTTTGGTTATTGATGAAGCGTGGTGGCTTATGCAACACGAAGATTCGGCGCGGTTTATTTACGCGCTGGTCAAACGTTGTCGTAAATATTATTTGGGAGTTACTACCATTACGCAAGACGTCAATGATTTTTTGCTCTCTCAATACGGGCAAGCGATTGTTACCAATTCCGCTTTAAAAATTTTGCTAAAACAGGCTCCGGCATCAGTCGATTTATTGCAAAAAGTTTTTCAATTGACTGACGGAGAAAAATATTTGTTATTGGAAAGCGG
>JBAYHA010000032.1:0-13135 GCA_041666425.1 Patescibacteria group bacterium
CACGGGATAAGCGGTTCAGGGCAAATGCGATTTATTACTTACATTAATGAGTTGCATTTGCCCTTCACCCAAATTTGACTTATTTTTTCTTTTACAGTAAAATGACAGCATAAACTATAAAAATATGCGTAAAATAGACCTAAAATCAGTAGTTTGGAAAGAAGGCAAGCATTATGTTTCTCAATGTTTAGAAGTTGATGTTTCCAGCTTCGGCAAGACCAAAAAAGAAGCCTTAGCCATGCTACAAGAAGCATTGCAATTATATTTTGAAGATATTCCGGTTCCTAAACAGGCTGAGGTAAAAAATCCGATTATCGCTTCGGTTAAGCTTCAATATGCCTAAACCTTATCCAATCCGTCTCGTAATAAAAGTCCTTCTTGATAAGGGCTTCTTTTTTGTTTCACAAAACGGTTCACACGCTAAGTACCGTTGTCATCACAATCCGCAATTAACTGTTATTATTCCTGTGCATGGCAAAGAAGTGCCTTACGGCACTTTTAGGTCTATTTTACGCCAAGCTAAACTGACGGAGAAAGATTTTAAGAATAAAAAATAAGCCAAACTTCGATTATCCCGATACAATCTGAAATATGCTTTTCTTTTTTCAGGAGTAGTATCAAAATTTTTTTAAAATTTAATATAAACAATATGCCAAACTTATTTAGTTACCCAGCCAAAAACTTCAAAAACCACGATATAAAAATTAGTATTAATTCCGGCCCAGTTATTATTAGTGAAGATGGCAGGTTTTTGCTACATATTTCTAATAGTACAGGAAAGTATCAATTTACTGACGGACGCCTTGATGACAGTAAATCGCCAAAAGAAAATGCAATTTTTAGACCAAGAGAAGATGTTGGTTTAGAAGTAGAATTAATAGACAATTCAGGTCCCCTAATTATTGCAGATGAAATTGAAAGGAACGGAGAAAAAGAACAATTAATCTTAATCCACTATTTAGCAAAATTAAAAGATGGATTTAAGCCAGATCTATCTAGATGTGCTTGGTTTACATTAGATGAAGTGGAAGAATTAGAAAAAAATAACAATGTTTCATCACCAAATATTTTGATTGGATGTAAATATTTTACCCAAAATAGTTTAAAAAAATAAACAAACGACAATAACCAAAACATTATGAAAAAACTAAGCACATTAAGCACTGTATTATTTGGTATCTTCTTTTTAGCCGGTTGTGGGCAACAACAAATTAACTTAAACCAGCCAACAACACCACTTCCCATCGTCCAACAACCAATAGACCAATCCCAAGAAATTGTCTACACTAATTCAAAATATCAATTTAGTTTAAACTTACCAGACGCATGGATCGGATACAAAGTTACAGAACCGGGTGACGGAGGAACAATCTGCTTTTCCATTCCAACCTCGGGGACACAACCTTTTTGTATTTTCCAATTATACCTTCTGCCCGAGAATGAACCAATCGCTAACTCATTAAAATTAATCGGCCAAACAAACGGTTGGCAAGTTGCCGGCGACAAAAATATCAGTTGTGAACAATTCACTGACTTCCAATGTTCCCGAGCTACGGAGGTTCCTGAAATTCTAAAAACGTTTGTGGTAACACAATAATCTATGTTCTTAAAAAAAATAAAAACCTACTGGCTGGAATTCGTGGTTTTCTTTTGCGGAGCAATTGTCATGATTTACGAATTGGTCGGCTCTCGCATTCTCGGTCCGTATCTTGGCACCTCACTTTTTGTTTGGACCAGCTTAATCGGCATAATTCTTGGCAGTTTGAGTTTTGGCTACCACTTTGGTGGCAGAATGGCGGACAAAAAATTGAGCCGCGAAATTCTCGGCGGAATAATTTTTTTGTCCGCTGTTTTTGTACTTTTTACTTTTGTCAGTAAAGACTTTTGGTTGAACCTTTCTCCAAAAATTATTGCGAATCTAAAAATCAACGCCATCGTAAGCTCCATCATTCTATTCGCGCCAACCAGTTTCTTATTGGGCATGGTTTCTCCTTACGCCGTCAAATTAAAATTGAACGATTGGCAAAATTCCGGTCAAACCATTGGCAACCTTTATGCCATTTCCACGGCCGGCAGTATTTTTGGCACATTTATTAGTGGATTTTGGCTGATCCCGACATTTGGAACGGACAAAATAATTTTACTTTTAACCGGATCGCTATTCCTTTTATCAATTCCACTTACTTGGAAAAACTTTAACAAAATAAAACTTTTCTTTTTTTCCAGCGTAATTGTACTTGGTTTGTTGTGGCAAAATTATTCCTATTTTTTACAAAAAATAAATTTTATTGATACGGACACCGCCTATAATCGTGTTTGGATTTATGATCATTTGGACGAAAACTCTGGTAAAAAAGTCCGAAGGATGGGCATAAACAACGAGAACCATTCATCCATGTTTGTTGATAATGATGACTTGGTCAATGAATACACCAAATATTATCATTTAGCGAGATATTTTTTCCCTGATTTCAAAAAAACACTAATGTTCGGCGGAGCAGGTTATTCTTTTCCCAAAAATTTTTTGCTAACATACCCCGACTCGACCATCGATGTAGTGGAAATCGACCCGGGAATAACCGCTTTGGCAAAAAAATACTTTCGCCTGCCGGACGAACCAAGATTAAAAATTATTCATGAAGACGGCCGAGTTTTTTTGAACAAAACCACAGAAAAATACGACCTTATTTTTGGCGATGCTTTTGCCTCACGCTATTCAATCCCTTATCAACTTACAACGATTGAAGCCGTCAAAAAAGAATTTAACTTGTTAAATGAAAACGGCGCGGTAATTTTAAACATAATTTCTTCCATCAATAATGATTCCGGCAAATTTTTGCGCGCCGAATATGCCACTTATCAGAAAATTTTTCCAAAAACTTATCTTTTCGCGGTTTCCGAAAGTCAAAACGGAGAAAGAGTACAAAATTTAATTTTGGTGGCTACAAAAAATACTGTTGAACCAACATGGCAAAGCTCCGACAAAGAAATCGCCCGCTTTTTGCAAAATCGATGGACCGGAGAAATCGCCTTAGACACGCCAATCTTGACCGATGACTTTGCGCCGGTGGATAATTATATCAATGAAGCTTTATAAATAATAAAATATATGGTCAAAGAAAAAAATGAAATTTACAAATGCTCCACTTGTGGAAATATTGTGGAAATTAATCATGTTGGCGGAGGAACATTGGTTTGTTGCGGACAAGACATGAACAAACAAGAACCAAACACAGTCGAAGCAAGTACGGAAAAACATTTACCCATTGTAGAAATTATCGCCGACAAAATCATTGTCAAAGTCGGTTCAATTGCTCACCCGATGGAAGAAACTCATTTTATCGAATGGGTTGAACTGATCGACGAAAAAAACTCCTGCAAAAAATTTCTTTCTCCCGGAATGGAACCAACTGTTGAATTTTGTAAAAGTGAAGAGATAAAAAAAGTCCGCGCTTATTGCAATTTGCACGGACTTTGGGAAACAGAAATTTAAAAAAAGAAGCTCCCGCCAACCGGTAGGAGGGACTTTCTTTAATTGACATTTTTTTGATTTTGATGGATAATGCAGTCAATGTTTCTTTAATCAATAATTTGAAAAAATTAAAAAATAGCGCTTGTTGAGAAAATTTTTTCAAGACCACATTATGCCAACAAAAGCAAAAATATCCGCCAAAGACCTGACGGAAATAAAAGAACTGATCAATCAAGAAAAAACTCATCTCGAAAATGAGTTGTCCAAGGTTGCCAACAAAAACCCAAACAACCCTGACTCTTACGAAGCCAAGTTTGAAGACATTGGTTCGGATGAAACCGAAACATCCAGCGAAGTTGACCAATACACCCTCAATGTTACTTTGCAAAAAACATTAGAAAAATCACTAAAAGATATTCGCAAAACATTGAAATCAATAGATCAAGGAGATTATGGTTTTTGCAAATATTGCCACCAGCCGATTGATATCAAAAGACTAAAAGCCCGACCAACTTCAAGCGCTTGTGTTAGTTGCAAAACTAAATTAAAAACATTATAAAAAAATGCGCTCATTTTTAATCTTCTGGTCGTTGTTCGCCTTGTTAATCGACCAAACAAGCAAATTTTTAATTAAAAAAATTCCGGATCAAGGAATTTTTTTTGTCAAAACAGAAGACTGGACAATCGGTTGGCAAAAACATTTAAACACCGATTTGGCATTAAGCCTCGGCTCGAACATTCCAATAATCAACTTTGGATTGATAATTATCAGTCTCGGGTTGTTAATTGGCTTAATTGTCAAATACAAAACAAAAAATAAAATTGTTATTCCGCTACTAATCATATTAGGTTCGGCACTCAGCAATTTGCTTGACCGCCTGATTCTCGGCGGAGTGCTTGATTTTGCAGTCCTGAGCCGGGACAATTTGCATTTTCCAATTTTTAATATTTCTGATATTCTAATTGTGGGCAGTTTCGCTTATTTGTTAATTTTCAAAAGAAAATCTTTATGAAAAAAATATTACTCGTTTTTTTGTTTTTATTTTTTTTGCCGATTTTTTCCAGCCAAGCCGAAGAAAAAAACACCGAAGTAATCATTTTTACGCAAACAGGCTGTCAGCATTGCGCCAAAGCACTGGCCTTGCTCGACAATTTGCAAAATCAATATCCCAATATCAAAATTGTAGAATATGATCTGCGCAAAAATCCGGAATATTACCAAAAATTCCTGCAATTTAGCTTGACTTATAATGTTTCCACCGAAGTAACGCCAATAACCTTTATCGACAACAAGGCAATTTCCGGTTATGACGAAACGACTATCTCGACAACGATAGAAAGATGCAACTTGTCAATTTCCAATTGCCAAAGCCCGCAAAAACTGGTTGACAAATATTTGGCCGATCATCCGGAACAAAAAAATTTGACTACAATAGAACCGGCCATAACAACTGATAATAACAAAACATTGCATTATGTTTTTGCCGCCATTATCATTATCGGAGGAATCGGCTTGTTGATAAATAGATTGTTCTAATATCTGGCTCGAAATTGCAAAGCTTCGGCCAAATGATCCAATTTTATCTGTTCCAATTCCGCCAAATCAGCAATGGTCCTGGCCACTTTGATAATCCGAAAATAAGCTCTGGCTGTCAGTTGCAATTTTTCCGTGGCTTCGGCCAATAATTTTTTGCTGTCCACTTCCAGTGGGCAGTATTTTTTTACTTCGTCAGAAGACATTTCCGAATTATAAAAAATTCTGCGCGGATTGTCTGCAAACCGATTTTTTTGTCTTTGGTGACAAAGAAAAACTCTCTCTCTTATTTCCGCAGAGTTTGTGGCCAAAGTCGAGCTTTGTAATTTTTCGAAATTCAAACGAGGAATTTCCACATGCAAATCAATCCGATCAAGAATCGGCCCGGAAATTTTTTTTTGGTATTTTTTTATTTGCCAATCACCACAAGTACAAGGACGATCGGGATCTGTGGCAAAACCACAAGGACAAGGATTCTGACTGGCCACGAGAATAAATTTGGCAGGATAATTGACAGTACTCAAAGCTCGAGAAATGGCAATAACGCCATCTTCGAGCGGTTGTCGCAAATTTTCAATAACCGAGCGTGGAAATTCAGGAAATTCATCCAAAAATAAAATCCCCCGATGCGCCAAACTGATTTCACCGGGCCGAGGAATTTTGCCACCGCCAACCAAAGCTACGCCGGAACTGGTATGATGGGGACTACGAAATGGCCGTTCGATTATCAAAGGATTTTCTTCATTCAACAAACCGGCAACCGAATAAATTTTGGTAACCTCTTCTATTTCTTCTTCTCGAAGCCTCGGCAAAATTGTCGGCAAAGTTCTGGCCAATAAAGTTTTGCCGGAACCTGGCGGTCCACTCATCAGTAAATTGTGATACCCGGCGGCCGCTATTTCAAGTGCGCGCTTGCCTTGCTCTTGGCCAATAATATTCTGCATATCAAGAAAATTACTTTTCGTTGGCAAAACTATTTCTCTACGCACAAAAGCGGTAATTTTTTGGAAATCATTCAAATGCTCCACCACTTGTTTTAAATTTTTTGCCGGAAAAATATTCACACCCTCAATCAAACTTGCTTCCAAAGCATTTTTTTCTGGTACAAAAACATTCTTGAAACCGGCCTCCTTGGCAAAAATAGTCGCGGGCAAAACTCCGCTAACCTGACGCAACTCGCCATCAAGCGCTAACTCGCCAAGAAAAAGCGAATCCTGAAAATTGTTTTGCAAAACCTTTTGCGTTGTCAAAACCGCCAAAGCCATGGCCAAATCATAACCGGGTCCCTCTTTGCGAATATGCGCCGGCGCCAAATTGACAATAGTCCGATAACGAGGAAAACGAAACCCGCTGTTTTTGATCGCCAAACGCAACCGTTCTTTGGCTTCTTGAACGGCAGCGTCACCCAATCCGACAATCACAAAATTGGTTTGTTCGCTTTTGGCCAAATCAGCTTCGACTTGAATCAAAACGCCCTTTAATCCAATGTTCGTTGTGGTAAAAACTTTGATCATAAATTTTTGTTTTATTTTTTCGATTTCATTGTAAACAAAAACCCCACGACTACCAAATCGTGGGGTGCGGTTTTTTTTATTTTATATACGCCAACGGATTTTTTTTGGCTCCATTTACAATAACTTCAAAGTGCAAATGCGGTCCAGTTGACCAACCGGTTGAACCCATGGCCATAATAGTTTGTCCCTTAACGACGCTATCGCCTTTTTCAACATACAATTTACTGGCGTGCGCATAACGAGTTTTTAAACCATTGCCATGATCAATCATGATATTATTGCCATAACCATTGCTGACTCCGGAAAAAACCACCGTGCCGGACTCGACGGCATAAATATTTGTTCCGGTCGGGCCGGCAATATCCAATCCGGTATGGCGCCAACTAAAATATTGGGAAATTCGACGCACCCCGGCCGGCCAAATATAGCCATCTCCGTTAGCAACTTTTTCCGGCGGTAAAAATAATTTCGTAATTGGCGCCACTTGCGGGGTATTCTTGGTGGCTACATTTTTGGGAGTGGTTCCGACAACAACCATTCGACCATCGGGAATAATCAACTGCTGACCAATTTTTAAACTGGCAGAATCATACATATTATTAGCGCTGACTATTTTGTCTTGAGCAACGGCGTACTTACGCGAAATAGCACCAAGAGTTTCGCCTCTTTTTACTTTGTGCATAACACCGGTCATTGGCAAAATTTCCAATTCATCACCCGGACGAATAATACTTCTCGCCGTAAGCCCATTTTGCCACAAAATCGTTTCCACGCTAATATTAAATTTCTTGGCAATGGCAGACAAAGTCTCGCCTTGTCCGACAACATATTGCATAATTCCTTGCCGTGGGGCCATATCAATCTGATCTTCAACACTTACCGGAACATCAATCGGTTTTATCAAATGTGGTTTGACAATAGCGGATCCTCCTTCTGCCAAAGAGTAATAATCGGTCGCCAATTCTTGTTTTTCATTATTCGGCAAGTTATTGTTTGAGTCAACGGTAAAACTTTTGTCCAAATAACTCAAAATTTGATTGGCCGCGAACACTTGCGTTTCTTCGGTCAATCTTTCAAACTCACCCTCGGCCAAAATGGTGTAGACAATGGTCCGATCACCAAAATTATCATCCCGCAATCCTTGTGCGTATAGATTATTGTAAATGACAAAAATGCCTAGCAAAGAAACCACAATATGAATCAAATATCTTTTGTTCAGCAAATAAAAAAGTTTGCTTTTTGCCGGAGCATAAATAGTTAAAAGTTGGTATTTTACTTTGTAATATCCTTTATATAACGGAAAAATAGCCAAATTGAAAAAAAACTTGGCTACCGCTTTCGTGATTTTCTTGATAAATTTTTTACGGAAAGAAAAAGTTCGCAACAAACGACCAAACAAACGGAACAAGCCGGCCAACAGAGAAATTGTAGTTTTTGGAAACTTCATATTTACCATATAAAAATAGCAAAATATGCGCAAAAAGTCAAAGAACCCACCCTGTTTTATTTGCGTTTTTTTCTAAAATAAGGTATTATGTTTGCATTAAGTTCATTAGTCATAACTTGCTCTTTAATTTATGTCAAACAGACATCTTGGACGAACTTTGGCGTTACAATCTCTTTTTGAATGGGATTTTCGTCAGAGAGACAACAATCAATTAAATGAAATCATTGAGTACAATTTTCAATCTTTTGCTCCGGAATTCGATGATCACTCTTTTACCGAAAGAATAATCCGCGGAGTTATTGACCATGTCGAAGAAATTGATACTTACATTCAAGAGTTCGCCCCTGAGTGGCCAATTGACCAAATCACCAACGTTGACCGAAATATTTTACGAATCGGAATATTTGAGTTGGTTTTTGATCTTAATATCCCGGCCAAGGTCGCCATTAATGAATCAATTGAAATGGCCAAAACTTTTGGTGGTGAGTCCAGTGGCAAATTTATTAACGGCGTGCTCGGCTCAATATACAAAAAAATCGGTCCGATAGAAAAAGGAGAAGACAAGGAGTTTGAGGCGGAAAAAGCCCGACTACTCACCGAAAAAGGAATAGCGAGCGCGGAACAAGCAATAATAAAAGAATAAATAAAAGCCAAGAACAACCAATAACAAAAAATTTTTGTTATTTATTGTTTTTTGTTTTTGTCGATATGATAAAAGATTTCAAAAAAATCGAAAAAGCACTTGGACTCAAATTCAAAAACAAAGATTTGTTTCGTCAAGCTTTTGTGCATCGTTCTTATTTGAACGAACATCCGGACTTCGCGCTTGACCAAAATGAGCGATTGGAATTTCTTGGAGACGCCGTTCTAGAATTGGTAGTTACGGAAAATTTATATTTGAATTATCCAAATCCCGAAGGCGAATTAACCAACTGGCGCGCAGCCTTGGTCAATGCTAAAATTCTTTCCGGAATTGCCAAAGATCTAGGAATGGAAGAATACTTATATCTCAGTCACGGAGAACAAAAAGATACCGGCAAGGCACGACAATATATTCTCGCCAATACTATTGAAGCGGTTATCGGCTCGACTTATCTTGATTGCGGTTGGGACAAGACAAAAGAGTTTATCGAAAAGTATATCTTGGTTCGTCTATCAGAAATCCTGGACAAAAAACTATATATGGATCCAAAAAGTCATTTTCAAGAAATGGCGCAGGAAAAAGTTGGCGTTACTCCGACTTATCAAGTCTTGGGCGAATCAGGGCCGGATCATTCCAAAACATTTGAAATCGGCGTCTTTTTAAAAGACGTTATGGTCGGGAAGGGAAGTGGCCTGAGCAAACAAGAAGCGCAAGAATCCGCCGCGCAAAACGCCTTGGAAAATCATGGATGGAATAATTAGTTTATAATATTTATAAAGTTTATATTGTCATTTCGACCAAGCCAATAGGCGAGTGGAGAAATCTTTTTTAAAATAATACAAGTCAGATTGTGTTTGCTATTTAGAAAAGATTTCTCCACTCATTTCATTCGGCCGTGCCTCCGCCGAAGCGTTGCTCGGCTACGCGCAGGCAGGTCGAAATGACAATGCGGTATTTTTTTAATCACCAAAAACTTTATAAACTAATAAATGCGGCCGTAGCTTAATGGATAGAGCATTTGGCTTCGGACCAAAGGGTTGGGGGTTCGAGTCCCTCCGGCCGCACCATTGAAATCAAAAAATATATAGTGGCAAGAGCGACACAACAGTTTGTGTCGCGTAGGGACGAGAACAGCGGAGCGATGTCGAACGAACTATTCGGTGAGTGAGACCGCGAGCTGGTGGCCAGACCGAATTATTGGAAAATAATTCGAGTCGAGGCCGAGTCCCTCCGGCCGCACCATAATTTTACCTTTACAAAAATATTTTTTTTGTTTATTATAATTTTGCATTAATTTTAAAGATTCTCTGGGGTGTTAGCTCAGTTGGTAGAGCAGTTGCCTCTTAAGCAAACGGTCGTGGGTTCGAGTCCCGCACGCCCCACCAGTTCAGCTTTGCTGAAATAGATTCTAGTTACTGGATTCTAGGTTCTAGAGTCTAGAAGAAATATAAAAAATTGCACCGCTGTTTTCCGGTGTTTTTTTATTTTTATAAATATTTTTTGTAAAAACACGCCACCTATTGACTTTTGGAAAAAAGTTTGCTATAATGGTTACGTGGAAATCAAAAACGGAGTGCTATTTAATTTGGCGCGCCGTTTTTTATTAAAATTTTGGCTAAAATAAAAGTTTAACCAAAATTTTGCAAAAAAAAGCAAAAACAAAATATGTTGCCAATAACACAAAAAAATTTGTCTTATTTCTGGAACGAAGAGTTAAAAGACAAATTAAAAGAAAACAAATTATACCAAACCGCCAAAACAGACGGATCGAGCTTGAATGTTTTTGGCCATATTTTATTTTCTTTTTTATTGGTAATCGCCGTGGCTTGGTCTTTGCACTTTGTAGAAGCCGGTTGGCAAAAAGCAGAAAACTCTCCGCTCTCCGCCAAAGTTGTTCTGGCCGGTGAAAATATCTGGCCGGCGCAAATAAAAAGCCAGTCAATCACTTCTTATCAGCTAAAACCCGGAGAAACGGTTTCCTTGAAACTGGAAATTGTTAATAATGGCACCAACAAATGGTTAGCCGGCAACACAAATTTAAAAGCCTTGACCACTGCCTTCAAATATCAACATGCGAGTTGGATAGATCTCTATGTCCCAACAAAGATGAAAGAAGCCGAAGTTTTACCTGGAGAAACAGCCACTTTTGAAATTATTCTCGCTGCCCCAAAAAAAACCGGCTCCTTTACCGGAGAATTTACTTTGACCCAAAATAATGTTTCAATTCTGCAAAAAGACATTTCCGTCAATTTGGTTTCAACTGAGACTCCCAACAACAACCCAACAACAACAACCACCCAAAATATTATTTCCACAATCAAACCAAAACTGAATGTCTGCAGTTTGAAATTAAATTTTTCTATTGCCTCCGTTAGCGACACGCTTGACAATTTGACCTGTGTTAATGTTTTTAATTTTCCCGCAAATGGTCCGGAAATTCGCGTCGGCATTTTTCATACCGACAAGGCGATTACTCTAAAAAACTCTTCCGCGTGGCAAATTGTTGACGAAAAAGATAATTTTGTCGCTTCAATCCCGGCCGAACAGGAAATAAAAATTTTTTATAATACTGACGCAAAACAGTACGCTTTTGATTTCATTGACCGAACAATTCGCACTGCCGGAACAAATTTAAAATTGGTAAACTTCAATAATGGTATTTTTACTGTTACCAGTTATCAAGATTTAGCATTATGGAACAAAGCAATAAATTATAACCAATTTCGTGGAAATATTGATCTCGGCTTTTACAATGACAAAGATCGCCTTTGGCTGATTAACCGCATTCCACTCGAAGATTATTTAAAAGGAATCAAAGAAACTTCCGAACCGGATCCGGTGGAATACCAAAAAGCAATGACCATTGCGGCCAGAACTTATGCACTCTATCACATCAATCGCTACAAAGTTGAAAACAGCTTTTTTGATCTCTATAATGACGAAAGATCTCAGGTTTACAAAGGTTATGTGGCAGAAACAATCATGAAAAAACAAGTCGGAGTGGTAACAGAAACCAACGGTGTCGTTTTAACTTATGGCGATTCTGTTATCATCGCTTATTACAGCGCCCGCTCCGGCGGACAAACGGTCAGCAAAAATATTCCTTACTTGAAATCAGTCAGCACTCCATACAGTCAACCGCTTGGCAAAAACGGCCACGGACTCGGGATTGACGCTTATGACGCCAAAGCGCGCGCGCAAAAAGACGGCTGGACTTTTGATCAAATTTTGCGCTATTACTATAATAATATTTATTTGGAAGAAATTTATTAAACGTAAAGCTACTAATTTACGAATAAAATTCTACGAATGCTGCTAATCTGCGAATAAAACGCTGCGAATACTACGAAACCAAATTGTTCATTGTTCCTTTGCTCAGTTGGTCAGTTGATCTGTTGGTCGGTTATAACCCTAAATTAAAACTCATTTCAAAGTTTTTTTGAACAATGCTTGTTTCAAAAAAACTTTAAATTGGGTTCTAATTGAACCTTGTTCTTTGGCAAAAATAAAAATCCACAGCCCTGAATTGCTCCTCACTTGCAAATTCAGGGCAAACAAAAAAAATGATTTTTTAAAATCATTTTTTTTGTTTGGCGAAAAACTTTTTCGCCTGTGGATTTTATTTTTGTCCAAATTCTGAATTCTGAATTCATTAAATCTTTTCCTGCGGAATGTTTTTGTGCATCTTGTTATATTCAGAAACGAGATTGCTAATTTTGCGACTTACTTCATCGGCATATGGCACGGTTTTGAAAATAAATCTTTCCGTTTCGCCGGCAGTCTGAATATGCACATCACCATAATGCAAAACCGTCGCCCAAAAACCTTTTACTTCACTGGTAATATCTTGCATGCGCTCCAATTCCTTTTCGGAAACAACTCTGGCAAAAAGTCCTTTTTGCTCAATGTTAATAACACGCTGATTGGTAACAATCCAAACGTCTAAATAATAATCAATAAACATGCTAAAGGAATACAAAATAATCGAAAGATAATAACAACTGATGAACAAAGTCGCTCCGGCACGAAAAATTTCCGAATCAAAATAGTTAGTATAATTAATAATTACAATAAACAACAACGCCGGAATCGCCGAAAAAAGCAAAGTTATGGCAATTATTTTTATCGCCATAATCCAATGTCGGCGCATAAACATGAGCACATGTTCGCCTTGTTTTTGGTTGGGAAAATGGTAATGGCTGTACATAAATCAACAGATCAACTGACCAACAGATCAACAGATCAATTTATAAAATTATTAATAAAAAAATTAAAAATCAATCGTTGCGTCAAGATTAATGCCTTTTAACACGTTGACAGGAAGACTCCAATCAATTCTGGCAATATAAAAATAAGAAACATAAACAGCTAAAACAGTACAGACAATATACATAACGGTAATAAAATAAGCCCAAAAACCAACAAAACCGTAACGGTAAATATGATAAAGATTAAAAAATGTAAAAAAAGCAAAGACTACCAAATAAATTAAATAAACAAAGAGAAAAATTGATAGAGGAAACTC
>JBAYHA010000033.1:0-12036 GCA_041666425.1 Patescibacteria group bacterium
AAAACAATACACAATTTACAATAAATTTAAATAAAAATAAGCTATAATAAAAATGTAAGTTCTTTTTAAAAATTTAATTGCCAAAAACTTTTAACTGTCTCTCCAACAGAGGAAGGAGGCCTCGATGAGACAAATTACAGCAATTAAATTACTGTGTTTCTTGTTTGAATTTCAAGCAATTATTGTGGAAATGAAAGATGATTTGGTTGAACGAAATGAGAATGAAGTTTCGCCAGCAGGTGTCGCCAAAACAGTTCCAAGGAGGTCAACTGATGACGACCAGCCTCAACCGATTCTCGGACCGGGCGGACTCAAAAATGTTTTTGATTTGTGGCCAAAAAAAGAATTCTCGATTTTTACAAAAAACAAGAAAATCAGCAAGTCTCGCGACTTGCCAAAAAATACAAGCAACCCGCAACCCGTTTGTTTGTAAAGAAACAAAACCCCCCAAACAACTTTGGGGGTCTTTTATTTTTATATTTGAAAATCAAATTACCACACTCACTATTTTGCCTTTTATATAAATTATTTTCTTCGGGGATCCGATTAAATGTTTTTTTATTTTTTCGGAATTTAAAACAAGACTTTTTACTTCTTCTTCCGTTATGTCCGGAGAAATTTCAATCGTGTCGCGCAATTTGCCATTTACTTGAACACCAATTTGTATTTTGGCGGAAGAAATCAAATCATTATCAAATTCAGGCCAAGATGACTTCGCCAAAATTTCTTTCTCACCAAAATTTTGCCAAATTTCTTCGGACAAATGCGGAGCAAATGGATGCAATATCTGAATAAATTTTTTGTATGATTCGTAGCTACAACCTTTTTCATAAATTTCATTGACAAAAATCATCATTGCCGAAACGGCCGTATTAAACCTGCGGTCATCAATATCTTCGCCGACTTTTTTGATCGTCTTGTTCAACAAAATTTTTATTGAGTCATCGTCTTGTTCAATAAATTTGTCAAACGACCAAATTCTTTCCAAAAATTTACGACAACCCATAATTCCATTGGTGTCCCAACTGACCGGCTGATCATAAGGTCCCATAAACATTTCATAAAGTCGCAGTGAATCTGCACCAAATTCCGTTACCAATTTATCCGGATTGATGACATTGCCTCGAGATTTGGACATCTTTTGACCGTCCGGAGCCAGAATCATGCCATGTGAAACTCTTTTTTGATATGGCTCATTAGTTGGGACGAGATCAAGATCATAAAGAACTTTGTGCCAAAATCTGGAATAAAGAAGATGCAAAGTGGTATGTTCCATTCCACCATTATAAAGATCAACCGGCAACCAATATTTCATTTTTTTGGCATCAGCAAAAGCTTCATTATTTTTTGGATCAATATAACGCAAGAAATACCAACTCGATCCAGCCCAATTGGGCATAGTGTCAGTTTCCCGTGTCGCCCGACCACCACATTGCGGACAAGTCGTCTGTACCCAATCAGTCATACTGGCCAGCGGAGATTCTCCGGTTCCAGTTGGTTCATACTTCTCAACCATTGGCAATTCTAGGGGCAACTTTGCCTCTTTTAACGGCACCCAACCACAAACCGGACAGTTGACCATTGGAATCGGTTCACCCCAATAATGTTGACGGCTAAAAACCCAATCGCGAAGATGATATTGCGTTGATTTTTTACCAATATTTTCTTTTTCGATTTTTTCAATTATTTTATCAAAAGCTTTTTCTGAATCTAAACCATCAAATTCCCCGGAATTAATCATTGTTCCCGGACCGGAATAACAAGCACTTTTATTTTCTGGCGATAAATGACCATAAAGTTCCGCCCCACCAACAGTCGCTTCAAAAGGTCTTTTTTCTTCCAATGTCAAAGGTTTTATAACCGGAATAATTTCCAAATTATATTTCTGCGCAAATTCAAAATCCCGTTCATCATGAGCCGGCACCGCCATAATGGCGCCAGTGCCATAATTTGGCAAAACATAATCAGCGATAAAAATCGGAATTTCTTTGCCAGAAAAAGGATTAATGGCATTGGCGCCGATAAAAACTCCGGTCTTTTCTTTTTCGACATTGGTTCTTTCTTCTTCGCTTTTATTTTTTGCTTCTTCCTGATATTTCAAAACCTCAGCTTGTTTGTCATCCCGAACAATTTTGTTGACCAACGAATGTTCCGGAGACAAAACAAGAAATGTCGCGCCAAAAATCGTATCCGGACGAGTGGTAAAAACTTTTATTTTTTCATTTGTTCCGCTGACTTGGAAATCAATTTCGGCGCCATAACTGCGACCGATCCAATTGATTTGTTGTTGTTTAATTTTGTCGAGGAAATCAACGGTCTCCAAATCTTCAATCAACCGATCAGCATAAGCGGTAATTTTTAACATCCATTGAGACAATTCTTTTTTTTCTGCCTGCGTTCCACATCTTTCGCAACCGCCATTGACCACTTCTTCATTGGCGAGACCAATTTTACACTTTGGACACCAATTGATATTCATTTTCTTTTTGTAAGCCAAACCTTTTTTGAAAAGTTGGATAAAAATCCATTGCGTCCATTTGTAATATTCCGGATCAGTGGTATTTATTTCTCGTGACCAATCAAAACTGATTCCCAACTCTTGAATTTGTTTTTTAAATGTCGCTACATTTTGCGCCGTAATTATTGTTGGATGTTGTCCTGTTTTGATCGCATAATTTTCCGTTGGCAAACCAAAAGCGTCCCACCCGATCGGATAAAGAACATTCAAACCAGCCATTCTTTTTTTGCGACAAAGAATATCTTGGGCCGCATAACTGCGGACATGACCAA
Organism: Patescibacteria group bacterium; assembly: GCA_041666425.1. Taxonomy (GTDB): domain Bacteria; phylum Patescibacteriota; class Patescibacteriia; order UBA11705; family JABHMO01; genus JBAYHA01. The sequence goes on from JBAYHA010000033.1 coordinate 2,791, forward strand.
CATGCAAACCATCGCCTGACGGATATGGAAATTCGACCAGACAAAAAAACTTTTTCTTTTTTTCCCCGTCTTTGGCTTCAAAAACTTTGTTCTCTTGCCAAACTTCTTGCCATTTCTGTTCAATTTCTCGATGATTATACTTGCTCATAAAATTTCTTTAATTTAACCTTATATCTCCCATTTTAGCTTATTTTAAAATATTTTTCAATAACAAAAAACCCCGTCATCCGACAGGGTATGCCCCGTCATTTGACGGAGCCGATGATCGCAGTTTTTCTGCAAAATTATTTTCTTCTAACTTTTAAATCGAACGAATGGTGATCAAATGAACATTCGCAACTATAATTCGATTGTTCAAAAACTTTAGTCAAAAATTCCTGAATAGATCTTCCCAGATAGTCGCTAGATAAGATTTTTTCTTTACTTGGCCTATCACCATAGGAAGGATAGAAGCAAATTGGTAAACGACCTTTATACTTTTCTAAATGAATTGTTACAGCAAAGTCCAACCGCCCATGCAAATTAGAAAACTCGTTCATTTCAACCTTCTGTTTTAAAACACCAACCAAAACCGAAATCAAAAAATCAATTTCTGGTTGAATTTTTTCAAGAATTTCTTTTTCTTTTTCTACGGCTTTTTTGTATGCTTCTTCCAAATATTGTTTACCCAAGTCAAATTGATTATTGTTTTTTTGTTCAGACATTAACGCCTCCTAAAGTTTGCACGAATTAAAATCCGCATGATCCAACCATCTTTCAATGAAGCTAAAAACTCAGTTTTTTGTGATAAATAAATTAAACCAACGTTATAGAAATATCCAAAGTTTCTAACTGACAACTCCCGCCAGTTTTAATTGTCGTGTTAATTTCAATATCTTCAAATAGTCTATTTATGAAATTTCTAATTGCCTTCAAAATAAAATCCTGCCGCAACTTCCTCGGTGGCCCACTAGACATAAAAGACGGCATTTTTTCTCTCATTTCCTGCCACAAACTAGAGGATGAGGTGTTTTGAAATCGAAACATCACGAGCAAGATACATTTTCCCGGTAAATTTTTATAATGGCCATTTTCAATGGAAACCTTCAATTCCTCAATAATCCTTTTTTCAACATAAGCAATTTCAGGAGCAACAATTTCATAAAGGCTTCTTTCTTCTTCGTAAGCGATTTGTTTGCCTTTTTTTAATAACTCTTTTCCGGAGGCAAGCAATTGCTCATCAACTTCAAAAAAAGAAAAATCTTTTTGTTTAATCTCCGCGCCAAGACAAGAATAAAACTTATCTGTATTTCGAACAAAATATAATAACAATCTTCTTTCTTCAAAATCAAACCCCGATAAATTATCCTCTATTAGCTTTTGTAACCTTGCAACATGGTCACTTCTTGGTTTTGTTAAGCTGTCTAGATCAAGACAAAACATTCTTTCTAACAAAACTTCATTTAATTCAGAATCATCAAGCCGATCCCAATCAAAATATTCAAAACTACCAAAATCACGCGTCAGCAAATATTTTTCCAATATTGACCGATCAGCAACAAATTCTTCTAACAAATCCTGACAAATAAAATCCCGATACCCACCCTTTCTTTCAAAAATACCAACCACTCGTTCCAATGCCAACCGCAGAATTTTTTCCTCAGCATAGATTCCACCCAAAAAGGAATAAACCTTGTTAACTTCTTTGCACAAAAAATCAAAATGACTTGATGCCATAACAACCTCCTTGGTAAAAAAAGAACCACAAAGTTAAAAACAAATTTTAATGAACTTTATGCTATATTAACAGCAAAAAGATCTCTTGTCAACGACACGACAAAAAAACTCGGACATGTAAATCCGAGTAATCTAAATTTTTACAAAGGGGAATCATTAAAATCAGCATGATCCCAAGGAACGGTTCGGCTTAATATTTTGTCAAAGCCATGCAACCGGCGATAATCTTCTCTGGAAAAAAAACTGACTTTTGTCTGCAAAACAGCCACTAATAAATCTTTGCGCGTTTTTCCATTTCGTTGGAAATAAGGCAAAAAGAAGGCCATTTTTTCTTCAAAAATACTGACAACTTGTTCGTCAACTCTGCTCTTTTCAATGCCCATATCCACACAATACTGAAAATGCAACAAATCTTTTACAAAAATTTCCAAATCAGATTCAGAGAAAGAAGAAAAATCATTTTTCATCATAATCCTCCATCAGAAAGAACAACAAAAAACACCTTAACAAATATATTTAAATTTAGCAAGATATGCCTTTTGTAAAATCCATTCGAAAACTACGCCGATGAATTGGACAATAACCCAATTCTTTTATTTTTTCCAAATGCACCTTGGTTCCATAACCTTTGTGTTTGGCAAAACCATACTCTGGATATTTCCGATCAAAAGCCAACATCATCCGATCACGAAAAACTTTGGCGACAATTGACGCCGCGGAAATGGAAATAACTTTGCTATCGCCACCGATTATCAGTTCATGCGGCGTCTCAAATTTCACTCCAGCCATATAATCGCAAAGAATATAGTTCGGTTTAACTTTGAGAAAATACCACGCTTTTTTCATAGCCAACTTGTTGGCATAACCTAATCCATGTTTATCAATTTCAGCTGCGGAAACCACGCCAATCGCCCAGGCCAAACTTTCCTGAAGAATAAATGGCAAAACTTGTTCGCGCTTTTTCTCCGTCAAAACTTTGGAATCTTTTAACAAATCAAAAAATGAATTTTTCTCCGAATTCAAAATAACAGCGCCGGCCACGATAGGGCCGGCAAACGGGCCTCGGCCCGCTTCGTCAATTCCGCAAATCAATTGAAATCCTTGATCCTGTAAATTTTTTTCGTATGAATAATCCATATTTTTATTTCAAAATCATTTTAACAGAAATTAAAATATTGAGCAAAATAAAAAAGACTTGGAGCTTGACTTCAAATCTTTATCTCTTTTTATTCTCTATTATCATAGATTAAAATGTGTTCTTCCCCTTGTTTCTCAAACCACAATTCTAATGTTCCAACTTCCAGCTCAGCCAAAAATCGCACAAATGGCGCATCTTTATCTCGTGTAATGCCAAAATATTGCTTTGACACAACTTCTGCTGTTTTAAGAACATTTTGAACATTTTCCCAATTTTGTAACTCCTCACTTTTTACTTTCTTTCGAGGAAAAATCGGAGACACACTGTCATCAATCCGCAAATCCACACCATATTCCAAATGCGGTTGAGAACCCAACGCAGCAACAAGATCACGAGATTCGTGTAATTTAAAAACTCTAAGCGTGTCCGCCGACTCTCTGGCAACGGCCAAAAGAACTTCATATTCTTTAACCTTTTCTTCCCTTTTTGACAATTCACCAGTTGTTCTCCCTAAAACTGCACGAAGCGCTGTTATCTCGATATTCATTCTACCCCTCCTATAACGAACAACAAAATCATCTTAATACAATATAACAAAAAGTCAAACTTGTACCTTTATAAAATTTCTTGACAACAAAAAAATTATTTGCCCTAATTATGATTCACTAATTCATAATTCAGAATTCTGAATTATTTACTTTTTCTTTTCAAAAGACACAAAGTTTAAAGCCGGTTTGTATTGGTTAAATTTCGAAATTTTGCCACCCAAAGCGTCACTATATTCATAAACATTCTTACTTGCCGGAATAAATACTTCAAAATTAGACCGCCGCAAAATATAACCAAATTTATCCGCTTCCTTGATCAATTCCTCCATAATCTCTTCTTGAAACTCTTCGTCCATAGTAATCGAACTATTCAAACCATCAGCCTTGGCAAACAAAACTCGGAATAAGGCGACATAAATTTCTTTGTTGGCAATTAATGAATATGGTTGTTCCACTAACAAAGTTGGTTGTTCCGCCTCACCGTCAATCGCCGTTGGTTCTTTTCTTTTTGTTAACTTTACCATACTTCTGGCAATGGTTCGACCATTTTCATCAGCCACATTCACCATTTTTTTGTTACTATCTGCGACATAAGCCAATAAACATTGATTAAATCCGCCACTTCGCCAAGACTGACAAGTTTCTTGGGGTTCCACCCCGACTCGAAGCAGAGTTAAAATGTCGTCCGATTCCGTTGCCACGACTTCTTTAATTTTTCCGACCGAAAAAACTTTTTCAATTTGCATTATATCCATGGCGATTTCATTTTCCGAAGTTTTATTAACCGCATTTTTCATTTTTTCGGCTATCGGCTTGATTAGTTCATTGGAAAAAATCTTTTGTGGAACACCTTCAATTTCCAGAATTCCTTGAAGCAACAACATCCGCGATTGCATGGCAATAATCTTTTTTTGTAAATTTTCTCGGCTATCTTTGTCCAAATTAGCCAAATCTATTTGCTTCAAATCATTTAATTCGGAAGAAAAAAATGCCAATGTTTGAGGATCAAAATCCATAATAAATTGAGACTGTCTAGCGTGCGCCTTAATAGTCTTAACGATTTCTCGAACGGACAAGAATTCCGCTTGATGTTGATCGCTGTCTTTTTCTATTCGGACGGAAACTTCTGGCAAATTGGTACGCCAAAAGATTTTTTTATCTTCTGCTATTACCGCCAGCTGTTCGACACTTTTTTCATGATTATATTTCCAAGTCAAGAAATTATCATCTAATAATTTAATCGTTATCTCGGTCAAAAGTTTTTTGACATCCGGTTCATTAATTTTTTCATAATTACCGGCAAGCGATGACAAAATTTCAATAATTCCTTTGACCGTTAATTCCTCGAGTTGATTTTTTAATTTTTCCAAATATTCCGTTGGTAAATTTAACAATTTTCCAAAGGCTTCGACCACTTTTTCGATGAGACGATTCTCAATTCCCTTAAGTCCCGTTAAATTATTTAATTCTACTTCAAAACCCTCAATTCGATTTTTTATTTCTTTCTTTTTAACTTTACATTCAGTCTTTTTTTTCTCGTCCGCTGTCTCTTTTAACTGCTCTTCTGTTTTTTTTAAACTTTCCTGCAATTCTTCAATCGCCTTTTTTTGTTTTTCAATTTCTTCCGTCGGCTTACCAACATATTCATAAACTCCATAACTATCAAGAGTACTCAAAAGTTGCAGAATTCGCCGAATTCTTTTTGGATCATCTTTGGTTCCGCGATAAGCACCAAGCAATTCTTTTAAAACTTTGGAGCCATTTTCTTTTTTTTGCAAAAAAGCCAAACCATCAAGATAAGCTTCTCTTTCAAAACCGCTCGTTTGCAAAGTTTTTGTGCCATAAATTTTTTCCATAACGGCTAACATTTCCGGAGACAAAGCAAAAGCCTGCTCCGCCAGAGCCAATGGAAAAGCGTGATAATTCTTATCTTCCGGTGAAGCCACTTTGCGCAAAGTATTATTTCTTGGCGGATTATTAAATTTGTCAAAACATTTAATCAGAACATCTTCTCGACTGATTCCCAATGATTTTGCTATGGGCTCAATAATTTTTAATTGCTCAGGAGAATCCGGACTAACATGCGAGGTCAAGGTGGTGAAATATTTTTTTATTATTTCCGATTCATTAAAACCTGACAAATTAATTGCCTCTTTTAATTGAGCAAATAACTGTTCTCGGTCTCCATTTAACAAATAAAATTCCTTTAAACTTGCCTTATCCATCCCCGCTTTTTCAAAAACTTTTGTAAATTCTTCTTGACTAACCAGAATTTCTCTTTCCCTAAAATAATACAATAATGTATGCGGATCGTTGGTTGACTTAAACAAATTTAAATAGGAACCTTGGTCCGAGAGAAGTCCAAAATAAGTACCAATCGTTGGCTCCATTCTCGCCAAAACCCCAGCTAATTCCGGTGAACTATTATCTTTTAACATTCGGGAAATAGCCAAAATTACCGTGCTCGTGGTATTTGCTCTATTTTTTTCCAATAAAAAATTAGTCAATAATGGTAACGCTTCCGGATTATTCATCTGACATATTATATTTATCGCCAAGCTTGCCTCAAAATCATCACTTGTCTCATTGGCCAACTTTTCATCATATAATTTTTTTATCATCGTCATTTCAATCTCTTGAAACTCATGAGCATTCTTTATTCCTAACTGCAAACAAAATTCCTTAATGGCCGGCCAACGAGCAAAACCATTTAGTTTTATAAAATGATCAACCGGAATATCATTGATATTAAAAGGCAAATCTTTTTTACTGTTTTGTAAATTATCGGCCAATGATTTCCGGATAACTTCCTGCCATTTTGGATGAGTGGAAGAAATTAATTGCTGACTTAAACCAACCGCTTTTTCCGTGGTATCGCCCGCTAATAATAGATCGAATATTTGATCATAATTATTGTCCGGAATATCCTGCCCAGCATTATCAAGTGGCCGAACTAGGTCAGTCAAATAATATTTTGATTTTTCATTCAGGTATTCCATTGCCCTTTTTCTATCTTCAACTTCCGCTTTTTTTCCTCGGGGATAATTCCAAGCTTCTTGTGACCCTTCGGCTAATTTTATTTTTAATAATTCAAAAAATTCCTGAGCTTCCGATTCCTCAATCGGTGTTCGGCCAAGCTCTTTGGCTTTTTTAAATTCCGGCATTAACTTTTCCCTAATCAAAAATTCATTCATTTGTCCTTTTACTTGTGGCGAACTCAACAATAGAGATATTTTATGTTGCTCATTTTTTGCTAAATAAAATAACTTTCTTATCGCCACTTCTCCCACTTTTTGTAACTCCGTAAAAATAGTATCCAAATCATTCTGTTGCTTTAATTCTATCGCCCGAAAATTCTCTTCCCGAGGAGAAAGCTCCTCCATTTGTTCATTTACTTGCTTCATCTCGGCCCAAATTTTACTTCTGGCATTGGGAGCAAATAAAGAACGCAAAAAACCTCTCTTTCCAACCTGAGAAAACTCCAAAGCTAATCGTTTTCGTTCTTCTTCCATGTCGCTAATTTTTTTTCGTTCTGGTAATCTTTTCCTTTTATCTTCCGCCAAAACATTTTTGGCCACAGCCAACTTATTTTGAATAGTTCTAATCGCCGGTTTTAATTCGTCAATTTTTAAATCTCGTAAATTTGCCAAATCACGATTTATTTCCTGAATCAAAAGTAGCCACAGTTTTGGTTCCTCATCGCTCGACTCAACAAAAACTTCATTGTTATCGAGAACAAACAAAACCTCGGCCACTTTTTGAACATTTTCTTGCAAAATAGCCTCCATTTCTTTTTTTGTTTTATTAATTTCTGGCAAAAATTCCGCCACCAAATTTTCTTTGTCAGATTCTTTTTTTGCAGAAAGTTCCGCTTCCGGAATTTTAATTTTTGGAGAAAATTCAGCCTGGCTTGGCATATAGTATTTACATTTTTAGAATTATAATTATCACCATCTTAACCATTCATGCTCTGCCTCATTTTTTCCATAACCGCCAATTCTTCACCACTCAATTTTAAGCTCTTATTTAACAATTTTGACTCAATTATGTATGCACCAGATAGAACTCCCATACCGGCATTATCAGCCCCACCACTTGTCGCATCTTCATATTGACCGGACGGATTTCTTGACGATGGCATTTTAAACACATCAGTACCAATACCTTTGGCCAAAGGTATTTGCATTGAATCTCCATAAGCCATTTTTACAAAAGAATTGATATGATTATCCAAACTATTATCTGACTTATTTACTGAAGTATAAGTAGGTTCAATATAAATAGCCTCGTTGCTGGTTAGTTTTATTATCGTTCTGGCCAGAACGGCATTAAGAACTACATTTGGTGGAATAATTTTCTTTTCTAGAACTGCGGCCACACCTTGTTCTTCCACTATTTCCTGATATTCTTTTGGTAATTTGTTAATATCAAACAAATAAACGGCGCGTGAATGCGCATCCCCAACATAACCCATTAAAGCATACGCCATAGAACCAGCCGAATAATTCTGACAGGAACCGCAACCTAACGGATATTTACCAACTTGCCAGACAAATTGAGGATCGTCCGTAGAAAATACTGCCAATCTTTTATTCCCGCCAAACTCTTTTTTTTGCGCTAATTGAAACTCAATATTTTCCAAATCTTGCAAAAACGGCGAACCTTTAAAAAATTTCTTCAGGTTTTTTATGGCATCATTCAACTCTTCGCTATTTTTACCACCGCTTTCTCTTAATTTGCCCCGATAAATTAAACTTTGCGATATTTTTGCCAAATCTAACAAGTCGGCCGTGGCCGTCAATTCCTGTCTTTTGTTAAAATATGGGCCGACATTGGCAAAGTTTTCCGAATCAAGACCGTATTGAACAAAAAAACTTTTATCTTCTCGCAAAGCCAAAGCAGTCACCACTTTTTTGGCAATATTTTCTTGGACAGTTTCTCTCATGGTCGAATCAAAAATGTCTTCAATCGGTACCGGTTTTTTTTCTACTGACTCTGAGAATTTTTTGTATCGATAAAAAAGTTCCTCCCGCTGCGAGAGAGAAAGATAATCACCCAAATCTTTAAAAAGTTTTTCTGATTTGGCATTAAAACTAATTTTTACTCCGCGAGCCAAGCTGGTTGATAATAAATCATTCATTCGCAAGGCATTATTATAACCAATAATCTGATCCAGCTTTTCCATTTCCAGACGCAACCGAGCTTTTTCGGATTCGATAATTTCTTTTTCTATATTTGGCTGAGCCTTAATTAAATTTAAAGTTCTAGATAAAACTTCCTGAATCAACGCGTTTTTATTGCCTGATTCTGGCCCAGCAATATGTTGATTATTAAATATGGCCGTTGAAATAATTTCTTTGATTTTATTCGCTTGATCAAATGATTCTTCCTTAATCATAATTTCACCCATTTCCGCCGCCATATTTTTTTTCCAAGCCGACAATTTTTCGTCAGTCAAAAAACCGACTTGTTCTTGAACCTTTTCATTGTTTAAATCATAACGCCAATTCTGCCAACTTTCTTGAGTTACCATGGCCGGGAACATCTCCGCCACATATCTATTTAATCTCGGATATCTGGCCACATAAGTAAAAACTGGCTCCAAATTACCATCCCAGGCCTCAGTTACCGCTTGAATAACCTCCAAGTTAATTTTTTCATTCGGTAATTTTTTTTGAATATTTTTGGCACAACTTACCACCAATCCTTCCTGCAACGATTGAAACGACTCTGCATTTTTGATGATATTTATTAATTCATCATATTCCTCACCCAATTTTTTCTTGGCTGCAGAGTCATCTTTTTCTGAATCTGGATTATCTTCCTGAAAATTATTATTATCAA
>JBAYHA010000034.1:0-11402 GCA_041666425.1 Patescibacteria group bacterium
ACCGCAAGGTATGGAGGTTCAAGTCCTCTCCCGCCCACCAAAAAAATCAGAAAGTTCGCTTTCTGATTTTTTTATAGAAAATAAACAAATCTTGCTTTTTTCTTTAATTTTCTTTAATCTAAAATTGTCAACGTTCTTTTCAATCTTTCCATGCAAAAGGAGCTTCATAATGGAAATTATTATTTTTGCGCCAACATTACCAAACTTTTGGGTGTCAGAATTTTGTCGTCAATATCACAGAACGAATATTGCCTATCGAAAAAAAATAGAACTTTTTGTCAGATTCGAAAAATTTTTATCAGCAATAGCCAATTGCGATTTGCCAATTATGGTTTTGGATGAATTAAAAGATAAAAATCAACTTCAACAACTTTTGACACAATGCGAAAATTTGCAAAGAGAATACTTGCTGGTTTTTATAACCAAAAACTTTCGAGAATCAAACGACCCCCAGATTATTTATTGTTCTGATTTGGATCCACTGGAAAAAATTCGAGAATTTCTCCGAACAAAAAGAAAAGAAGCGGAAAGAAAAATTAAAAAGGAACAGAAAAAAAACGAAGAGCGCATAAAAAAAGAACGCCAAAAAATGGAAGAGAAATTTCCTCAATTTGAAGAATAAAAATCGCGCCGCGAAACAAAGTTTCGCGGTTTTTTGCACGCAAAAAAATGCGGGAAAGTTTCCCCGCATCGCGATTTTTTTACACAACAAAAAACCGACTGTTGCAGTCGGTTCAATTTAAATTACTTTTACTATTTTTAAACCCAACCAGGAGAAAAGTCTTCTTCAGCACATGATTCTATTTCTCTTTTTGGATATTTGGATATATAGAGATTAGAATTGCGTTTTGTTTGTATCGCTCAGGAAAAAAACTTTCGAAAAATCCCAACATTTCTTGATTACAAGATACCTCAATTTTTTCAACCGACCAGCCAACAACCGTATACTCCAACCAAATCATCCTTACCAATTTATTTAACTTTGGACAAAAAGAATAACTGGTAATTTTTTTTTCATTTTGCCAAATTTCCAAAAAAGAATCTCTTTCTTCACCACTTTTAAACAATAAACCCAAAGAAACCATACAGGGATGTCCAAGATGAAACACTTGTTCAACCTTCCCTAACTTCAAAAAGTCCAAGACTAAATTTATGTTATCAATAACATCATTCAATTCCGTTTCAATCGATTCATAAATTTGCACAACATCAGGATTTTCTTTTTTTAATTGTTCTAATTCACGTTGAAAATCCAAAAGCTTTTTTGGTTGATGAATCATCGACGCCTCCTTAAAAATTCTGTTTGCTCTGACAAAAAAAACAACAAAAATATTTTCTATCATTTTCGGTGATAATTTTTTCCGGCACAAGCAAGTTCGTGGTTTTGCAATTCGCGCAAAGACGCTCGTAACTTTCCTCTGCCTCTTTTTCAATCAACCGGTCATTAACTTTCCATAATACTGATTGATTTTTGCAAAAAACTTTTGACAAAACAAAACACAAAGAAAATTTTCGCCAAACCACAATCTGATTTTCACAATGCGGACAAGTTACCCAAAGATATGGATATTTATTATCCAAAAACCGTTGTTTTACTCGCAAAAAATAAACCATTGACAAAGTGTGCCAATCGAAATAAGGTTCTCGATAAAGATACAAATCTTCCTCCCCAAAAATAATCGTCTTTTGGCAGTTTTGACAAACAACGACTTGCTTTTCCATTTTTATCTCCTCCCAATTTTTTTAATTTCAAAGAACCATCAGAAATGCTAATTTAACAAAAAAATAAAAGACTGTCAATCAAAATCTTTTAACTTTCCAATAAACCTGCTAAACTAATTATGTTTTGTTCTTTCAACAAAAAGGAGTTACTATGAGAAAAAATATCGTTTTTAAAAATGGAATGAGCCACGATTATAACGAAAACAAGATTTTAACAACGGAACAACTTCAAACTCCCGCCAACCTGCCATTGCTTGAATTTTTAAAACCAAATGAACAAATATCTTTTGTCTTGAAAAAAACTCCAAACAAAATCGAATGTAATTGCGGGTATCCCGGCTGGGCAGAAGCAGATTGCCCAGATAAAATACTTTTGTCCCATTCGATTTTTTGGCAAGCGACAGTTTTTGATCAAGAAAAAAGACCCCTTCGTTTATTTATTTGTCCAGAATGTCAAAAAGTTCACTTGCACAAAGCTCTTTTCTTGGCAAATCCCAAACGACTAATTTGGCCTGGAGATCCACTTTATTTAATTATTAATTGTCCTCAATTCCCCGAATTCACCGAACAGGAAGGAACCCTTTTTAATCTACGCCAAGCTAAACCAAATAAATTTCTTTGCGCCAACTGCGGATATGGAAAAAACGAAACAGAATTGCTTTTTTGGTCAGCATTGGTCAGCGATAAAAAGTATTCCTTTTACGATGTTTGTCTTTGTCCTCATTGTCATAATATCGTCGGAATTTCCTACATTGTTTAAACTTACAACACCTCGCTTTTCAATAGAGTCGAGGTGTTTTTTTTTCACAAACATGCTAAAATAAAGCTATTCAAAAATAAATTCAAACTTATGCCTACTTTTCAAGCCATTTTGTTAATCGCTGTCTTGCTGTTATTGCTTTATTTTTTAATTTTCAAAAAAGAAACAAAAAAAGACGACCAGTCCATGGTCATGATGCAAGATCAACTAAAGGAAATTCGTCAGTCGCTCACTTTTCAACAGAGCGACATGCAAAAGCAAATGCAAACGCAATTTTCTTCCACTTCACAAATTATCAAAGACGTCACCGAAAAATTAACCAAACTTGATGATACCAACAAACAGGTCATCGGCTTTGCCGAACAGTTGCAAAGTCTGGAAAATATTTTAAAAAACCCAAAACAGCGTGGCGTTCTCGGTGAATATTTTCTTGACACTTTGTTAAAAAATATTTTTGCGCCAAGCCAATACCAAATGCAATACAAATTCAACGATGGCGAAATTGTTGATGCCGTAGTTTTTGTCAAAGACAAAATTATTCCAATCGATTCCAAATTTTCTCTGGAAAATTATAATCGCATTCTCGCCGAAAAAGATCCGATCAAACACGAACAACTGGAAAAAGTTTTCAAACAAGATTTGAAAAATAGAATTGATGAAACCAGCAAATACATTCGGCCGGGTGAAAACACCACTGATTTTGCTTTTATGTTTATCCCGTCCGAAGGAATTTATTATGATTTGCTGGTCAATCAAGTTGGCGCGGTAAAAGTGAATACGCGCGACCTCATCGAATACGCTTTTCGCGACAAAAGAGTGATTATCGTTTCGCCAACTTCTTTTTATGCCTATCTCCAAACCGTAATTCAAGGTTTGCGTTATTTGCAAATCGAAGAACAAACTCAAGCCATCAGAAAAAATGTCGAAGCGCTCGGTAAACATCTTTTATCTTACGAAGATTTGATGAAACGACTGGGTGGCAATCTTGGCACAACGGTTAACATGTACAACAACGCTTATACGGAACTAAAAAAAATCGACAAAGATATTCTAAAAATTTCCGATGTTGGCGGAAACATGGAGCCAATCAAAATCGAAAAACCAATAAATGAGTAAGGGCGAAACATTTTTCGCCCCACAAAAAAACGCCCACAATGGAGCGTTTTTTTGTTTACTTGAATTTTTATAAATTAGTCAACCTTAATCGCCTTCTTGGTATCCTCATCAAAAACGCCCGTAACCTTTGCCAAACCAAGTTTTTTTTGCAAATTCACCAATGCTATCTTGGTAATATCACCAAAATAATTGGTCAAAACATTAATCTTGAAATAACCACTCGACTTTAAAATTTTCTGTAATTCCATAACATCATTTCCTCGCATACCAAAAGAAAGGTTTCGTGGAAATTTTTTGTTTGTTATTACCGTTGATGTCTGTTTTTCTACCAAACACCCCACAGCCATTCTTGTTTCCACATCAAATTCACCAGTAATTTTAATATTCTTGGTTTTTTGAAAATTCTTTAAAGCATTTTCTGTCAATTTACCAAAGAAGCTACTCTCGTTTCCCCTCGAACCAACCCCTTTTGCGGAAATAACAAAACCATGATCATTCAAATATTTTTGTAATTCTTTCACTTGCGCAGAAACCATATTCAATTTCAAATCAGCCGAACAAAAAAGCCCCTTTGTACTATTTCCTGACATGGGCGTGGAAGTCGGCCCCGACACAACAGTCATTGTCTTAAAAGGTATCGCAACAATGGAAAAATCCGCTCGATTGATATAAATATCCAAAAATTTTATTTCCATGTCCTCGATCAAATCATTGTTCAGATCAACCTTGACACTGTCCAACACTTTTACTTTCTTTATTTGCGGAGATGAATTTATTTGCAAAGTAATTATCTTTGAGAATAAATCAAAATCAATAATTTTGAGGTTGTGCTTTTCCGTTCCGATAACATTACTAACCGATATTTCAAAATTTATCCCCGAATTTATATAACCGCTAAAATTTATTCCCAAGACATCAACTTTCCCGACATCAACCATTTTTCCCATGTCCACAAAACGACTGGATTGTCCCAAAGTATTAACCAATGGAAGCAAGAAAGCTTGCCCACCAACAGAAATCAAACTAAAAGTAACTCTAATTGTATGCACTGCCCCGATGTTATAAAAAACATAAGAATCCACCGCCCCAACAGAAACATCATCCACAAAAACATCCAGCACTCTGTAATTGAAATTTGGAGTAATCGTATAAGTCAAATTACTTCCATAGTTTTTGTTAGTGATCCCCGCAGGAGAAATAGCCCCGTTCTCACCGGCAGTTGCGGTAATATTATATGTATCAATTGTAAAACTGGCGACAATGGTATGATTACTGGCAATATTAGAAAAAGTATAAGTTGTTACCGCTCCAACAGAAACATCATCAACCAAAACATCTAGCACATGATAATTCGTAGCCGGAGTAATCGTATATGTTTTGCTTGTTCCATAATTCACCGTTGAAACTCCGCTATCAGAAATAGACCCATTTGCCCCAGCCGAAGCGGTCAATGTATATGTATTTATAGCAAAACTAGCGGCAAAAGAACTATCCGCCGTTATATTATTATCAGTTCTGCTTGCCGTTGCCACCGCATCATTCCAACTTGTAAAATGATACCCCGTATTGGGAGTAGCCGTCACAGCAGAACCACTTTCTTGATAATCCACGTTTTGCGCTGTTGTTCCGGAAATTGTCCCATTTTCAACAGCTGAATATTGAACTGAAAATACTGGAGTGACAGTTACCGAATCCAATTGCACCAATTGTCCGCCATTAGACACAAAATAAGCTTTAAATAACAAACTCCCCTCTCCTTTTGGAAAAGTGGCAATATTGGTGTCAATTTCGGTGGCAATATTTGCTTCCGCAACACCGCTGACTGTTTCCGTCCATCCGGAATTATACCAATACCATGTAGTCCCAGCATCATTCGATAATTGGTATTTTATTTCGCCACTGTTCTTCGTCGCAGTTTCACTAAAATCAGCCAAAGAAGTAAAAGGAATTGCCATTTCAACATCAGGAGTTATCGATGGACTCGTCGTGCTATATAAAGAAACTTCCGCACCGGTTGTTGCCGTCGGCTCAACTGCCGTATATTGCCGGACACGAACCCAGTCAATTTCATGATTTCCCCCTGCTCCCCATGGCGTAAACCCAATATAACCACTAAGAATCGCATCCGATTTCGTTCCGGAAACTTCTGTTAACAAGGTTCCAAAAGACCCATCAACGTATCTTTTTGTTGAGAATGTCGTTCCATTTGCCGTAATTCTTTCATAAAACCACGCAGCACTCGCATTAGAAGAAGTACTATTGGCAAATGGAGTGAATGCACTTAACAAGGCATTATCATAACCATCATATCTTTGTCGATGAGCTTGAATAGAGGTATCATTTCTCGGAACTGCACTAACCGAAGTGTTGGTTTCTTTCCTAATAAAAGTACTAAAAGAATAAAACGGGGCGCCTGTGCTTCTATTCCGTGACTCCAATATTCCATTGGTCAGTTGATAACTCTTCGAAATTAGTGCCGGTAATGGGTTAGCTACTTTTGACATTATTAAAACTCCCGAGCTTACCCGCAATCCCGATGACTGAACTTGGTTCCAAATAGTATCATCAATCGTATTATAATCCTCATTCGTAGCAACAAGATCAGCAAAAGTAATGTCATGCGCAATATTCAATTTTATATGCTGTCCGGCCGATTGAATACTGCCATCGGATGAAGCGGAATTCCACAGATAAACATCCCCATCATGCTCCATATAAAAAGGATCCGCAATCTGACCAACCGATCCTCCGGCACCTTCGTCTGCGGTAAGCCTTGCTAAAACAGTCCCCGCAGGATCTTGTGTCCATGTTATTAAATCAGTTGAATGATACCGATACAAATCAGTAGGCAAAACACCCGCTGTAGAACCATGAACCCACATCCAGTATTCAGAACCAATTTTTGTTACAAAAGGACCACCTCTCGCCCCGGTTTCATCAATTACCGGATTGCTCTCGTATTTTGTCCAAGTTATTCCATCAGACGAAGTGGCCAAACCAAGTGCCCAAGGATTGACACCACCAGATGCTTCATAAATCATTTTCCAATCATTAGCACCCTCAACCCAAACATGATTATTCACAATAGCCGTATTGTCCCACGCACCACTACCACCACGAGGTATGGCCGAATTTTTTGTCAAAACAAAATTAACCCCATCCTCCGAAGTGTACAGATCCAATTCCTGAGTAGCGTCCTCGGTATACATATAATAAGTCCCGTCGTGTTTCAAAACAAATGATCGCCCAAAACCTGTCAAAATCGGATTGCCACTATATCTAACCCATGTTACCCCATCAACAGACTCAGCATAATTCATCACTGAATTCTCCCATCCGCTCGTGTGCCACATTTTGAAAACATTCGTCTGATCAGTTAAAATCTGCGGATCCGTATCATAAATAACTATTGGCTCATGCACATTATTTTCATCAAAATCCTCGGACGCTTGCAATACCGTTCCCTGAGGATCCCAAGTCAGATCGCTAGCAAAATCATCAAAAAGCTCAAATGTGTCTGCACCACTTTGCAAATCAGTCGCCGAATCATTACCATAATAAACATAAATTGTTTCCGATTCTAAAGCTGTTATTTCCGGAACATTTACCCAAACATTAGCTGATTCACTTTCGGAGCTATAAGCATCAAACATATAAGGGATCAATGCTGTCCCCGTTGAATCCGTAAACCTGATATCTTGTCCGGCTGTTTGGGCATGAGAAAAATCAAAATTTTCTCCGGTCAAAACAACGTTCACCTGATAATTTGTTAAAGTATTGGCATTCCCCGTATTATCAATAGTTATACTTCTTCTAAATTTGTACCCTGTGTTATACCAGTTATCAGTATCCACTAATTGAGCTTGGCCAACAGAAACTTCCATCTTTTCTGAGTCAAAAGAATAATCCGTTCCCGAATCAAAAGACCAAGCCCTGCTTGCGGACAAGGCTTCTTTTGGGCACAAATTAAAAGTATTAAAAATAAAAATAAACAAAACTAAAAGATGAAGAAATTTTTTCATCTTTATTCGCCGATATTTTCTTAAATTCAACAAAAACATAAAAAAATCAATAATTTTTTATAATATAACATATCCAATAGAAAAAAACAAACTCTTTGCATCATTTATAACAATAAAAAACGCCCACATTGGGGCGTTTTGCGTTATGCTTTTGAAGCAAAACCATTGCTCATCGGAAAAGGAAAAATAAAAACTTCGACTGGATTCCTTAAAAAGACTTCTTTTACCAACGAACAAACAACTTCCGCCACATTATTTCGAACTTCCAAAGTCCTTTCTGGTTTATCAGTTAACAAAACTTCCACAACCACGAAATCTTCAATACCCGAAGTTTCATCAATCTGAAAAAATACGCTCACCATTTTTTCATCAATCGCTAATTCCTTAATTTTAGAAACTTTCTTTCTCAAATTTTTCTTAATAGAATTTGTTAAAAGATCATCATCTATTCTGTTAAAAACTTCTCTTGTGCATTTAATCGTAATCACCGGCATGTCAGCCTCCTTTTATAAAAGTTGTCGTTCAATAGAAATTTTTGTCAAACGCGGATAATTGCGCAAAATATGATTTTTTAATTCTTCCAAAACTTCCTTTGGAAAATCTCGACAGGCAGAAACTCTAAGAGAAAATTTTACCTGATTGTCATATCCAGAACCGTCTGGCTGAAAATCATTTATAACAAAAATCGCTTGCAACGAAACTACCGGATAATGAGAATAAATAAATTCAAAATCAAAAACATATTCCAATCCGGACTCGATAATCGCGACAACTTCCTGAAAAACTGAGCCAAAAACCTGTGACAACATCTCCCCACTTTTTATTTTTAATTCATCTTCGGAAACGATCCCAACCAAAACAAAAGGGATTCCTTCAAATTCACCTTCCATAGTTATATTCATTTTTCCTCCCCCTAAAATTTTATTATCAAAGAACTCAAATGAAGCTAAAATTTACCAAAACAATGAAAGAATGTCAAGCTCTTGACTTTTGGTGTAAATTTTTCTATTATAGACACAGCTATCATCTAAATCAATTAAATTAAAAGAATTTTTTCTTTTGTAAAATATGCCACAGACAAAACAAGCTAAAAAAGATCTTCGCAAAAGTATCAAAAAGGCCGCCAAAAATTTAGGCATCAAGAGTGATATCAAAACTCTCGCCAAAAAGACCTTGGTCGCCATCAATGCCAAAGAAACAAAAAGCTCCGACATGGTAAAAGACATGATCAAAAAACTTGATAAAGCCGTCCAAAAAGGCATTTTCAAAAAAAATACCGTTGCTCGCAAAAAATCAAGATTGATGAAAAAATTAAACAAAATTGCCAAATAAAAAATCAGAACGGCGGATTTCACCGCTGTTCTTTTTTTATAATTTTTTTATAATTTCACGGGCAAGTTCCCAAAGGGATCCCCTCGGGACAAGCCCTGCACCTACATTATATATGTCATTAATCCTCGCTACAGGAACCAACCTCGGCGATAAAATAAAAAACTTGCAAACTGCGAAAGAAAAACTTTCGCAACATTTTGAATTTATTGCAGAAAGCAGAATTTATGAATCAACGGCCGTTGATTATACCGATCAACCGGATTTTTTTAATCAGGTTTTGGAATTTCAATCTACGAATTTAACACCGGAAGAAATTTTACTTACCTGCCAAAATATTGAAAATGAAATGGGCAGAATTCATCTGCTTGAAAAAGGCCCCAGAATAATTGACATTGATGTTTCCTTCATTGATTTGCAAAAAGTCGCCACAAAAAAAATCACGGTGCCTCATCCGCGACTTTTTGCCAGAAGTTTTGTAATCAATCCGTTAAAAGAACTGCCCTATTTTCAAATTTTAAAAAATCATTTTGATTTTACAAAAACACCAAATAACAAAGCCACGCCGATTTTATTCTTTTAACTTCTCTCACTCTTGTCATCTCGAGCATCCCATATTGTCATCCCGACGGAGTGTAGCGATTGCCTGCCTGCGCGTAGCCGAACTACGCTTCGGCGAAGGCAGGGAGGGATCTTTTCTAAAATTAAAAATCCAATTCTGTTTTTACTTTTCAAAAAAGATTTCTCGACTCGTTCGCTTACGCTTACATCGCCCGAAATGACAAACGGTAAATGGTTCACTCAAAATGAAAAATTATTATAACTCCACCAACAAAAGATCAATTAAAAGTTCAAAATCAATACTGGTTGTTTTCATTTTTATTTCAAAATCAAGCAATGAACGATAAATCTTTTTTAACTGGGTTAATGGAAATGATTTGGCGAAAACCAAATTTTTTTTGACTACATAAGGATGAATCTTGTACTCTCGCGCAATGTCATCCGCAGAGCTGTTCCCCATTCCCATCGCTTCGGCCACCTGCCAAATAATTCGAAACTGTCGCACCAACATCGTCAATAAATAAAACTCATTGGCGCCGCTATTTAATTGATCGGCAAACAACTGAAAAGCTTTCTTTTTATTTTTTGAACTGATCGCATCCATGAACTCAAAAATGTCTCCATTATATTTTCCTTTGACCATTTCTCGAACATCTTTTGCCTCAATCGTTTGCCCATTTTTGTAATTGGCCAATTTGCAAACTTCCTGCTCCACCGCCCACAAATCATTCCCCAACGACAGAACCAGCTCTTTTTTTGCTCCAATAGAAAAACACGCGCCGTGTTTTTTGCTTCGTTCGTCAATCCATTTTTCCATTTCAAATATTTTTGGAGCCACAAACTCTTTTATTTCCGCCAAACCGGACTGTTCCGCTTTTTTTATTTTTTTAAAAATAACGGAACTGGCTAACGGCTTGCTTGTTTGGAAAAAAATCACAAAAAAATCTTTTGGCAAACTTTCAAAACTATTGGTAATTATTTTTACCGCGTCTTCCGGATTTTTTTTTAAATCAGTAAAAAAATCTCTGATCACTACCAATTTGTTGGAACCGAACAATGTATTCACAGTCAAAGCGTTCTTGACGGCCAGAGTCAATCGATCTTTACTTTCCCCGCCACCAAAATCAATCGAGTCAACATTAAAATCACCATGCTTTTTAGCAAAAGCGTCTTTCCAATTGGCAACTTTTTCCATAATTTCAAAATCATTATCGCCATACCAAAGATAAATTTGTTTTATTGTCTCGCTCATACCACCAAATTTTAGCATTTTTTTATTTTACCCGCACTATTGACAAAAAATACATAAACTGATAACATAAAATTTCTTGGTTCTTTTCACTAACTCGGAGGTGCCCATGAGTGACAACTTATTGCCTATTTTACGTGAAAAGTTGAGCCTACAAAAAACTGGTTTTTCAAAACCAACCACTATCAGCATTCTAATTATGGATGCATCAGGAAGCATGCAAGATTATCATGACGTTCCACAGGAATGTCTCAACAAACATCTTGAAGGGCTAAAAAATCCGCCCGATGGACGTGACCAGTTCTGCTCAATTGTTGGGTTCAATAACGAATATTTTGTCTTACTTCCGATGACTGATGCCCAACAGGCACCAAAAATAACCAACTATGCACCCGACCATTCGACGCTGTTATACAAAACCGTTTACCATGTCATCCGGTGGATGATTGAAATGGCCGTTTGCAAAGAGGATCCTAACAGACACCTGATTGTTGGTGTTTTTAGCGATGGAATGGATAACAAATCACCTCCGGAATATCTGGAAAAATTACGCAAATACGCAAGTATGGCTACGGATGCTGGAATAGATCTCTACACCTTTGGCATTGGTATCAATGGTCAGGCTCTGGCAAGAAAAATGGAT
>JBAYHA010000035.1:0-10654 GCA_041666425.1 Patescibacteria group bacterium
AAAATCAACTTTTTTGGGATTTCCGAGCGCAGTCATCCACATTATACCATTATAAACAAACATGAGCAACGTAATTGAACCAATTATCCCCATAACCGCCATCAAAATATTATTGGCGATTTTGTTAGGATCGGTTTCACTAACCATATCACCTTCCGCTTGACTGGTAATAACCGCATCAACTTTTTTTTGGGCCTCGGTAATCGCAGAATTAACTCCCGCCGAGCAATATGGGGAGGCAAGAACAAAAAACAATCCAACCACCAACACTATTTTTTTTATATATTTGACATTCATAAAAACACTTTATGCTCCGGCCAAAACACCAAGGCCGATTTTGACTATTGCGCCAGCAAAAATCACCAAGATAAGACCGGTCACCGCAAGAGATATCATTTTTTTTGCTTCTGCAATTTTGGTGCTATTACCTTGGGAAATAACCATCTTGAATCCCGCATAAACAAAAGCCAACAAAGCGATTGACCCTGTTGCGCCAAGAATAATTTGCGCCAAGTTGGAAATTAATTCTTCCACTGCCGACAAATCACATTCGCCCGGACCGACAAGCGCATCCCCTTGACATTTTGAGGGCACCAATGGCTTCCAGGTCCAGGCTGCCTGAATATAATTAACTTGCCAGAAAAAAAATAAAACAAAAACGAAAAAAATTACGCTTATTTTCTTTTTTGTTTTGCCAATTACCCATTTTTGTTTTGGTTCTTTCATGATTTAAATTATAGCAAATTTCTATGGCTTCGCATAAATTGAATAATTAACTTTGTCCACAGCGCTGTTAATCGCTTCGACCGGTTCCTCAACTCGTCCCAAAAGAACATCCTCCACCATGTTGGCAAAAGCTTCTTCGGCCAAGGCACTGTCGTAACCGTGATACCAACTGCGTGCGGTTAACAACTGCTCGGCGGACGGTCCCAAAATTTCATCAGCCAAAGCTTTGTTTATCAATTTTGTGGAACGTAACGCCGGTAATTTTTTGTTGACAGTCAAATATGTTTCAATGTTAGATTCTTCTGTCGCAAATTGCAAAAAATCCCAAGCATAGTTGGCGTTTTTGCTTTTTTTGGAAACCGTTTCCACCCAATAATTCGCATAATTGGCTTTTTGATTTTCTCCCCCGACCTGCGGAACTTTGGCAATTCCCAAATTTAATTTTGGCGACTGCGCCTTTATCAAATTATAATGATACATATAGCCAAAAAAATAACCGACTTGTCCCTTTATAAAAGATTCAAAAGAATTCGGCTTTTGGTCATTCCAACAATAAGTGGTATTGCTTGGCGAAGCAAATTGCAAATAATAATTCAACGCATTCAAGCCGGGCAAAACCTCCAAGTCCGGCAAACTGGATGGAATTTTGTTAAAGGCGGCATTACCATTACTGTCAGTCATCGGTGTCAAATTTTGCATCATGAGCAAGGACAAAATATCAAAACTCCGCTCAACATTCTGTGCCGTACCAAGAGCGGTGCCAGAAATCAACACTTCTCCTGTCTCGCTATCTATTTTTGTAATTTTTTCCACATCTCTTGCAAAAGGTTCCCAACTGGTCGGCGGTTCGACAATACCCACATTATTCAATAAATCACGATTATAATACATTACCAAAGTATCCATCGCCAAAGGAATTCCCCAAACTTTTTCCACCGGTTCCTCGGCATTTTCATCAATCATCACCGCATCCTTGGCTACAACCTCCAAATACAATTTACGCATTTGCGCCGGAGTCAAAGAATTTCTAGTCAAAAATTCATAAACCTCTTCTTTTTTTACTGTTCCAGTGGTTTTTTTTATTGGCGTTCTGATAACCGGCACCGGTGGAACTATTTTGCTCTTGTATCTCTTGAGCCAAGTATTGTGTAAAGTTAAAATGTCCGGTCCCCGATCTTCGGCCAAAGCTTCCAATAAAGCATTCTCATATTCAGCATAGCGAAATTTTTTGTATTCAATACTGACATTCGGATGAATTGCCGTATAAGCGTTAATTAGATTTTCTACATTATCTTCGTTTTCCCAAACACTCCACCAAACCAACTCTATTGGTTTATAAGCTGTTCTTGCCGTTGAATCTCCACCTTTTGTACAGCCGGAAAAAGAAAACAGACAAGCGAAACTTAAAAAGCTCACCAATACTTTTTTTATAATTTTTCGTGAAACCATATTTTTGTTTTTATTTTTCTACTAATTAATACTACGAATTTAAATTGTTCCCTTTGCTCAGTTGCTTGCCCTTCCGTAGCTCGCAGAGCGAAGGAGGGCTCAGTTACTTCATTGCTCCGTTGCTCCGTTGCTCAATTGCTCAGTTGCTCATTTGCTCAGTTGCTCTGTTGCTCTGTTGCTCCTAAACCTCCAATCCCCGCAAATATTTTTTAAACTCTTTTTTTAAATCAGGACGACGCAAAGCCAATTCGATATTCGCTCGTAAATATCCCAACTTACTACCGGTGTCATAATAAATGCCATCAATTTTTTTGGCATAAATAGTCCTATTTTTCATCAATTTGAAAATTCCATCAACCAACCACAACTCTCCGCCCTTGCCCAGTTTGGTTTTTTCCAAAGCTTCAAAAATATCCGGTGTCAAAATAAATCCACCCAGCGAAGCCAACGTCGACGGTGTCTGTTTTGGCCCGGGTTTTTCGACTAAATTTTTTACTTGAAAAATATCTTTTTCGACTTGCAAACCATCGATAATTCCATATTTGGCCG
This sequence comes from Patescibacteria group bacterium, assembly GCA_041666425.1. Taxonomy (GTDB): domain Bacteria; phylum Patescibacteriota; class Patescibacteriia; order UBA11705; family JABHMO01; genus JBAYHA01. Next base: position 2,725 of record JBAYHA010000035.1, read on the forward strand.
TATCCTCACGCGAAACTTCATAGCCGGTCAAAACCGGATCCCCATATTTTTCATAAACATCCATCAACTGGCGAAGCTGTGGTTTTTTGCTGGTATAAAAAAACTCATCACCCCACATCACCGCAAACGGTTCATCTTTGTCAATCAAGTGCTTGGCGCAAAGAATCGGTGTGCCGTTACCATAAGGACCTTTCTGCCGGACATAAATAAAATTGGCCATGTCCGCGATATTTTTTATTTGTTCGCGCAGTTCGTCTTTGCCAGCTTTTTTCAAAAAATTCTGCAACTCATAATTGTAGCTAAAATGATCTTCTACCGCTCTTTTGCCACTGCCGGTTACCAAAATAATCGTTTCAATTCCCGATTTTACCGCGTCTTCAACAACATATTGCACAATTGGCTTGTCAACCACCGGCAACATTTCTTTTGGCTGGGCTTTTGTCGCCGGCAAAAATCTGGTGCCATATCCGGCTACCGGAATAATTAATTTTTTTATTTTATTCGCCATAAAATTTAATAATGTACGGGTCGAACATTGTTCGCCCCCTACATTATTTTATTCGCAAAAACTTCTTGATCCGATGCAATTTGATCGCATATCGAATAAAAATCAACATAAAATACAAATTCAAGGCCGCAAAAATCACAAAGAAAATCGCCACGAGAATAAACAAAGTCTGAGGATAAATCAAAATCAAAATTCCCATAGTCAACCAAACTATCGCCTGTAAAACAAAATAAACAATAAACCAAATTATGGTATTACGGACACTTTGATGAAACTGTTCTAGAAAATTAAACATATTTTTGTTTTTGCAAACACAAAATCGCGTTGCTTTTTTTAATTTTTATTTTCAAATAAATTATACCACGTTTTTTCCAAAATAAAAAAACGGAAAAACCAAATACGGTTTTGCCGACTATAATTTCATGAAAACTAATTCGTTCTATTTCGCACTCACATTCGAATTCGAATTCGTAACTATAACCTCTTTCAATTCATAGTTTTCCGTTATTGGAAAATTTTCCAACAAACAGTCTCGCAAATTCTTTTTCACAAGCTCGGATAAATCTTGTATCAAAACTTTCATTTCTTTTTGAGAACAAATTGTCATTGTCTCAGAAAAAGCCCCCCTCAACAAATCATCCACCTCCAATGACTTCCCCCAACCATCCGTTGCCAAACACTCTTTGTATTTTTCCGGCAAAACTTCATACTGCAAAAGCAACCACAAATTGGCACCCTCAATTTTGTCAGAATTAAAACTATAATTTTTTCGACAGCCTATCACTCTTTCATAGACAAGCGGATTAACAAACGATGAATCATATTCTTTCATTCCCTCGGGCAAAACACTGTTTTCCTCCAACTTATAAAATCGTTCGCCCGTTTCCCGATCAACAAGGACCACAGCATACCCATTATTAGAATCAACCAAAAAAACTTGAAAAAAAACCATCACGACCACAGAAAACAAAGAAATGAAAAAAAACTTTCTGTTAACTCTTTCCGTTTTTGAACCAGCAAGAAAAAACAACGCCAATACTGTCAAAATCCAGCCAATAAAAATACCAATCATAGATATCCTAGTGACAGAAAAACCAAAACAACCCAAAATAATTGGAGTTAAAAATAATGGAACAAAACCACAAGACAAAACCCACACAAAATGAACACCTGATTTTTTGTTTTCCATGAATAACTCCTCAATTAAAGTTTGCATCTTATGAAAAAAGATACCCCAAACTATTTCAACGAACCAAAACTTATTTTAGCGCAATTTTAGCGCAAATTCATCTCTTTGTCAAGGTCTTGACTTTTTATTTTATTTGTGATAAAAATATCTTTCCTGTATGTCTGTAATAACTGAGCAGAAAAAAACAGAGGTTCTTTCACAAAAGGAGCACAAATGAAAAAAAGATTTCCTTTGTCTTTGACTGTTGATATTTGTTTGATCTCACCAAAAAATGAAATTTTGCTAATCTCACGCAAAAACCATCCATTTGAGGACAAGTTGGTTCTCCCCAGCGGACATTTTGACACATATATCGAAAATGGTCACTTAACCGGAGATCCCACTTTTTACCATGCCGCAGTTAGAGAAACTTCTGAAAAAACCGGAGTGCAAATCAATCCTGCTGATTTACAGTTTCTGATGTTTTTGGATGCTTTTGATCGAGACCCGCGCCCTGGCACGCGTCGCGTCTCAATTGTTTTTTGGACGCGAGTTTCAGAAGAACAAAAACTCACGGCTCACGCCGGCGATGACGCACTTTCTTTATGCTGGCGTTCGCTCAAAGGAATTCAAGAATCGGAAATTGGGTTTGACCATTTTGAAGCTATCACCAAACTTCCCCCACATGTTTTTATTTGGGATAGAACTCACCATCACTGCCCCGAAATGACCGATTCTCTAGAGTCTCTTACACAAAACAAAGTGGTGCATATTGACAATCTCGTCGATCACAACGCCACCATGAATATTGATATCTATAGAAAGCTATCAATGGAACATGTTGGGTTCAAAATCCAATTCTGCCCGTTCTGTGGCCACAAACTTACTTAAGGAATCTCTGAAAAAGTCTATTCATCTGCTACTTTTAAACTTCTGCTGCAAAGTTAAAAAAGTTCTTCGGCTTATTTTAGCAAATAGGCCTCATCTCTTTTTTAGCTTTTCGCGACGAAATTATAAAAGTTTCGTTGTAATGCGACTTTATCAGAGCTTCCTTACTATCCAAATTCACTCGCCCACATCGGCGAGTTTTTTTATTCCAAAATTATATTAAAAGTTTTAAAAAAAACATCGACCGCGCAAGGTCGATGTTTTGATATAAGAAAAAAATTAGCTTCTTTTTTCTTGAGGTTTAGCTTCACTGACAAAAATTGTTCTGCCTTCAAATTCTTTGCCATTGAACATTTCAATAGCGTTAGCAGCTTCATTTTCGTTGGAGTATTCGACAAAGCCAAAGCCTTTTGAGCGACCGGTTTCGCGATCAGTAATGATCTTGACGGAAACAACGGCGCCAGCTTGTGAAAAATAGTCTTTGATAGCGTCTTCAGTTGTTCTGAAAGGTAAGCTACCGATAAATAGTTTAGTACTCATAGTTTTACGGAACTTTTAAAATTTAAAACGGTTAGTAAGAAGACTTTTTTCGCAAGAGCACCATTCATTCCGCCAAGGTTGCGCCGATCGGCGATGAATATGATTCTTTTTTCAAAAGTTAACACTTACCATAACCACAACCATTATAGCGCAAATTTACAAAAATGTCAATAGTAAAGGGGCGAAAAATCTTTCGCCCCTACTATTGACAAAAAAAACCACGTCATTCGACATGGTTCCCCCATCATTCGATGAGGCTCCCCTATCACGCGATAGGGCTCTGCCGACGAGATGCTCATCGGCTAATTTTCGCTTAACTTACCAATCTTACCATAAAAAGATTTCTGGCCAAAGTTTTGTCGGTGTCGTAAACATTGGAATGAAAAAGTTTGTTTCTTCTTTCATCCTCTGCGCAAGCGGTACATCGCGGAGCAAGCACAAGATCTCTAACGCCACAACTTCGCAAAATTTTCTCGCAAATACCAATATTATCAAAGGCCACTTGTCCTGTCCTCGGCCCCTTAATCACCTCACCTCCGACACAGTTCGGAAACTTTTTGGCAACTTTGCGAGCAAAATCATACTCAAAACTATAACCATTACAACACGAACCGATTCCCGCACCAACCCAAACTTGAACTTCTTCCGGCGGAACTTTCATCGCTCGAAAAACCGTTTCAATAATCGTTGGCGAATCATCTTCTCTGACTATACACTTCAAGCCCAAATGCACCAAGGCCAACTGTTTTGTGTCTTTGTGATAAAAAACACCTAGGTGACAATCAGCATTGGCGATAGCCAAAACAAAATCCAGCCTTTTCAAAATTACAGCGTCGCTTTCCCGTTGTGAATACACAATAGATCGAACAAATCGGTCTGTAAGAATTTCAGGGACAAGAAAAACATCATTGGAAAAAGCAATCTTGGGTAAAGCAACCCCAAACCAATTTAAAGATCTTTCACAAGCATACAATATTTTTTTCTCTCTATCCTCCACCCCACGGCCAAAATCACCATAATCTCTACCCAGATGCACAGCACTTACCGAACCGTCGAAAAGTTGAAAAGGCTCATTACCAAAAGATTCTTTCATGAAACACCTCCACAAAGTTAAAGAACTCGAAAATTCATACTATCTTATTTTAGATATTTTGTCAACACAAACTCCAAATCTTACCAATATTTACCACTATTTTAGCGAAAAAGAAAAAGACCCCGCTTATGATCTTTTTCTTTTTTGATGATACTTTCCTTTTATTTGTAAGACAATCCCAAATCCTCAAAACTCTTCTTGGTATTAACTTTTAAAATTTCATCAAGAATCGCTTTGGCTCTGGCATTACCTTTTAAACTTTTATATTTTTCGGAAGCGTAAATTTGAAAAAATAGTTTTGTATCATTTTCGTCAAAGCCAAATCTTTTGGCAAGGGAATAAACGAAAAAATTATTATAAACATTATCCGTTTTTGGTGGCAAATTATCCAAATTATATTTACCGGAAAAAAATTCATGCAAATAACCATCGGTCGAACCAACCTTGGTCAAAGAAATCCCTTTGCAAAAAGCTTCTTGGATAACATAATCCGGATAACCATTTATCGAATAATCATCAAAAATACTGTGCACCGGTTCATGAATAGTCAAAGTTTGACTATCAATCGCTTGATAATATAAGTAATCCCGTTCTTCCGATGTCCCTTTTAAATGAATAAACCAATAATAATTGGCATTGCAAATTATCGGATGACCATCAAGACTGCCTGAGCCACCGGAATAGTATTTGTTATATTCACAATCACCATCTTTATCAATATGAATTTCTGCTTTTTGTTTTGGCATAATTCCGCCGGTGGCTTCTTTTAATTCAACAAAGCCCAATTTGTGTCCGATAAAAGAAGAATCGACGAATGTCTGATCATCAAAAGCGCAAGGCTCGGTACAAACAATGGCAAATTCCGAAGTTGTTTTGTAAAAAGTGGAATAACGATAACCTTTTGCCAAAGTTTTGGTTCGACAATCGGCAATACCGGTCGAACTTTTCATTTCTACATTTTTATTATCACCAACACAAGCGCTTTTGGAAAAAGAGCCGACTTTTAAATAATTATCAAAACAACACACCCCATTTTGCGCCAAGGCGTTTTTTTGTTCAATTAAACTTTTCGCCAAACAAAAATTATTAACACACTGTTTGCCGGAACCGCAGACACCGGTATACATACAACCGTTTTTGTCCGCTTTGCACTTGTTGTCTTGCAAAATCAAACCCGGATCACATTTTTTTTCATTATTTACCGGAGATGAAACGTTTTGGTTATTTTGGTTATTTGAAGTTTTTGTATTATTTGTAACATTCGTAGGATTCGTAGCATTCGTAGTTTGATTATTCGTGAGATTCGTAGTATTCGTAGTTTGATTATTCGTATTATTCGTAGTATTCGTAGCTGTATTGTTTGTAGCATTCGTAGTATTCGTAGTTTGATTATTCGTAGCATTCGTAGCTGTATTGTTTGTAGCATTCGTAGTATTCGTAGTTTGATTATTCGTAGCATTCGTAGAAGGAAAAACAAAAATATCTTCCCGAATTTTACCCTGCGCAATTTTTTGCAAATCATTATTACTAATTCCCAACCCTAATTTTTTCATAACCGCCAAAGCATCATTCGGATTGCCAAGATAATAACGAAAACCGTCGCTCGGATTTATGTACCAAGCCTGACCCTTATTTTCCACTTGCAAAACTATTTTGCCATTTAATTTTTTGCTAAAATTTTGATCAAAAATCTTTGTCGCAGATTTGCTTGTCGGATCATAACCATTCTGAATTTCCGCCAAATCATTATAGCCGTCATTATCACTATCTTTTTTTTGAAAATCAGTCCCCAATGATTTTTCTATTTCATCGCTCAATCCATCCTGATCACTGTCATTTTGTTGATTTGGCAAAATAAACGGTTTTACTTTTTGCAAATCTTTGTCCGAAATACCAAGGCCAAACTGACGCAAAGCCACCCACGCGCTTTGTGGTCGAGACAAATAATAACGCAAACCATCTGTAGGATTGATATAAAAAGCCTCGCCCTTGTTTTGCACCTGTAACAAAATTCGGCCTTTTAGATCCTCCCCTGTCGCCGCCGAAGTGGCAAAAGCGCCGGCCAACAAAACAATACAAAAAAATAATAAAAAAATATTTTGAAACTTTCGCATAATTTTTGTTAATTATAGATAACTTATATCACAAAAATTGGTAATTGAAAAATTTGAGAAACAAAAAAACCGAACCACGAGGGATTCGGTCAAATAACAGTTACTTTATAAAGAAAACGTCAAACTTGAAATGCGGGTCAAATGATGAAAGCCTCATATTCAACTCTTTCAGACATTGCTGTTGCGGATCAATAACCGCACGCAGTCCTTCTTTTGACAAATCAAGCATTCGGACTTCGTTAGCGGTCAGTTGAGAAATTTTCTCGCTGATCTCTTTTGTACTACTTTGTTCCGTGGGCCAACCCAACATTATTTCCTGAAGTTTGGCCATATGCGGAACTTTTGTTCTGACGCAAGGAACCAATTCCTCATTCAGATATTTCCGAACTTCCGCCATGACCAGCTTAACGTCCGGTTGTCGCGGATATTCATTTACCACCATTCGCACGGCCGTAGCCTCATCAACTGGCTCATAATACAACTTAATGGTCATGAACCTGCCGTCAACTGTCAGATAATTACTCTGCATGCTTTGTTTCAATGAATAAAACAATTCTTGCAAATTGGCCGTTGTTGCTTCACACGAAATGGTGTATCCACGTTCAGCAAATTTCTTCTCTACTTGCTGCGCCATAAAAGCACCAACTACACTCTGCGCATCATCGTCAGAATAATTATCCATATTTAACTGGAGAAAAATTTCCTTCAAAACCACTGAAGCATCAGGATATTTTTCCTTCACCTCTTCCAACAATATTTGCGCATATGGATTAAGTGTCGAACGATAATTCTTATCAGGAAACTCTTCCGACAACCGAGCCAGTTCATTATCATCAAAACTACAGATGAAATAAAAAGGAAAATCCTTTAGTCCAACATTGATATCATCAATCGCCGGCACAATCTTGGTCGTGAACGGATTCACAATCATGAAATCAACCGCTGAGCCTTCCTTATAAAATTCAGCCTCATGAGTATCCCTGTCGATAAGAAAAACACCTCGACGATTCCTTACTCCATTCGGCCAAACGATGAATGAATTGAAAATACCAAGAATAATCATGGCAACTGCGATACAAATTCGATATCGCATATTTCTTTTTACGGTCATCTTGTCTTTTTTTATATCAAGAAGTATATTTGCTACTAAAAAAATAACCACCGATACAAAGCCAAAAGCAAAAGATGTTCCTATACTGCTAAGTTTAGACATACCCATAATAGGAGGAATCAACATAAGCAAAAAAAGAATAATAAGAATTACAGACCGAAAAATCATCTCCCATCGTGGCAAAGAAACAATTGTCGATTCAGTCATGGTAAAACCTCCATAAAGTTGCGTTTTGAACCTAATTTTGACGAACAACGAACTCTTAATAATAACATCTTTTTGCGCGCCAGTCAACAGCAAGCCTTTTTATATCTAAATTTGGCCTATTTTCATGTTAATATAGCGTGTTCTTTCACAACACGCTTTTTTGTTCTCAACTCACATTGGAGGTGAAGCATGAATTCTGATTTCAAGAATAAAAAACCATGGCATGACACAAAATAAGGAATTGCCAAAAAAATTAAAACATTATCCGGATTAAACGAATTAACGGCAACCAAACGTTCCG
>JBAYHA010000036.1:0-8785 GCA_041666425.1 Patescibacteria group bacterium
CACCGCGACTATCAATTACCGATTTTTTGCTATTTAACAATCCCACCCGCAAGAAAAACCGCAAAATTGATTCATGGCTGTTGAGCAAAGACTGGTCCGCTGAAATTTTTAATTGACGAAAAAAATCAGTGCTTTCTACGGAGGTAAGATTGATTAAATATTTTTCTTCCTTGAAAAAATGAATGTTCCCTTCCGGACTTTTGATCAACTGATAAACCGTTCTCCGCAAAGTCAACCGCGCCATACTTTTTTTTACTTCCAAAAAATATTTCCAAATTTTCGTTCGATTGATGTCAAAACGAAGTACTTTTACCAAATATTGCTCATTTACTTTTTGCTGGCCCCAAACGATTTCTTTTTCATAATCGCGATCTTTTTGCTGTTGGATAGGAATCCGTTCTTTTTCCATCTCTTTTATTTTTCTTCTAACCGCCAAAAGTCGATTCAATGTATTTTCAAAAACCGTCTCAGGAGAAAAGATGCCTTCCATAAATCCTCCATTATTTGAAAAGAACAAAAGCAAAAACAATTTAGCACCAACCATTTTCTTTGTCAAAAAACATCTTTAACTTTTCGCTATATTTAGTATTTATACATTAAATCGAAAAACGATTACATCACCATCTTTTACCACATAATCTTTGCCTTCCAACTTGAGCAAACCTTTTTCTTTGGCAGACACTTCGCTACCGGCAGTGATTAAATCTTGCCAATTAATGACTTCGGCGGCGATAAAACCTCGTTCAAAATCATTGTGAATCTTCGCCGCCGCTTGTGGAGCTTTGGTTCCATTGGTGATTGTCCAAGCTCGAGTTTCATCCGGTCCAGTGGTAATATAACTGATTAAATTTAAAATCTTGTACGAAGCCAAAATAATTTTGTCCAATCCTGAAGTGCTGATACCAGCTTCTTGCATAAATTCCGCAGCGTCCTCTTTTGATAGTTCCGCTAATTCAGATTCTATCTGGGCACAAACAGGAATAACAATTTCATCTTTTAATTTTGGTAAATTTGGTTCTTGATTGACTGATTTTTCATCAACATTTAACAAGTAAATCATCGGTTTTTGCGTCAACAAAGATAAATATTTTAAACTTTCCAATTCTTCCTTTTCCAAACCTATTTTTCTAACTGATTGGCCATTTTCCAACGCAGGAATAATTTTTGTTTGCAAAAATTCTGCCATTTTGCGAGTTTCTTTTTCGTCAGGCTGACCGGAAGTTTTTAATTTGTCTCGTAATTTTGTCGCATGTTTTTTGACCACATCAAGATCGGCAAAGGCCAATTCCATTTCAATTATTTCTGCATCGTCCTCTGGATTAACTCGATTGGCAACGTGAATAATATTACCCAATTCAAAACCGCGAATGACATGACAAATAGCATCAACTTCGCGAATATTGGCCAAAAATTTATTACCCAATCCCTCACCTTGACTGGCTCCTTTTACCAAACCGGCAATATCAACAAATTCGATTGTTGAATAAATTGTTTTGGCTGATTTGGAAAAAACCGTCAATTTTTCCAGACGTTCATCAGGCACGGCGACAATTCCTTTGTTTGGCTCAATGGTACAAAAAGGATAATTGGCAATATCAATTTGTTTTTTTGTTAACGCTTTGAAAGTTGTTGATTTACCAACATTTGGCAAGCCGACAATTCCGATGGAAAAAGACATAAATTAGTTTATAAAGTTAGAAAGTTCATAAAGTTTATAAAGTAGGGGCAAGTCAAGACTTGCCCAATAAAGTTGTAGTGGCGAAACATCTTTCGCCACAAAAACCAGTTAAAACCATTTGAATTTAAAAAAGAAGTGGCTGTTTATCACCACTTCTTTTTATAATATCCCGTACAATTTGTCAATTAGTTTTTCTTGTTTGGATCGACTTTTTCTTCACCCTTAGCCGGATCTTCAACCTTGACTAACTTGAAAGTGGCGACTATTTCTTCAAAATTTTTGCGATATTCAAAATAGTTATTTAACTTTTTGTCGGAAATGTTAAAAGTCGCGCGATAAATTTTATTTGGTGTCAAAACCATAATTGTCGGGATTTCCAAATTATTCTCGTCAAGGTTGAGAAAATACAACATCGACATTTCCGGAGTTTCTATTTTGTCAATCAAAAATAAGTCTTTGAACAAGCCCAACTTTTCTTCCATTTTTAAATTGGCGAAATCAGCATAATCGCTTTTGATAGTTAAAGCGTTGGCAAAATCATCTTGACCAATCGGTTGCAAATAAACCAGCTCGCTCGACAACCCGCCATCTTTTGGCGCAGAAACAACAGCATTAACTTTTTCCCATGTTTTTGGAAAACTCAAAACAAAAGATAAATCCTTTTCTGCCAAAATTTGCCAATCCACCGTATTGATATTGCGAGGAATGCTACGTTGCTTTTCAAAAAGATCAATTACCGCACTTTTGTTGGTTAAATTTTCTTGTTCCAAATTATCAGCTTTGGCTTTTAAATCAGCCAGTTCGCTTTTGAGGGTTTGCATCTGCGCCTCCAGCCCCTTACCGCCTTGGTCAACTTCTTTGATTCTGTCTTTGGCATAACCAAAAACCAAACCAATCAAACCCAAAATAACAATTCCCGCAACCAAAAAATTTAATAAGCCATAATCTCGGACCTGCTTTGGTCGCCTACTTTTGGTTTCTGTTTCTTCATCTTCTTCAATTTTGGCCAATCTTCCGCGCCTACGCGGTTCTTTGATTTCAAACTCTTCATCCCTCCCGACGAATTTGTCTAAGCTCATAAAATTATTCGTTAATTTTTTCATTCCAATTTTAACACAGCTACCAATCTATGCCAAGCGAGCCTGTGGAGAAATAACTGTCAAAATAAACGAAAAAAGTATATTATATAAGTGATCCTGTTTATAAAACATATAAATTTACAAAAATATGGCCGTTACCAATACCTCAATCGAAGATTTAATGAATCCTGACGCCAAAAAAAAATTCAAAGAAAAAACAGCCTCATCAAAAAAATTACCAAAAAGAACCAAAATTGATGAAGAACGTGGACCAATCGAACGATTGAATGTCAAGCTGACGGAAATGGATCAAGCTGACGAGGAAGCCAAGGCGCGCACCAAAGCCGTCGAATATAATTTGCCTTATATTGATTTAACAATTTTTCCGGTCAGCGCCGAGGCTTTAAAATTGATTGACTTGGAAAAATCCAAAAAAGAACGCGTGGTTTGTTTTGTGAATACAGGAGAACAGCTTCGTTTTGCCACAACCAATCCAACCAATCCGGAAGTGGAAAAATTAAAACACGCGCTCGGTGAGGCGCATCATGCGGAAACAGCGACTTATTTTGTTTCCGAAAGAAGCATAAACAAAACTTTAGAATACTACGAGAAACAACCAAAATATACCAAACCGGTAGTTGGAGTGGAAATCAAAGCCGAAGAAATGGAAAAGTTTGCAGAAATAGCTTCTGATTTTAAAAAACTAAATGAAATTGTCAAAAAAACCAACATTACAGAAATGGTTACCTTAATCATAGCGGCTTCAATCAAGGCTGAATCTTCTGATATCCATATTGAAGCCGAAGAAAAAGATATCAAAATCCGTTTTCGTGTTGATGGCGTGCTACATGATACGGCGGAAATTGACAAAAATACTTGGCCAAAAGTTATTTCCAGAATCAAGCTTCTTTCCGGATTAAAAATCAATGTCGTCAACGTCCCCCAAGACGGTCGTTTTACCATTCACCTCAAAGACGAAACTATTGATGTTCGCGTTTCTTGTTTACCAACAACTTGGGGAGAAAGTGTGGTTTTTCGTTTGTTAAAATCTTCTTCGGCCTCTTTGTCATTCGAAGATCTGGGTTTGATTGGCGAAGCCTATAAAAATTTAAAATCCCAAATCGAAAGACCAAATGGAATGATTATAACCACCGGTCCAACCGGATCAGGAAAAACAACCACACTTTATGCTGTTTTGAACAAATTAAATACCGAAAATACCAAAATTATTACTCTCGAAGACCCGGTCGAATACAAATTAAAGGGTATCAATCAAAGTCAAGTCGATCACAGCAAGGGTTATTCTTTTGCCGAAGGCTTGCGTTCACTTTTGCGTCAAGATCCGGACATTGTTATGGTCGGCGAAATGCGCGATACGGAAACTTCCGAAGTTGGCATCAATGCTGCTTTAACCGGACACTTAGTTTTATCGACAATTCATACCAATAACGCAGCTGGCGCAATTCCCAGATTTTTGTCAATGAATGTGAAGCCTTTCTTGTTGGCTCCGGCTTTGAATGCAATTATCGGCCAACGATTGATTAGAAAAATTTGTTCCAAATGCAAAACCGAAGACACTTTGACTCCGGAAAAAGAAGCACAAATAAAAAAAATTATTGAATCAATCCCAACAAATCATCCCGATCGTCCCAAGGTTACGGAATTTAAACTTTTCAAAGGCACCGGTTGTGACCATTGTCACGGCATTGGCTACAAAGGTCGTATCGGTATTTACGAAATTATGTCCATGTCGCCGGAAATTGAAAAATCCATTATGGAAGGAAATATCAGCGAAATGCGGGTACAAGAATTGGCAACTAATGCCGGAATGCTAACCATGTTGCAAGACGGATTATTAAAGGTTTTAAACGGCACAACCACACTTGACGAAGTCCTGCGCGTTACAGAATAAATACAGAAAAAAACCTCTAAATTAAGCCGGTTTTTTAGTTGTCCTTGACATTACAGTCCTTGACATTAATTAGCTTTAATGATAACGTGTAAATTCCTTTTAAAGGAGGTTCTTTGCATGATATTCGAAAAAGAAAAACTTGAAAAACTAATGGAAGATCCTGAGTTTTACAATGCTTATCGAGAATTATTAGCTTATCTTCTTCGTTATGGAAGTCAAGACGTTTTTGAAACAAAGCTGACAAACCCAAACTATTCAAGAATACGCGAGGCCATCCAAAAATTTGACAGTTTTTTTCCAAAAAAACATCTTCTTGATAACGAAATCTGCCATCTTTTTTGGGAAATTCTTAACGAAATCATTCTACCGGAAAAAGAAAAAACATGATTATTTCCCCAAAAAAATATCTCTCCAAAGATGAAATTGAAAATTTTGCCAGACTAAAAGAAATTTGCAAAGGAAAAAATGTAAGAATCAGATTACATTTAAATAATGGAGAAATTTGCATTGGCTACCACTTTTCCGACAATGTCACAAAAAGATTACCAAGAAAAATTTTGCAATAAAAAAACCGACGACACGCGTCGGAATTTTTTTTATAAAACTTGATAAAATTTCTTTAACTTTAACTCAACAACATTTGGCAACCCGGTCTTTGTAGATAAAAACTTGGCAATCTTTTCTTTTAACCACGGTTTTTCAATTTCTCCTTTTTTTAAAAAATCAAAAAATATGGCCAGAGTCGCCAGACCTTTTGTTTCTACTGACTGACCACGCACCAAAGATGAACTCATCACTAATTCAAAAGAAGCTTTTAAAGCAAATTTTTTGGTCGACATGGCCATTTTTAACTCATTTAATTCCGTGATATTTCTTTCTAATAATTTATAAATTGATTGCATATCTCTGGCAAACTGTGCCAATTCATCAGCAATTTGACGCTCCTTGCTTTTGGTCAATTTTTTCATTGTCTGGACAACCATTTCATCAACCGGATAACGTTTTTCTCCTTCAAGAAACAACTCCGCTCCATAATCTCCGACAAAACTTATGGCACTACCATAATCAATTATCGAAACACGCAAATCATCCCCCTCACCGGAAATCATAAAATTGCGTTGATGCGCATCCCGTAAGACTAATCCATTCTTGTGAAATTCTTTAATCGTATCATCAATCATCTGGAGAATCCTTTTATCCAAAACAAAACCAGAATCAATTAAAAATTTATAAATCTTTTCGGCGTTTCCATTTTCCACTCTAATTTTTTCATACTCTTTGCCGGCTACAGTATCGCTTTGACCGCCCGGACGATCAAACTCAAGAAAGTTAGCCACCAATTGATGTAAATCAGAAAAACTCATTTCTTCCATTGTACTTAAAAACGGACGCCCGGCCGGGTGTCTTTTAATAACCTCTCGATATAACATCGTCGCCAAATCCATTCCCGGAATTTTCTCCATTAATAACACTTCCACATTATTGTCAACAAAACCAACCCCAAAATCTTTTAATTTTTGCTTGGTTTCACCGGAAACTTTTAAATCTCGATACAAAATAGGCATTGGAACATTCGCCAAACCATCCGTTTCTCCACGATTGACGATTTCAAACGCCTTGGACTGCATTTCAAATTCTCTTTTGGCTGAACCGGGTTTGTATATTTTTAAAAATTTACCAACGGTTCCAGCAGATAAAATTTCCGCTGAAACTTTTCTGTTTTTTTGCGCTTGTTTTTCAATTTCCTCAATTAAATCGTAACAGCTATCGGTCGCATCCAAAAACAATTCCAAAATCACACCATTTTGTCCTTCATTAAGTTTCCCTGAATGTCGCAAGATTGCCAATTCTATCTGTGTATCAATCATCAACAGTTCCTTTTTTTTAATTACTGTTTTTGGTTTTTCGTGTGTAGCGAATTTGCCACCAAAGTCTGAATACATATTTTTATTTTATATTTATTTCTCTTTCATTTTCTGAAAGATTTTTTATTTGTAGAATTATTGTTTTGATTTTTTTGCTTTTTAAAAATTTTTCCAATCCCGCGCCCCATTCGACAAAACAAACACAGTCATCCCGACCAAAAAATTCTAAAGCTCCAATATTTTCCAAATCATTTATTTCCAAACCGCGGTAAGTGTCAACATGAATTAATTTTTTTATTCCGCCGTTGTCATCTCGACCGAGCTTTTTAGCGAGTGGAGAGATCTTTTTTAAATAATTCCCTTTAACCTCATAAATCTTCATTAAAACAAAAGTCGGGCTGGTGATATTTCTTTTAATTTTGAAAAATTTACCCACACCTTGAACAAAAGTTGTTTTCCCAGCACCGAGATCGCCAATTAACAAAACAACCTCGCCGCCTTTTAAATTTTCGGCGAATTTTTTTCCAAATTCCTGCGTTTCCAAATATGATGATGTTTTTATTTTCATAACATTACAAATGTGTACAAATTTGTCATCTCGAGCGAACCTGCCCTGAGCGAAGTCGAAAGTGTCGAGAGATCTTTTCAAAATCCTAAATTCCAACATTGTATTTACTATTTAAAAAAGATTTCTCCCCGTCATTCGACAGGGCATTGCCATTCACTCTGTTCACTCGAAATGACAAAATGAAATGTATCGACAAATTAATTTTTATTGGTCAGTTGCCTGCCTGCGCGTAGCCGAACTACGCTTCGGCGAAGGCAGGATCAGTTGTTCGGTTGATTAAACCAATTCCAAATTCGGATCGGCCTTTAATTTTAATGGCGAAATATAATTTTTCTTTTTTGCTTGAATAAAACCGGCAACAGCAATCATGGCCGCATTATCCCCTGACATTTTTGTTTCCGGAAAAAGAAATTTAACTTTTGGCAATCGATCAGAAATTATTTTTTGCAAACTGTTTTTTAAAAAAGTATTGGCGCTAACGCCGCCACCGAGTAAAACCGTTTTGGCGTTAAATTCTCTCGCCGCCAACAATATTTTCGTAGCTAGAACTTCAACGACCGCTTGCTGAAATTCAAAAGCAATCGCTTTCTTAAAATTTTCCCTTTCACTGTCGGTTAAATTTTTTTCATTTTTTTGCCACAAATACAAAACCGAAGTTTTGATTCCCGAAAAACTCATTTCATAATTATGTTGATCCAACATCGGACGCGGTAATTTTATCGCAAAACCATGATTTTCATCAGTTTGGGCGGCGGCTTTGCTTATCGCCGGTCCACCGGGATAACCAAGATGTAAAATTTTGGCCACTTTGTCAAAAGCTTCGCCAACGGCATCATCACGCGTTTCACCGATTATTTTATATTTGCAAAAATTTTCAACAAATAAAATTTGCGTATGCCCGCCGGAAACAATCAAACCAACCGCCGGAAATTTTATTTCTTTTAAACTATTTTTTAAACAAGAAAAAAGATGCCCTTCCAGATGATTTATTTTTATTAGCGGAATATTTAAAGAAAACGAAAGCGCTTTGGCTGTTTCTACGCCAATCATTAACGAACTCATTAAACCGGGGCCAGAAGTAACGGCAATTGCGTCAAGCTCCTTTAAATTTATTTTTGCAGAAGATAAAGCTTCCCGCAATAATGGAATTATTGTTTCAATATGCATTCGGGCCGCCACTTCCGGCACAACACCCCCAAATTTGGCGTGCGTTGCCACTTGTGAAAAAACCATGTTTGATAGAAATTCAAAATTCGTGCCGGTTCCTTTTAGAACCGCTACGGCTGTTTCGTCACAACTTGATTCTATAGCTAAAATTTGCATAAATTACCTAATTTATATAAGTATTTTTACATTTTTTTGCAAAAAAGTAAAGTTTTATCATTTATAATAAAAAACGACAGGCGTCTTTGCCTGCCGAATGAAATTATGCTTGCGTATAAACAATAGTCCCTGCTTTAAATGGAAGAAACTCATTACTCATTTTTTCTACATAGATGCACGGATAGCCAAGTCCAGTGACTCCAACTGTTAATGGTTGTACCTCTTTCCCAAGATCCTGAATAAAAAATACATGCTGGCCTGAGGTGATAGACAGATCAAGGCATATCAGCGTCAATTGAGCCAAAAATGCTTGTGCGCTGACAAGTGCACCTTCACCAATGAGTTCATAAAGATTTTTCC
>JBAYHA010000037.1:0-8611 GCA_041666425.1 Patescibacteria group bacterium
AAGGTAAATCTTTGGCGCCGTAGAGCGCGTTGCCATCAGATTTTATCAAAACCAAAACATCTAAATTAAATTCACGCAAATCAGCAATAACGGCACCTTCACTTTTTTTGATTTGCGGAATTTTTTTGCTATTCAAAATTTCTGAAATTAATTTTTTACCGGCGACTTCTTCTTCACTTTCGTAAAACCACAAATCAAAATCAATATTCAATTTTTGGTAAATTTTTTTAAAATATTCCAAACTGGCGCTTTTGGTTTTTTGCCAAGTTTCAAGAATATTTTTTTCTTCATCACTTAACTCGGCATTATTGAAACTTTTTTCAATTGATTTTTCCAAAATTCGATGCATCAAAGAGACTTCCACGGAAAACTCCGGATTTTTTTCCAATTCAGTTGTCGCTTCGGTATAAATTTTACCAAAAACATCCGTTTTTTCAATTGGCAAAACACCTTGATATTTTTTGAAAAACCACCACAACCATTTGGCCACATGCACGCCGGTATCGCCGATATAATTCACCGCTAAAATATTTTGACCGCAAAATCTTTTGAGATTTACCAAAGCGCTACCGAGAACGGCATTACGCAAATGACCGATATGAAATTCTTTGTGCGTATTTGGTTGAGAATATTCGATCATCACTTTGCCACTATTTGGCGCAAATTTTACCTGATGATTCAGCACTTCTTTGTTATAATATTCTGGTTTGAAATAAAAATTAACATAAGGACCAATCGGTTCGGCGCGCAAAATTCTTTTGTCGCTGACTTTGGCACAAATCTCTTTGGCCAACTCAACAGGATTTTTCTTTTGACTTTTGGCCAACTCAAAACAAGGCAAAGCCAAATCACCCATTTCGATTTTTGGCGGAACGGAAAAAATCTTCGGCTCAACATTGTAGCCGTGATCTTTTAATATGGAACTTAATTTAATTTTGATTTTTGAAAACATCTTTTTACAATAATTTTGTCATAACAAAACTCTCACAAAGAAACAGTCCGAACCACAGCAAAATTTTTAATTTCGTCTATTAATTAATCTTATTGTCGTCACTCCGGACTTGACCGTGCCTCCGCCAATAATGAGATTCCGGACCTGCCTGCGCGTAGCCGAACTAAGCTTCGGCGGAGGCACGGTCATGTCCTGAATGACGAAAGGCGTGATTGTTGTTCTAATATGTATTATCCTTTATCGCTTCAACCGGATCTTCGCTGGCCATTGCCAAAAGTTCCTTTGGATCATCGGACAAAAGTTCGAGCGTAGCATCTTCTTCGAGCAACAAAACCTTTATTTCACCAGGCAATTTTTCCTTAAACGTTTTGGCTTCATCGGAATTACCGACTTTTTCGATCAACAAATCAGGCTTGATTTTACGAATGACATTAACAAATTTTTCTTCATCTTTTTTGTCATGAATTTTTGGTTTGGAAAAACCAAACTCTTTGATTTGGTCATCCAATTTTTTCAAAGCCATGAACTTGTTAATGCCGGTCAAAAATTCAATTTCCGCACCATTTTCAATCCAATGATTTAATTTTTCTTTTACCCCGACCACGACTTCATGATCAAGGCCGATAATATTTTTTTCCACGAAAATTAAAATTTTCATATTAATAAAATGATTGTTTGTCATTTCGACCAAGCGATAGCGCGTGGAGAAATCTTTTCAAATAATCATCACTAATTCTTGCCGAAGGCATCCCTTCGGGATAATTCTGCATTCTTAATTCTAAATTATAGATTTATTTTATTTTTACAAAAAATCTTTTGCCTTTTTGGATAACATCTCCGCTGGCAACTGTTTTGTTTGGATCGGAGCAAACAATATCATTGATTTTTACTCCGTTTTGTTCAATATTTCTTTTTGCGTCAGCTTTGGAAGAAACCAAACCGCTTTCAACCAAAACCTCTACCAAACTCTTGCCGGCCAAAGAGAACTCTTCAATGTTTTGCGGTTTTTCACCTTTGGAAAAAGTGTTAATGAAATTTTCGACTTGTTTTTTGGCTTCGGATTCACCATGATAAATTTTGACAATACTCTCAGCCAAAAGCAATTTTAAATCGCGTGGATTTTTACCGGCTTCAAGACTTTTTTCAATCTCGGAAATTTTTTCGTCTGATTCAAAACTACAAAGTTTGAATCCATTGATAATCATGTCATCGCTCCAAGACATTACTTTGCCGAATTTATCGGAAGCCGAATCATCAAGGCGAAGCATATTACCTTCGGACTTCCCCATTTTTTTGCCGGAACTGTCAGTCAAAAGTTTTGTGGTCAAAACAAATTTTTCTTTATTTTTTAAAGATTTTAAAAGTGTTCTGCCGGCTAACATGTTAAAGGTTTGATCATTACCCCCGATTTCACCATCAACATCCATGGCCACAGAATCATACCCTTGCATTAACGGATACAAAAATTCGTGCAGACCAATTGGTTTGCCTTCATTAATCCGATTTTCGAACATATCTCTTTCCAACATTTGCTGTACTGTAAAATTTGAAGCCAACTCAACAATTTCTTTGAAATTTAATTTGTCCAACCAATCGGAATTGAATTTTATTTCCGCCGGATTATCACCCGTGAAAGAAATAAGTGCGCTTGCCTGTTCTTTGTATTTTTCACAGTTAGTTAAAACCTGTTCGCGCGTCAAAGGCTGACGCGTCGCCATTTTGTCAGTCGGATCACCAATCATGGCCGTAAAACTGCCAATCAACATAATTATTTTGTGGCCAAGTTTTTGGAATTGCGCCAATTTCATGAGCGAAATAGCATGGCCCAGATGCAAACTCGGACCGGTCGGATCAATTCCCAAATACAAAATCAGTTTTTTGTCGGAATTTAGCAGTTCTTGCAAAAAATCTTTTGACGGATAGACATTTTCCACCCCTCGGTTGATAATTTCGGCTATTCGTTCTTTGTTTTTTGGCATAAAGATTATTCAAATTTACAGTATTATTTTATCTTTTTTTTATTTCAAAAGCAAATTGAGTTGAGTTTTTTTCAAAACCTACAACCCGGCAATTATCTCTTGCAATTTTTGTTTTTTTTCTTGCGCTTCACGCAATTTTTGTTTTTCACCTTCGACAATCGCCGGCGGAGCATTTTTGACAAATTCTTCGTTGGTTAATTTTTTTTGCAAAACGGAAATATAATTTTGCAAAGCAGTCAACTCTTTTTGCTGTTTCTGCTTTTCTTCTTCCAAGTCAAGCAACTGCGCCAATGGCAAGTAAACGGTCAAATCGGCCACGATCGCTTCGGCTGATTGCGGTGGTTTGGAATCGACAAAAGAAACCGCACTAATTCTGGCCAAAGATTGCAAAGCCGGCAAAATTTCGGCTATGAATTTTGTTTTTTTGGCAAAGCACAAATCGATTTTTTTTACCGGATCAATTTTGTAAGTAACGCGCAAATTACGAATGGTCGAAACAAGTTCGCGAAATTTTTCATATTCACTTTCCGCTTCATCAGCCAAATATTTTTTGTTCGCTTCGGGCCAAAATTCGGTCATTAAAAATTTTTGCGGTTGTAAATTTTCATAAATCGCTTGCGTGACAAAGGGAATGAAAGGTTGCCACATTTTTAATATTTCCACCAAAATATTGTATAAAATATTTTCCTTTTTGTTTTCAACTTTGGCGATTTCCAGATACCAATCGGCCAAATCATCCCACATAAATTCACGCAAAAGTTCTCCTGACGCAGAAAAATTGTATTCTTCCATTCCCGCAGTAATTTTTTGTTTGGTTTTTTGCCATTTGGAAATAATCGCTCGATCAAACATGGTCCAATCTTTGCTTTTGCCCCAATCACCCGCCTGCATTTGCGACAAAATATTTTTTTCCTGCAAGTTGGAAATAATATAACGGGAAATATTCCAGAGTTTATTTACCAAATTACGAAAACCTTCGATTTTTTCATCATAAAGTCGAATATCATTGCCCGCGGTATTGCCAATAAGCAAGCTCAAACGAACCGCATCCATGCCGTATTTTTCGCCGGCGATCAACGGATCAATGGCGGTCTCAGGTTTTGATTTACTCATTTTGTCGCCATCTTTGTCACGAATCAAACCATGCAAAAAAACATTTTCAAAAGGAATCTGTCCAATATTGTAAGTGGTCATGAGAATCATTCTGGCCACCCAAAAAAACAAAATATCATAACCGGTTTCCATTACCGAAATCGGATGAAAACGTTTGATATCACTTGAAGAAAAATCTTTGCCATCCCAATCTTTTGGCAACATTGTTGAAAAAGTCCACAAGCCAGAGCTGAACCAAGTGTCGAGAGTATCTTCGTCCTGACGCCAACCTTTTTCTGAAATCGAAGTTTCGGAAACTTTTATTTCCGTTGATTGCAAAGTAAGTTCAAAATACTTGCCATTATCAGGATATGGTAATTTAAAAATCTGTTCATCCGTCAAATCTTTGTTAAAAGAGCTGGCCATGCGAATGGAATCACCATGCGCGACAACCAAAACTTTTTTGTCAGAATAGTTCTGCAAAATATTTTCACAAGCGCTGTAAATTCTTTTTTTCCAAGAATCAAATGATTCGATATTTTCCGGATTATCATTTTTCCATTTTGGCCAATTACTTTGGCGAAATTTGATAAATTCATCATTTTTTTTGCCTTCAAAATTACCCACGCCGATTTCACGCAAACGAGGATCTTCGATGATTTCCGAAATTCCCAAGCTTTCCGCCAAAATTTTCGCCGTTTGTTTTGTCCTCACAAAATCAGAACAAATTATCAAGTCAAACTTTCTTTCTTTTAATTCTTCGGCTGATTTTTTTGCTTGATTAATTCCCCGCTCAGTTAAAATATTATCTATTTTTGTAATATCGGAATTCAAAGCATCATTAGCATTGCCCACGGCCTGACCATGTCGCAAAAAAACCGCCGAAAAACCGTCTTTGTACCAAACCGGAATACGATGACCAAACCAAATTTGGCGCGAAATGCACCAATCATGAAGATTGCTCATCCAATGTTCATAAGTTTTGGCAAAACGATCAGGAATTATTTTGATTTCACCATCACGAACAACTTGCAAAGCGACCTCTTTTAACGAAGCGCCATTTTTGAAATATTTATTGCCTTTTTTGGTAATTTTTTTGTTAACATCAACAAACCATTGATTGGACGGCAATGGTTCAATTACTGTTTTGCAACGATAACAAACTGATAATTTGTTTTCATAATTTTCTTCTATTCTGTCAATTAAACCCATTTTCTGCATATCCGCAACAATTGCCTCTCTGGCTTCTAATGTAGTCATACCAAAATATTTTCCGCAATTAGCCATCATTCGACCATTTTCGTCAATAATTTTTTTTATTGGCAAATTATGTCGCAAAGCAATTTCATAGTCAACTGCGCTGTGCGCCGGAGTAACTTTGATCGCTCCCGATCCGAAATTTATATCAACAGCATTATCTTCGACCACAATAATTTCAAACTCTCCAAGAACTCCCGGAATCATATATTTCTTGCCAATCATGGATTGATAACGTTTGTCCTTTGGATTAACCGCAACCGCAGTATCTCCCAATTTTGTTTCCGGTCTGGTTGTCGCTAAAACAAAAGGTCCATATTTGAGCCAATATAATTTGCTTTTGGTTTCCTTGTAATCAACTTCATCATCCGCCAAAGTGGATTGACAGCGCGGACACCAATTAACAATTCGATACCCTCGATAAACCAAACCGTCATCAAACATGTTTTTGAAAACTTTGCGCACAGCTTTGCTACGCACTTCATCCAAAGTATATGCTTCACGCGACCAATCCAAAGCCGAACCGATTTTTTTTACTTGATTTTTTATTGTCGATTTGGACTCATTGACATGCTCCTCAACTTTTTTTAAAAATTCCTCACGACCAAGTTCATGCCGAGTTTTGTTTCCATTTTGTAAAAGTTTTTTTTCGACCACATTTTGTGTGGCAATGGAAGCATGATCCGTTCCCGGAATCCAAACCGTTTCAAAACCCTGCATTTTTTTGTAACGAATCAACAAATCTTCAATCGCCAACATTGACGCATGGCCAAGGTGCAAAGTTCCGGTAACATTTGGCGGAGGCAAAACAATGGAAAAATTTTTTTTGCTTTTTGCTTTTTGCGAATCGGGATTAAATAAATCATTCTCAATCCAACTTTTGTAAATCTTATCTTCGTAATCATGAGAATTATAAGCCTTTGGTATTTCCATATGCAAATTATAAATAATAAATCTATATTAAATTTTAGCAAAATATTCACCTTTTCGCAAGAAAAAATTTGACAACCGCAAAAAATCTTGTCTGACATGAAACAACCTTGACGAGATACCCACAATAAGCTAAAATGCAAAATTAAAACTATGTCTCAACTTATTTTACACAACGACTTTTTACCAGCGTGGCAAAAGATCACCAAACCGCTGATAATTTTTTCCGCAAAAAAAGCCGGCGACAGCCTTGGCGCGAGTTTAGCAATTTATCATTTTCTAAAAAAATCAGGCAAAGAACCAACTCTTTTTTCACCCAATTTTGTTTTGCCAAAAAACTATGATTTTCTTACCGAAAGTTCTTTGATCAAAACAACTTGGCAAGAATTAAACAAAATAACTTTTTCCATTGATTTTCAACAGGCCATTCAACCGACTTGGGAATTGGAAAAAGAAGAAAAAATTTGGCATTTTCATTTTATTTCGCCAAATCATCAGCCGATTGATCCAAAAATTGAATTAAAAAATCACTGGAATAACTTTGATTCCTTAATTTTTCTCGGAATTGATGAACTATCTGAACTTGGTGATTTTTTTTCTACAAACCAACTGCGTATAACAGAAATGACCACCTTTGCTATTGATTGCAAAAAAGAAAATAGTTTTTCCGGAAAACATAATTTGCACAGTTCGGAACATGATTCCTTGACGGAAGTCGTTTATGATCTTATTGCTCATATCAACAAAGAGATGCTTGACGAAAAAATCGCCACTTATCTATTGACTGGCCTACTCGAAAAAAATAAAGGGTTCAAATCACACGATCTCAGTTCAAAAAGCTTACATACCGCCGGCACATTGGTGCAAATCGGCGCTGACCGCCAAACAATAATGGAAAATCTTTTTGGCAAACAAACGATCGGAGCAATCAAGCTTTGGGGCAAAATTCTTCTTAATTTAGAAATATTTAACGAAGAAAAAATTGCCATTTCAAAAATTGTCGCCCAAGATTTCGCAGACACAAACACCGAAGAAAAAGATATTTTGCCCATAATCGATGAACTCATTCTCTCTGTCAAAACAGTCGAATTAACGGCGATTTTTTTTCAAAAAGGAAATTTAACCAAATGCTTGATAAAATCAGAAAAAGAAATTGATTTAAAAAAACACTTTGCTGAATTTAGCGATTTATCCGGAACAACAAAACAGATTATTTTTTCTTTTACCGTTTCGCCTGACTTAATTATTGAAAAATTAAAATCATTAATTTAAAAATTTTAAAAAACAAAAAAACACCGCCTGGTGTTTTTTTTATTCTTGGCAATTATTTATTTACTTATGGTGGGGGCTCATTGACGTGGTTGGAACCTCGAGCCATTCTGAAATAATTTCAGGTATATTTTCGCTCATATCAGTCGTTTGTTTCTAAATGCTATACCAGAAGCAGTCTTCAAATATTTTTCGAAATCTAGAGCCTTCTTTTTGTCGTTAAATGCACAATAATAAATCATGTTCCACGGTTTAAATTTATTCGTATGAACAGATTTTCCCTTATTATGTTCATCCAACCTTTCTTCGATATTTTCAGAAAAACCAGTATAGAACTGTTTTGGGAAATTAATACTTTGGATGATGTAAACGAAGAACATGTTTTTTATAATTAATGGCCGTGCCAATCCGTCGCCTTTCGGCTTATTTATGGCGTGCCAGCCGTATTGAACAGCACAAACACGATTATTAATAGCCCTTCTTCGCCTCCTCCTTCGCTGAAGCTGCGGAGGACAAGAAGGCTACGAAGGGCAGCCTTCGCTAAATCTTCTTACTGGCTGTGCCAGCCGAAGCTTTAGCGAAGGCTGGTGGACCCGACAGGGCTTGAACCTGCGACCTCTTCCATGCCATGGAAGCGCTCTAGCCAAACTGAGCTACGGGCCCGTGGTGGGCGCTAGTGGATTCGAACCACTGACCTTCTCGACGTCAACGAGACGCTCTAACCAACTGAGCTAAGCGCCCGAAATGGGCTTTTTTATAATAACAAAAATTATCTTTTTTTGTCAATAATTAACTAAATATAGCATGCCAGCCGTCGTTAAAACTATGTCTGGCGTGCCAGCCGAAGCTCCGAAGGAGCGTAGGCTGGTGGGCCTGCTGGGATTTGAACCCAGGACCCCCACTTTATAAGAGTGGTGCTCTAACTAACTGAGCTACATGCCCTTGGGGACTGGGACATTATATTAATTAAAAAAGGTCTATCGACCGAAGAAAACTGGTGGGTCCGAGAGGAGTTGAACCTCTGACCTCTTGCGCCCGCCTGCCATAGCCATGGGTGTACGTGGATTCGAACCACGGACCTTTTGCGTGTCATGCAAACGCTCTAACCAACTGAGCTATACACCCAAGGTTA
>JBAYHA010000038.1:0-8376 GCA_041666425.1 Patescibacteria group bacterium
ATTTTCTTTGCCGGGAGCAAGCACGCGGCCATTCGCGTCGTCGCCTCACCGATGGAAGACCAATTGATTACTACCGACCCGCGACAGCTTTTGGAAATGGAAAAGAGACGAAAAGAGCAATTGAGCGAAGAATAAGCTTAAAATTTTATGAAGTCACAAAGGGGCAAGTGATTTCTTTGTGATTAATTTTAAATTCTTACCAAAGGCATCACTTCGTGATAATTTTAAATTCTTAATTATATGTTATGTCAAACAACAGAAAAATAATTATAATTTTGCTCTCAGGCTTATTGGTAATTGTCGGAATTATTTCTTATTTTATTTACATTCAACGAGCGACAAAGGATAATTTTAGTGATTTAACCAGAGATGAAAGTGCGCCTATTCCAGTTGCCGGAATAGATGAGCAACTCAAAGGCGTAATAATTAATGAGCAAGTGGCCACCAAAGAAGAAAAAACAACCACAGAATTAGAAGCTTTGGCCAGAACATTTTTTTCTAGATTTGGCACTTATTCCAATCAAAGCGGATACAGTAATTTTTCCGAAATTTCTTCTTTGATGACTGACAGTTTTCGCGCTTATGTTTTTAATGATTATGTCAAGAAATTGCAAATGTATTATCCTGCTGACGGTTATTATTATGAAGTAAAAAGCGAACCGTTAGTTATCAATGTCAAAAGTCAAACTGAAACAATGATTGAATTTTTGATAACTTATTGGCAAACTCAGCAGAATGGTGACAAAGCGCCCGTTTCTGGTGAAAAAGAAGTAACTTTAAAAATGGTCAAAGTTGGTGAACGTTGGTTGGTTGACGGAATTTTTTGGCAGAATGACAAAGAATAAAGATGAACAATTTTTTACAATTTTTTCTTGATGCTTTGTTCCCAAAAAATTGTTTCGGTTGCGAAAAAGAGGGGGAGTATCTTTGCTCCGCCTGTTTTCGTAAAATAGAACTTTTGCCGATTGAATACTGTTTTCTTTGCCAAAAAGTGAAAAGTTTTGATGGGATTTGCCAAACTTGCCAAGAGATAACAAAAATTGATAAAATATGGCCGGCGGTATCTTATCAAAACATGGTGGTCAAGGCACTTATAGAAAATTTAAAATTTAGTTATATTGAGGATTTGGCCGAGATATTGGCAGAGTTTCTGTTTGCGCGTTTGCAAGAAAGGGAGTTCACCAAAAACAGCGCTGATTTTTTTGTCGTGCCGATTCCTTTGCACAAAAAAAGATTGCGCTGGCGGGGCTTCAATCAGGCGGAACTTCTGGCAAAAAGTATTTGCCAAAAAACAGAACTGCCATTATTGTCGGCTTTGATTAGAAGCAAAAAAACGCAACAACAGGCTTTGTTGAACAAAGAAAAAAGAGTGGCTAACGTGGAAGATTGTTTTTCTTTGTCAGAAAATGTTAGAGGCAAAAAGATTTTGTTGCTTGACGACGTGATGACAACCGGGCAAACTTTGCTTTCGGCGAGTCAAAAATTAAAAGAAGGTGGAGCTGAACAAATTATTATTTTGACTTCGGCGCATGGATAATTTTTTATGAAAATATTTTTAGTCGGTGGCGGGACAATGGGTTCGGTTAATCCGTTGTTGGCCGTTTGCCAAGAGATAAAAGAAAGAGAAAACAAGAAACAGTCATCGGCAAAGACTGAGTTTTTTTGGCTGGGAACAAAAAACGGACCGGAAAAAGAAATTTTGGTTGCCCAAGGGTATCATTATTATCCTATTCAATCCGGCAAATTGCGGCGATATTTTTCTCTGAATAATTTTGTAGATCCTTTTCGGATATTTATTGGTTTTTTGCAATCTTTATTCTTGCTAAAGAAATATCGACCGGATTTGATTTTATCGGCCGGTAGTTTTGTCGCTTTTCCCGTGGCGATGGCTTCCAAAATTAGCGGGACAAAAATGATTTTACACCAAATGGATTTGCGCCCCGGATTGACCAATCGTTTGTGTGCTCCCTTGGCCACAAAAATTACGGTGGCTTTTGCCGAAACGCAAAAATATTTTTCCAAGAAGAAAAGTTTATTGTTGGCCACACCGGTTCGTCGATTAAAATTTGCGGATAATCTGGACTTGGCAAAAAAGCAGTTGGGTTTGTTCTCGAGTTGGCCAACCGTTTTGGTTATAGGTGGTTCGCTCGGCGCAGAAAAAATAAATGAATTGATTTTCCAAAATGCGCCGGACTTATTGGAGTTTTGCCAAATTTTGCACGTTGTCGGCAAAGGCAACCAAGTTGTCTGGAAAAACAAAAAGGATTTTCCCGAAAAGGCCGAACGGTATTTTGCTTGGGATTATTTGTCCGATAATTTGGGCTTCGCGTATCAAGCCAGTGATTTGCTTATCTGTCGTGCCGGATTGGCGACGATCTCTGAAATAATCGCTTTGCGGTTGCCGGCGATGGTGATTCCAATTCCAAACAATCAACAGGAAGAAAATGCTCATTTTTTGGCCAAAAAGGGGTTGGCTGTTGTTTTTGACCAAACAAAAATAAAAAACGAAGAGTTTGTTCAGGCGGTCAAAAAGATGCTTTTTCAACGCAACATTAGTGATAACATCAAGGAAAATCTAAAAAAGATAGCAGCGATTGATCCGACGGGCGAATATGTTGATTTTTTGCAAAAAATTATTTTCGAAAAAATAAAATAAATATGTCCAAGAATAAAATTTCTTTATTGCCGGACGAAAAAAAGTTGTTTGAACTCGAACACCACGCAGTGGTAGTTTTTCCGCATATTCTTTTTTCAATCGTGATCTTGCTGTTGGATTTTTTTATGATGTACTATCTTTTTTTGCAAGGTTGGTGGGGTGTGATTTTGTTTGGCTCGGTGTTCCTGGTGGTTTTATTTTATGTCTGGCGCATGATTTTTCTTTGGAAAAAAAATCGAGTGATAATCACGGACAAAAGAATTTTGGATTTGGAACAAATTGGTTTTTTTGAACATTATACGAGCGAATTTTCTTTGTCAGAAATAAAAGCGGTGGAAACGGAAAATCGAGGAATCGGTGCCAAAATTTGTGGTTATGGCAATCTGCGATTTGTTTTTTTTGACGGGCAAGTGCCATTTGAAATATACAAAGTGAAAAATTCTGTTGCCTGGCAACAAAAGATCAGCGAAGAATTGCGCAAGCAGGAAGGCAAAAAGCCGACTTCCGCGGTGGATTTGCTCACGGAAGAAATTTCCAAACTGAAACCGGAAGAAAAAGCGCAAATTGTACGCAACTTGTCCGAACAAAATATCCCGGACAAGGATAATTTGGATGTGTAAAAAGAACTTTTTTTGCGTAGCCGTTTTTGGAAAAATTTGCTATAATGTGATTATGGGTAATCGTGGTCAAAATAAAAAAAATGTTCTGTCAAAATTTTTCCTAATTTTGGCTGTTTTGGGGATTGTTGTAATTGTTCTGGGGATTGTTCGTGAATATGGCAAAAGAATGGCCATGGAAAAACAGATGAAGGAATTGACTGCTGAATTAAACCGGTTGCAAGGGCAAAAGAGCGAATTTTTAAGTTCAGTGGATTTATATAGCAGTGAATTTTTTGTCGAGCGGACAGCGAGAAACAAGTTTAATTTAAAAAAAGAAGGTGAAACTGTAATTGTTATAAAACACGAAGATAACCCGTCCGTGGAAACAAAAAGCGCATTGGCGACGACAGAAAATATTTCGGCCGACGTGGTAGGTGAAAATTTGCGGTTATGGTTGGAGTATTTTTTTGGAGACAAAAATTTTATAAATAAAATAGCAAATAAATCTTAACATCTTATGGAAGAAAAAAAATGTTTTGCCAAAAAAGCGGGGGATTTGGCGAAAAAAACAAGTAAATTTTTTAGTAACATCGGTTCTGGTTTGGCGAAGTTTTTTCGCGGTATCAAAAAAGAAACCTATTTTATAATTTTGAGTGTTCTGGTTTTTGTTGTTTTCTCTTGTGGAATTATCGGTTTTGCCGTTTATAATTACGGACAAGACTATCCCTTCTTGGCAGAAAAAGTAGCCAAGTATTTGCCGTATCCGGTGGCCATTGTGAATGGAAAAGTGATCAGATATTACGATTGGAATCTCGAAACAAAATCAATCATTAATTATAGCCAAAAAAAATTCGGTGAAGCTGATCAGCAGATAATCGGGAATGATGTTTTGGAAAAGTTGATTAACGAAAAATTAATAAAAAAACTGGCTTCGGAATATCGGTTGGTTTTGTCCTATGAAGAATTGACCAAAACGATTGATGAGGTGGCCGAACAGTCGGGAGGCAAAGAACAGTTTGAAAAAAACGTGACCGAATATTTTTTGATGGATATGGAAACTTTCAAACAAAGAATCGCCTATCCGGAAATTTTGCGTGACAAAATTTCCAAAGAGTTGGTTGCCACTCCAAAAGCCGAACAAGAATGGAAGAAAAAAGCCGAATTGGTTTTGACAAAAGTAGAGGCCGGCAAAATTTCCTTTGAAGATTTGGCCAAGCAATACAGCGATGATCAAGGTTCCGCTGCGGCCGGCGGAGATTTGGGTTGGTTCCCAAAGGGAGTCATGGTCAAGCAGTTTGAAGATGTTGCTTTTGCCATGAATGTCGGAGAGGTCAGCGATTTGATTTTGACTGATTTTGGATATCATATTATCAAAGTTGAAGCCAAAAATGCCGGAGACAGTGCTACGGGGACAAAGGAGCAAGTAAAAGCCAAGCATATTTTGATAAAAAAAGTAACTTTTGCCGATATTTTTAACGAACTAAAGTCCAAGGCAAAAGTTTATCGTTTTATCAATTTGCAAGCAGAATAAGAATGTTTTGTGAATTTAAAATTATAAGATTGATTAACTGGTTATAAAAAAAAATGAGGCAATTAACCTCATCCCTTAGCCTCAAACTTGTTTTATGGAGCCACTTGCGGGGATCGAACCCACGACCTACGGTTTACGATACCGTCGCTCTACCAGCTGAGCTAAAGTGGCTTGTTCAAAAGCAATTTTTAACCCAAGAACATGATAAAAGATTTTAAACTATTTGGCAAATGGCTCGGTATATTTTTGTTAAGCGGTTTTTTGTTTTATCTGCCAAAAAATGTTTTGGCAGAAGAAATTATTTTACCGCAAATATTTCAATATAATCTGCAGACGGATACCTTACAAAAAGGCTTTACTTTTTCTTTTTTGGAAAAGGAAATGCAGTTGGCTGTTTTGCCAAAAGTTTTTTCTGAACCCATGACGTTGTCGGTAACGATCGAAGATGCAAATTTATTTGTCAAACCGGAAAATTTTTCACGGTTGTCACAAATTTATAGAGTCAAGATTGATTCGAAAAACAAAAATTTCAAATTGCCGGTTGTTTTTTCTTTGCGAGAAGTAAGTAGGGGGAATAAAAATATTTATTCTTTTACTGATGCTAATGGTTGGCAAAAGATTTCCGGAGCGAATATTTCCGATAATAACGCAAAGTTTTTGTTAACTCAGTCGGAAATTATTTTTACTGTATTCCAAGATTCTTCAATTATGGTGAACGGCTCGGCCAGTTGGTACAAATACAAAAATTGTTTGTGTGCCGCTTCGCCGGATTATCCAAAAGGTACAATGTTAAAGGTAAAAGATTTGGATAGCGACAAGGAGGTGATTGTCAGAGTGAATGATTTTGGCCCCGAAAGAAATATTTTTCCTGATCGGGTGATTGATTTGGACTCGGTCGCTTTCAAGAAATTGGCAAAATTGAGCAGAGGAATAATTAAAAGAGTGGAAGTCCTTCCGTATCTTGAGCAAAAATAAAAACAAATAGTATGATAAAATTTCAGAATGTCAGCAAATTTTATGCGCCGGACACTTATGCGCTAAAAGACATTGATCTAAAAATTGATCCCGGCGAATTTGTTTCCATCATCGGTCAGAGTGGTTCGGGCAAAACAACCATGGTAAAACTGCTGACTGCCGAAGAAAAGGTTTCCAACGGAAAAATAGTTCTCGGCGGTTGGGATATTTCTGATATTCGTCATCACGAAATCCCTCTTTTGCGTCGTCAAATCGGAGTAATCTTTCAAGACTACAAGCTGTTGCCAAAAAAAACTGTTTTTGAAAACATCTCGTTTGCTCTCGAGGCGTGTGGTTTGGCTCATACCAAAATTCACCAAATTGTTCCGCAAATTCTAAAAGTTGTCGGATTGGGACACAAAACCGATCGTTATCCACATCAACTGTCAGGGGGAGAACAGCAAAGAGTCGGCATAGCCAGATCTTTGATTCATCGACCCAAAATTTTGGTGGCCGATGAGCCAACCGGTAATTTGGATGTTAGCAATACCAAAGAAATTATCGAATTGTTGCAAAAAATAAATGAACTTGGCACGACCGTTATTTTGGTTACGCACAACAAGGATATTGTGAATATGTTAAAAAAACGGGTGATTGTTCTTGACAAAGGGCAAATGGCCAGTGATGTTGCCGTTGGGCGATATGTTTTATAAAAATTGTTTTACAAAATAAAAATAAAATATGAACTATACTTTTTGGCGAGCTATCAAATTCGCGTGGCAGGATTTTTGGCGGAATTTTTGGCTTTCTTTTGTTACCATTACCGTGATTGTTTTGGCGTTGTTATCCGTAAATATTTTAATTTCTTTGAATGCCATGTCTGATGGTGTCGTTAATTCGGTCAAGGCTAAAGTCGATATAACTGTTTTTTTCAAGGAAAACACCAGTGAAGCCAAGATAAACAATTTTTTACAAAAAATAAAAGCGCAAAAAGAGGTACAAGAGGTTGTTTTGGTTTCCAAAGATGAGGCTTTGGAAAAATTCAAAATTGATTATGCCGGAGACAAGGCCATCATGGAGGCATTGGAAGAAGTTTCCGACAAAGGTAATCCATTATTGGATTCATTGATTATCAAGGCCAAAGATACGGAAGATTATCAGGTGGTTTTGAATATGCTTTCATTGGCCGAAAATCAAGAAATAATAAAATCTCAGAATTTTACGGATCACCAAAAAATAATTTCTCGAGTTGAATCTTTGAGTGACAAGGTGGAAAAGTTTGGCTTTGGTTTGACCGCTGTCTTTGCTTTTATTGCTGTGTTGATTGTTTACAATGCCATTAGGGTAACCATTTATACGCACAAAGAAGAAATTGGGGTTATGAAATTGGTTGGGGCTGGGAATTCATTTATCAGAGCACCTTTTCTTATTAATACGCTTTTTTATTCTTTGTTTGGTTTGATTTTTACCGCAATTGTTATTTACCTGCTTTTGCGTGCGGTCAATCCGCAGTTAAGCGGTTTTTTGGGAGTGTATGATTTCAGTTTGTTGAGTTTTTATGCGGATAATTTGTTGTGGTTGTTTGGCGTACAATTTGGCGGAACATTAATTTTGACTGCATTGAGCAGTGCTGTGGCCGTCGGCAAGTATTTAAAAGTTTAAATTTATCGGTCAACCTAATTAAAATTGCCTAATAATTAAGGAACCTCTGAAATATACTTTTCTTCTGCGATTTTTAAATTTTCGCAACAAAATTGTAAAAGTTTCGCAGTAAGGCGCATTTTGCAGAGTTTCCTTAAAAAATACAATATGAAAAATTTTTTAGCCGATTTTTTGTCTCCGCAAATTCCTAGTGATATTGGAGAAATTTCCATGAATTGGGAATTCCCGGAATTTGTGCCAAAACCAAAAACCAAAGCTTGGTATGCGGTAGTCGGCGCATTATTGTTATTTTTTTTGATTTATGCCATTTGGACCGCGAACTTTCTTTTTGCGGTGATTATTTTTTTGTCCGTGTTTATTGCGATTTTTCAGTATTTTGAGCCTAGAAGAATGGTCAATGTGGTGGTTGGTGAAGATGGAATTATTGTGGATCGCAAATTTTTTCCTTATCGCGGTTTGCGTAGCTTTGCTATTGTTTATAAACCACCGATGTTAAAATATCTTTATTTGGATTTGCAAAAAGGCTTGGGTAATAATCTGGCGGTACCACTTGAAGATGTTAATCCTTTGGACTTGCGGGATGTTTTGTTGAATTACCTAAAGGAAGATTTGGAAAGAGAGGATGTTGATTTCAAAGAGGTTTGGTCGACGAGACTTAATTTGCATTAATTGGATTTATTTGCTACAATAAAACGCGCTTGAAAGAGCTCGTTTTTTTATAAAATTTGTGTAATTTTGCCCTCGTCGTTCAACGGATAGGACGCAAGCTTGCGGAGCTTGAAATCCAAGTTCGATTCTTGGCGGGGGCACCAGTGGAGAGGTGGCCGAGTGGCTGAAGGCAGCATCCTGCTAAGATGTTGACTCCTAACGGGGTCCGCGAGTTCGAATCTCGCCCTCTCCGCCAGTGGTTTTTAATGAAAATTTATATGGAGAGGTGGCAGAGTGGTCGAATGCGCTAGTCTTGAAAACTAGAG
>JBAYHA010000039.1:0-8306 GCA_041666425.1 Patescibacteria group bacterium
CGACGTGATTTATTAAGTGGTTTGCCAAAAGAAATAATGATTACTGATTATCAGGTTAGGGAAGCATTGTCTACTACGATTGCTAGTATTATTGATGCGATTCGTAGTGTTCTGGAGCTTACTCCTCCCGAATTGGTGGCGGATATTTACGAAAGAGGGATTGTGCTTTGTGGTGGTGGTTCGCTTTTGCGCGGGATTGATAAAATTATCAGTCGGGAAATGGAAATACCCGTTCGCGTTGCCGATGACCCCAAAACATGCACTATTAGAGGACTGGGGGTGCTTCTTGATGATGAAAAGTTGCTTAATCAGATTGTTTTGCCTTCGGCGAATGATGAAAAGATGGTTAGATAAATATGCCTTTACCAAAGAAGTATACCAAATTTTCAGTTGTTGTGGTGGCGAGCCTGAGCTTGCTGTTTTTTTTGTATTGGTTGGGGTTGTTAAATCCGGTTCGTGATTTTTTTGTGTTTTTAACGAAACCCGTTGTGTCCAAGGTTTATTCTTTTTCAAATTGGGTTGGCGACGGATATCTTAATTTAAAAAGCAAAAAGGAACTTTCGGCGGAAAATAAGGTGTTAAAAGAAGAATTGTCTTTGTTGATAAAAGAAAAAAGTCAATTTTTGACCGAAAAAGAAGAAAATACTTTTTTACGAGATCAGTTGCAATACAAAAACAATGAGCGGTTTTCTCCTCTAATTGCCAAAATAATCGGTAAGGTTACTGACGAATCGCAGAACGCTTTGATTATTGATCGTGGGTTGCAAGATAATTTGCGTATCGGTTTGCCGGTTTTGGGAGAAAATAATTATTTAATTGGAAAAATAATCAAAGTTGAACAAAAAATAGCCATCGTTTTATTATTAAACGATGATTTGTCAAAAATATCCGTAAAAATTCAAAATCAAAAAAATATCATTGGCGTCTTGCAAGGAGAGTTTGGTTTGGGCCTGACAATTAAGATGATCCCAATGACTCAATTGTTAAAAGAGGGTGACATTGTCGTAACATCCGGACAAGAAACAACCATTCCGGAAAACTTGCTCATCGGACAAATAAAAAGTTACAAAACCTCGCCGGAAGATTTATTTCAAGAAGCAACCGTTGGGTCTTTGATTGATTTTAATAATATAACTGTGGTCAATGTTTTGCAACCAAAATAAAACATGTGGAAAATTAGTAAATTCATTTTGTTCGTTTTGTCGATCGTGGCTTGGGAGGTGGCCATTCGTCCATTTTTGCCGTCAATTTGGTCAAATCTTAATTTGTCTTTAATCGTCTTAATTATTATCGGATTTGTCTATTCCGTCGAATTGGCGACCGTGAACGCGCTGTTTTTTGGTTTTCTTTTTGATCTATATTCGGTTTTACCTTTTGGCACAATTTTACTCACTTATGGTCTAACTTTTTTTTTATTAAATCGATTATTTTACAAATTTTTAACTAATAAATCGTTATATTCTTTTATTGGCATGACCGGATTGGTGACATTGTTATTTTCTTCCTGGCAATATTGTTATTTGATAATTCATTTCTTTTATAACAAAAAGGAGGATATCCTTTGGACTGAATTCAGTCGACAGTTTGCTGTCGGATTTCTTTGGCAACTGGGGTTGAATTGTCTTTTTGGTTTATTTTTCTTTGTTTTGTTGAATTATTTTAGCCGAAGATTCAAAGCGGTTTACATTGACACAATCAAAAATTGAGTTATGAAACTTTTCCATATTTTTAATAAAAAAAATTATATTCCTGGAAACGATTTTTTTTGTCAAGGATTGTCAATTCGTGACGAATCCATGAGCCGAAGAAACAAGGCCTCTTGGGTGGAAGGCAGTTTTATTGATTATAAAATTGAAGAAATAAGCACTGGTAACAAAAATTATTTAGGCTTGTCATCCAGCCCACGGAGTTTGTCGTTTTTTTTCATTTTGATTTTGTTCATCATTTTTGTCTTGTTGTCAAAAGCCGTTTATTTGCAATTGTTAAAAGGTGACTATTATTTAAGCTTGGCCGAAAATAACCGTTTACGGTTAATAAACATTCCCGCTCCGCGTGGAATTATTTATGATCGCTTGGGCAGACAGTTGGTAAAAAACGTACCAATCTTTGAAATTTTATTGACTCCGTCGGATATTTTGACCGAGAATAATGATGTCATCTCTTTGAAAAATTGGTTGGGCCAAAATTTGGCTGAAATTGATGCGGAGTGGGAAAGTAGTTTTAACAAAATTTTGGCAAGCAAAAAAGGCACCAAGGATTTTTATGAACCAAATATTTTGACTGATAATTTGACTTATGAAAAAGCCGTTGCCATGCAAATTGAAAGCCAAAATTTCCCAGGTGTGCAAATTTCTATTGGTGCGCAAAGGGAATATCAGCATGATTTTGGTTTTGGCAAGACCGAAAGTTTAAGTCATATCCTTGGCTATAAAGGTAAATTAAGTGCCACGGACTATGCGGATTTCTCGGATCAAGGATATTTGTATAACGATTACATTGGCAAAACCGGGGTTGAAGCCACTTTTGAAAAAAATTTGCGTGGCCGATATGGTCGAGAACAAATTGAAGTGGATTCCTTGGGCAGAGCTATCAAAATTATCGGACAAGAAGATTTGCAAAAAGGGGATAATCTGTATTTGAGTATTGATGCGGTAATGCAAGCGAAACTGGAAGCGCTTTTAAAAAATAGATTGGTTAAGCTGGGCAAAGTTAAAACAGCTGCAATTATAATCGATCCGAATGATGGCCAGGTGTTAAGTTTAATAAGTTTGCCGGGGTATGACAATAATTTGTTCAGTGTCAAAAAAGATTCGCTCGAAACGACAAAATTATTTGGAGATACCAATCAGCCGATGTTCAATCGTGTTATTAGTGGAGAGTATCCTTCTGGTTCAACAATAAAACCGCTTATCTCGCTCGCTGCTTTGCAAGAAAAAATTATTACCGAAAATACCGTATTTTTGAGTAATGGAGGGTTGCGAATTTCTGAATGGTTTTTCCCAGATTGGAAGGCTGGTGGACATGGCTATACCAATGTGCGCAAAGCCATCGCTGAATCGGTTAATACATTTTTTTATATTATTGGTGGAGGATGGAATGATTTTGTTGGATTGGGAGTGGAGAAGATAGGTGAATATTTACAAATGTTTGGTGTTGGGAGCAAAACACAAATCGATTTGCCAAATGAAGCAACCGGTTTTGTACCAAGCAAAGAATGGAAGGAAAATTACAAGAAAGAGCGGTGGTATATCGGGGACACATATCATTTGGCTATCGGGCAAGGTGATTTGTTGGTCACCCCTTTGCAAATGGCGATTATCACTTCAACCATTGCTAATGGCGGAAAGTTGTTAAAACCGCAAATCATTAATCACATTTATGATCAAAATGAAAAAAAGGAACAGTATATTAATCCAGACATATTTAAGCAAAGTTTTGTTGATGAAAAAAATTTCAAAATTGTGCAATCGGGTATGCGCCAAGCCGTAACTTTGGGTAGTGCAAAAATTTTACGTGATTTGCCGGTAACTTCAAGCGCCAAAACTGGAACTGCACAATCCGGTGGAGACAAAACACCGCATGCTTGGTTTGTTGCTTATGCTCCGGCCGAAAAACCGGAAATAGTTTTGACCATTCTTTGTGAAGAAGCGGGTGATGGTAGCGGGGTGTCCGCTTTGGTGGCGCATGATTTTTTGCAGTGGTATTTTCGTGATTACAAAAAAAGTTTATCAACAAATCAATAAATTTGACGTTGGGTATAAATTTTTGTATAATTCAATTGTAATAAAATAACTTTAAAATTCAGGTTTATTGACCTGACTTTATTTATTTAAATTATGACAAATATTATTTTGACCGAAGAAGGCAAGAAGAAATTGGAAGTGGAACTAAAGGAATTAAAAGAAGTTCGTAGACCGGAAATTATCGAAAAAATCGCTCAGGCAAAAGAACTTGGTGATCTGTCCGAAAATGCCGAATATCATGACGCCAAAGATCAGCAAGGTTTGGCGGAAACACGAATTTCCGAAATTGAGGATGTTTTGCGAAAAGCGATAATCTCTGATGGTATAACTTCGATCAACTGCATCAGTTTGGGCTCAAAATTTATTGTTGAACAAGAAGGGTGTGCTGCCAAAGAATTGACCATTGTCGGTTACAATGAGGCTGAACCGGCGCAGGGGAAGATTTCTAATGAATCGCCATTGGGCAAAGCGTTTATGGGCAAAACAACAGGGGACAAGGTGAATATTATTGTTCCAAAAGGGGCAACCTCTTACAAAATCATAAAGATATTATAGCGTTAATCTCCAAAAATCGACTTTGCGCAAAGTCGATTTTTATTTTGCGTAAATTTTAAATTTGGGCTATAATTTAGCTATAATTTATTATAAATTACAATGCATATGCCGGAACAATCCGAAGAACAAATTCGCACCCAAAAATTAGCCCAAATTAGAGCCATGGGCATTAACCCATATCCGGATAAATTTAACAAACAAAAAGATTTATTGGCCTGCCAAAAATTGAATGTTGGCGAAAAAATTATAACCGCTGGACGTTTGGTGTCTTTTCGCGACATGGGAAAATTAACCTTTGCGCATCTTCAAGATTATTCTGCCAAAATGCAAATTGCTTTTCAATTGGAAACACTGGGACAAGATAATTACAAAAATCTGCAAAAAATAATTGATTTGGGTGATTTTGTTGGCATAACCGGAGAAATTTTTATCACACACAAAGGCGAAAAAACCATTCTCGTTCGTAGTTGGCAATTTCTTGGCAAAGCGTTAAAACCAATGCCCGAAAAATGGCATGGTTTGCAAGATGTGGAAGTGAAATATCGCCAACGTTATTTGGATCTGCTCAGTAATCCTGAGACGATGGCCAGGTTCAAATTTCGGAGTGATTTTATTAAAACTTTGCGAGAATTTTATTGGAAGGAAGGTTTTTTTGAGGTAGAAACACCCACTTTGATGCACCGGGCAACAGGCGCCTCCGCACGACCTTATATTACTCATAATAATGGTTTGGGTATTGA
Organism: Patescibacteria group bacterium; assembly: GCA_041666425.1. GTDB lineage: Bacteria > Patescibacteriota > Patescibacteriia > UBA11705 > JABHMO01 > JBAYHA01. The sequence continues at coordinate 5,039 of JBAYHA010000039.1, forward strand.
TGTTTTTTTGCGCATTTCGCACGAATTACCGTTAAAAGAATTGATTGTTGGCGGATTTGAAAAAATTTTTGAAATTGGCAAAGCTTTTCGCAACGAGGGGATTGATCCGTCGCATCTTCCTGAGCATACGCACTTGGAACATTATTGCGCTTATTGGAACTTCGAAGACAATATAAAATTTACAAAAAAGATGTTCCAATATTTGTTCAAAAAATTGCAAATCAAAAAACAAATCGAAGTGCTTGGCAAAGATGGCAACAAACGAATCATTGATTTTGGCGCCAAATGGCCAAAAATCGACTTTGTCAAATTATTAAAAAAAGATTGCGGTTTGTCTGTTGATAAATATCATAGAGTAGAAGATTTGCGTCAAGATTTAAAAAACAAAAGTCTTGTCATCGAGGGGATGGATAAAATGGGCTTGGCCAACTTGATTGATAATTTGTATAAAAAAGTTTCTCGACCAAAAATTATCGGGCCGGCATTTTTGTATAATTATCCGGTTGAACTGCAACCCTTGGCAAGGAGGTCAGACAAAAATTTCAACATGGTGGAACAGTTCCAGCTGGTTATTAATGGGTGGGAAGTGGTCAAAGCTTACTCTGAACTTGTTGATCCGGCGGATCAAGAAAATCGTTTTCGCGAACAAGCCAAGCAAAAATCAGCCGGTGATGAGGATGTGATGGAAGTTGATGATGATTTTATTGAAGCCATGAAATACGGAATGCCACCGATTTCCGGTTGGGGAATGGGTGTTGACCGAATTATCACCTTACTTGCGCAACAAGAGAATCTGCGTGATGTTGTGCTTTTCCCTTTGATGAGGCCAAAACAAGAAGAAAATAATCAATAAAATTATATGCTGGATATCAAATTTATTAGAGAAAACAAGGAGTTGCTAAAAAATGTCGCTAACAAAAAAAGTATCAAGGTTGATCTTGATCGATTGGTTTATCTTGATGATGAACGCAAAAACTTGAACCAAAAAATTGAAGAACTTCGTGCCACCAAAAACAATGTGAGCAAAAAAATTCCAAATATGAGTTCAGCTGAAAAAGAACAAGCTTTGGCGGAAATGAAAAATGTTGATGCTTTACAAAAAGAAATTGAAACCAAGTTGAGTCCACTTATGTCCGAATATGATACTTTGATGTTAGAAGTACCTATGTATGTTGACGAAAAAACACCGACTGGACCGGATGATACTTATAATGTTGAGATATTACGTTTTGGTGAGCCGAGAAAGTTTTCTTTTATCCCAAAAGAGCATATGCAGTTGGGTGTTGATTTAGATATAATTGATAATGAACGAGCGGTCAAAATCGGAGGTAGTCGTTCATATATTTTAAAAGGCGATGGTGCGCGTCTTGAAGCCGCGATGATTAAATATGCCGAGGATTTTATCAGTCGCAAAAATTATGAATTAATGTCCGTTCCTGTTATGGTCAATGAGCAAGCATTAATTGGCACAGGGTTTTTTCCGGGAGCTGAGGAAGAAATTTATCAATTGCCAAAAGATGATAAATATTTGGTGGGAACTTCAGAAGTGGCTTTAGGTTCCTATTATAGCAATGAAATTTTGGATGTTTCACAGCTGCCAATAAAATTTGCCGGTTTTTCGGTTTGTTTTCGTCGAGAGGCGGGATCGTATGGAAAAGATACCAGAGGTTTGTATCGAGTGCATCAATTTTACAAAGTGGAACAGTTTGTTATCGGCGAAAATAATCTTGCCAAAAGTCGTCAAGCGCACGAAGAACTGCTTAGCAATAGTCAAGAATTGTTGGAAAGTTTGGGCTTGCCATATCGCGTTTTAAATATTTGTACCGGAGATATGGGCAAGGGAAAGTATTATATGAATGATATTGAAACTTGGATGCCCAGTCGTAATAATTATGGGGAAACTCATTCCTGTTCAACGTTGTTGGATTTTCAAGCCAGAAGATTGAATTTGCGTTATCGAGATAACGAAGGGAAAATCCACTTTTGTCATACTTTGAATAATACCGTAGCCGCAGTTCCTCGTTTGTTAATTCCGATTATGGAAAATTACCAAGATGAGGATGGTTCGATTATCATTCCAGAAGTTTTGCGACCTTACATGGATAATCAAGAAAAAATTGTTCGCAAAAAATAGTTCGATATGTCGCACGTTAGCGAAAAATTCAAAAAAGATTATAAAAATTTTGACTATGCCAATCCACGATTACAAAAAGAGCAAAAACAAAAATCGTTGGTTCGCAAAAGGATAATTTTAATTGGCGGAACGATAGTCACCTTTCTCATTCTTTACGCCCTGTTTTTTTCGCCGATTTTTTTTATTAGTGATATAAAAATTGATGGCTTGCGCGAGGATAACCGAGAAGCGGTCAATAATATCATTTATAACGCGCTAAAAGAGAAAAAGTTGGGAATATTTTCTAAATCTCATTTGCTTTTTTTGCCAGTGGAACAAATCAAAGAAAATATTCGTCAAATAATTTTGTTGGATGAACTGGATGTGCAAAAAAATTGGCCACACGGTTTGACGATTTCCGTAAAAGAAAAAAACGGCGCTCTTATTTGGCAAAATAATGCTGGGTGTTTTTTGATTGATCTTGCGGGAACGGCCTTGCGACAATGCCAAGGCCAAAATAATTATTTAACCGTCAAGCTCATAAATGATAATGAGCCAAGGGTTATTGGCGACAAAGTGATTGAAACCAACTTGATTTTATCAATCGTTGAATTATGCGAGAATTTAAAAAATATTTTCGGGCAAGGGTCGGCCAAATTTGTAGAAAAGGAAAACGATTATATTTATATTTTTCTTGAGAATGGGCCACAATTACGTTTTGCTTTGGCGGAAAGTACGAGTAGGGCAGTTAGTAGGCTAATGGCAATTTATAACAATGAAAAGTATCAAGAATCGTGGTCGACGCTTCATTCGGTTGATTTACGCTTTGGTGAAAAGATTTATGTCAAATGATAAGAGCTTATTCGCTTCTGTATATTTTGCGACACAAAGAACTGCGCGTATTTTGAATGTGGGGAAATAGATAAATTGAAAAAGCTCCTGACAAGGTTTATTTTATGAAATATTAAAAGCAACCAGGACAAAAAATAAATCGGGTTTGCCAAGCAAAACTTTGGTTTTAATTTTTCAGTTTATTATTTATAAGCAACGGTTCAACGGATATTAGTTTTTTGTTTAAATTTATTCATTATCTCTATGTGACCAAATAATAGAGAGCTCAAAACTTGAATACCAAAACACAGGGGAAATCAAATC
>JBAYHA010000040.1:0-8076 GCA_041666425.1 Patescibacteria group bacterium
ATCCCCGCGAAAACATCAACCAAAATTTTCCATAACAAATCGTCAGCAATAAAATTTTGCAAAGTTTGTCGGACAAAAAAGGCAACAAAAGCCAATGCTCCGACAATTAAAATTATTTTAACGGAATATTTAAAAGAAAAGGAAAACGATTCTCTTTTCCAAAAACTTAACAAAATAAAATTTGCAAAAGAACTGACACCAAAAGCCATAATCAATCCGTTCAAACCAAAATATTTACTGCCCACAAAAGCAAAAAGCACATTAACAAGCAAAGAAACAAACGCTCCCCAAAAAGGTCGCCAACTGTCACCAGTAGCGTAAAATGATCTGGCCAAAAGAGGCAAAAGAGCTTGGAACGGCAAGCTTAAACAAAAAATTCGCAATGCGTTCAATGTTTCTTGATTTGAAAGAAAATTACCACCACTCAAAGTTATCGCGATCAGTTCCGCGCCAAATATAAAAAACCAAATGGTAAAAGGTAAAACATAAAAAATTATTTGCCGATAAGTTTTTTGTTTTATTTGTCGAAAGTCATCCAAATTTTTCTGATTAAAGGCCGTTGACAAAGCCGGAAAAGCGGCCACCGCAAAAGAAACACCAAACAAACCGAGAGGCAAACTTTGCAAATTATTGGCAAAGTTAAAAACAGCCAAACTCCCCATTGGCAAAAATGAAGCGAAAATCGTAATAACCACCAAATTTAATTGACCGGCTGCTAAACCAAGAATTCTGGGACCGGTCATTTTGATTATTTTTACAAAATTATTTTCTCGAAAATTGAAAATTACTCGATAACGAAATCCCAAAGACAAAACCGTTGGTAATTGAACAATAAAATGCAAAAACGCGCCCAGAACAACACCCCAAGCCAAACCTTTTATACCAAAAATCGGCACAAAAAATATGGCGCCGATGATAATCCCCGCATTATACATAATCGGCGCTAACGAAAACACCAAAAATCTTTTAGTCGCTTGCAAAACGCTACTCAAAACCGCACTCAAACCGAGAAAAATCGGACTGAGCATCATAATCCGCGTCAAATCAATTGTTGCCTGCATTTTTTCATTTGCAAAACCGGGCGTGATTATCGGGACAACAAACGGCGCAAAAATTACAAAAAACAAACCCAATAAAATTAAAAAAAATCCGAGAATATTTAAAACATTACTAACCAAATCCCAAGCTCCCGTATTCTCTTTTTGCGAAATACCATCTTCATAAAAAATCGACAAAAAAACCGGAATAAAGCCGGCTGACAAAACTCCCAAAATCAAAAGATTATAAATCAAATCAGGCAAACGAAAAGAAGCATAATAAATATCCAACTCATTACTGGCACCAAATTGATTGGCGAGAATTTTGTCCCGCACAATGCCCAACAATCTACTAACCAAACCAAAAAAAGCAATGACCATGGCGGCAAAAGTGACGGTTTCGAATTTTTTATTTAACAATCTTTTTATCATATTCTAATTCCCGAACTATTTTAACAATCTCTTTTTAACTGAAACTAAACTTTTATGATTTTTTGAACTTATGACTTTTTCACCGGTTTCTTTTTCAATTACCATCCTTGCTTTTTTGGCCACAAAGCCACCTTTGCGCGCCACAATTTTATTCTTTTCTAAACCAATCGGTTTTTGTTTTTTGGATATTTCTGTGGTCGCCGTTTCTGCCAACATATTCAAAACCAATTCTAAATTAGTCATGTTATCTCGAAGGCTTTCTTTTTGTAAATCTTTTAATTTTTTATAATCCTTAATCCCCCGATCAGACCAGGCTTTGGTAATCTCGTCAGTCAAAATTGCAAATTCCAGATCATTTTTTATTCCTCTATTTTTCCATTCATCAGTTAAATCTTTGCGGATTTCGATACTTTTTAATCGTTGATTAATCCAAGAATCAGAGTAACCTTTTTGCACGTAAGTTCGCAAAGCTCTATTTATTGAAAGTTCTGGATCGGCCGTTTCTTCCAATCTTTCATAACCAACCTTGGCTAACCAAAGTTTGAACGGTTCGGCTTTTGGCGACGGAATAGATTGAATAATTCTCAATAAGTCCTCTGTAGAAAAGCAGTCCGTTTCTCTAATTTTACCGTCGACCGCCATCATTTTCAAACGTACGATTTTTTCGTACGTTTGATTTCCCTCTTGCTGTAACTTATTCTTCAAATCACTCCAATACCTTTTTGGAATTGTCGACCCGGTCAAAGCCCCAACGACATCCACAACCGAAAAATACCAGAGTTCATTTTCTCCGTCCCAAACTCGACGAATTTGTTGCCCCTCAAAAATTGTTAAATCTTTCTTTTTCATAAATCAAATAATTACGAAATTTAAAATTTCCTCAAATCGACATAGCAATCACCTTTTCTTCGTCAGCCGGAACAACCAAAACCTTGGCTTTAAAAGGCAAACTTTTTAAAATCAAACGTCGAATATCAGTATTTCTTTCGCCAACCCCGGCCGAAAAAACAATGGCATCAACTTTGCCACCCAAAACCGCAAAATACGCGCCCAAATATTTTTGGATTTGATAAAGATACATATCCAAAGCCAACTTGGCCATTTTTTTTGTTTTTGCGTCATGCTTTGCTTTTAAATTATAACCCGAAATTTTGTAACCGTTCAAAATCAAAATATCCCGCAAATCCGCCAAATCACAAACACCTTTTAATCCGGAAAAACTGTTCAACAATTTTTCAATCTCCGCCAAATTATATCCTTGACGCAACAAAAACAAAATAATCGACGGATCAAAATCTCCCGGTCGAGTGGTCATAACCAAACCAGAAAGTGGCGTAAACCCCATCGAAGTATCCACGGAAACGCCATTTTTGATCGCGCAAATACTGGCTCCCGACCCCAAATGACAAGTTATTAAATTAGGATTTTTCTTTTTCAAAAATTTAACCGCCTGTTCTTTCATATACCAATGCGACAAACCATGAAAACCATATCGACGAATTTTTAAATCATCATAAAGTTCGCTTGGCAAAGCGTAACGAAACGCTTTTTCCGGCAAGGTAGAATGAAAAGCGGTATCAAAAACCGCATAATTTTTTGCCTTTGGCAAAAGCTCCAAACAAATTTTTATCCCAGAAATATTTTTTGGATTATGAAGTGGAGCCAAATCATTAAAACTTTCAATTTCTTTTAAAATTTTTGTATTAAGCAAAGTCGGCTTGGTAAACTTTTCTCCACCATGCACCACTCGATGACCGATTTTGGAAAAAGAATCTTTGCCAAATCCGTTATCTTCTAAAACCTGCAAAATAAAACGAATCGCTTCTTCATGACTCTTGAACTCTTTTTTTATTTCCGTTTTGGCCAAAGAACTTTTGAAAAATGAACCGTCCAGACCAATTCTCTCGACAATTCCCGAAACCAATTCTTGCAAATCTTGCGCAAAAACTTTGAACTTCACGGTGGCCGAACCGCAATTCAGCACCAAAATATTTTTTTTCATAACAGAAAAGTCGCAGTTCCCTGCGGCTTTGTTTATTTTTATTTTATAATTTCACAATAGGTGTCACCGACAACTCCGGCCGCATTGGCTTCGTCAGTGTCAAGATGAACATTCATATTAAAATTTTCATTGACTCTGACTTCCACTTCGCCAAAGATAGTTTGTCGGGGACCGTCAACCAAAATTTTGATATTTTGATTATTCAGAACTCCCAAATCTCTGGCCTCATCCGGATTAACATGCAAATGTCTTTTGGCGACGATCAATCCTTCGGTCAAATCAAGCTCTCCTTTTGGACCGATAATCTTTATCGCTCCGGAACGAATTACTTTGCCTGACAATCTCAACGGTGCTTGATTTCCCAGAAAAAAACAGTCCGTTCGTGAAACTTCAATCTGCGTAAAAGTTCGGCATGGTCCGAGAACACGCACATTCTCAATTTTATTTTTTGCTCCGACCAAAGCAACAACTTCGGTTGACGCAAATTCACCGGTTTGCGACAACTCTTTTGCTTTTGGCAAAACAAAATCTTCTCCAAAAAGAACTTCCAAATCATGCTGAGTCAAATGAACATGTCTGGCGGAAACTTCTACGGGAATTTTAATCATAAGGATATTTTTTAAGTATGGATAAGTGGAATAAGTAGTAAGTAGCAAATAAAACAAAACCGATTTCTTATTTAATTATAGCAGAAATTTCTTCGTTTGCCAACTTACTTATCACTTACCACTTAGGCAAATTTACAATTTAATTTTTAAAAGTCCATTCTGCGCGCCGACACGATATAGAACAAAAGTACTATTGCGAATCGCAATTCTTAATGCTTTTTCGAAATCTCCAAAACGAATCATCCCGGCCAAAAGCCCACTGCCAAAAGCGTCTCCGGCGCCAACAGTATCAACAAACTTTTCTTTGTCTCCCCTAGACGGGACATAATAATATTCATTATTTTCGTCAATAGCCACCGCACCCTTGGCGCCTTGGGTTATAACCACTTTTTGCGAACCAAGTTCATGCAATTTTTCCAGCAAGAACTTCACATTACGCAAATTTTCTTGGGCCACACGCGGAAATAAATTCTTTGTTAACTCTTTGGCTTCCTTGTTATTCAAAATCAAGACCTCAATATTTTTCAAAAAACTAATCATTTTTTTGTAGTCCCGTAACTGTCTGTCCCCCGGATTCCAAACTATTTTTGTCCCACGCTTACTTTGACGAGCAATTTTTTCGAATTCAAAAACCCAATTATCTCCAGCCAAAGATGAAACATAAAACCAATCAGTGCGAAAATCACGCAAAAAACCGACGACCAAATCTTCACTGGCCCCACGATACGTAAAAATAGAATGTTCTTTGTCTTTTTCGGCTGTCAAAATAATGGAAAAACCAGTTCTCTTCTGTTTGTTGACCAGGATAAGCGAAGTATCTATTTTTTGTTCTTTTAGCTGCGAATATATTTCGTGACCAACATTATCCTTGCCAACAGAAATCATTGGCGAAACCTTAATCCCAAAATTATTAAGCCCAACGGCCACATTCATGGCTCCACCACCATAATTAACAAAAATTTCTTGAACCGGAAATTTTTCACCAAATGGCATAGCCATCATGGACTCTTTGTCTTTGGCATTTTTGTAAATTTTTATTTCGTCTGAATAAAACATTATGTCCTTGAGCGCACTGCCCACGGTTACCACCTCAAAATGTTTCATATTTTGTTTTTATTTTTTTTTAAACGATTATTTTATAATTATACAAAATAATTATATCATATAAATGTAGCCGTAACCAAATCTAAGTTTAAATAAAATTACATTTTCTTTTGCAAATATTCTTTTATCTCTGACAAATTGATTGTTTCTTGTTGCATGGAGTCGCGATCACGAACCGTCACCGTTCCCTTTTCCACCGTGTCAAAATCAACCGTCACACAAAAAGGCGTACCAATTTCATCTTGATACCGATATCTTTTGCCGATATTTCCGCGAGCATCAAAAGCGACCGAAAAATCTTTCTTTAATTCGGTCAAAAGTTCGCGCGCTTTGGCAACCAAATTTTCTTTGTTAGCCAAAAGCGGAAAAACGGCAACTTGAAATGGCGCGACGGCCGGCTTTAATTTCAAAACAATTCTAGTATCACCTTCTTTGACCAATTCCTCATTGTACGCCTCGGACAGAACAGCCAAAACCGTGCGATCAAGACCGAATGACGGTTCAATAACATGAGGAACAAAACGCGATTTGCTTTCGTCATCAAAATATGAAAGATTTTCATGTGAAAATTCCGCATGCTTCTGCAAATCATAATCAGTGCGATAAGCCAACCCCCAAAGTTCATCTTGACCAAAAGGAAATTCATATTCAACATCAATTGTTCTTTTGCTATAAAAAGCGCGATCCTCGTCAGCGATTTCATGATCAAAAATTTTCTTTTCATCAAGCCCAACAGCCAAACCAAACGTGTGCATCTCGTCTCGCCATTTTTCAAAAACAATATTCCAATCACTTGCCGGATTGATAAAATATTCAATTTCCATTTGATCAAATTCCAACGTGCGAAAAATAAAATTACCGGTAGTTATTTCATTACGAAAAGCTTTGCCAATTTGCCCAATACCAAACGGAATTTTTTTGTTCATTGATTGCAAAATGTTTTTGAAATTGACAAAAATCGCTCCGGCAGTTTCCGGTCGAAGATAAGTTTGCAAACCATCTTTTTCAATCGGGCCAATCGTTGTTTTGAACATGCAATTAAACATCTTTACGGCAGTAAATTCACCACCGCAATCAGGACATTTACTGGCATCAACCAATTTATCAGGGCGAAAACGATGATGACATTTTTTGCATTCGACCAAAGGATCTTGAAAATTTTTGGCATGGCCGGAAGCTTCCCAAATTTTTGGGCTCATAATAATTCCACCATCAAGACCAACCATATCTTCTCGATCACTGACAAATTGCTTCCACCAAATTTTCTTGATATTATTTTTTAATTCCACGCCGAGCGGACCATAATCATAGGTATTGGCCAAACCACCATAAATTTCCGAACCCGGAAAAACAAAACCGCGCCTTTTGCAAAGGCTAACGATTTTTTCCATTTTTGATATTTCTTTATTCATAATATTTTTAATTTGCATTTGCGCATTTTAAAATTAGTACGGGACGAACACCGTTCGTCCCCTATCATTATACGGACATTATTTCTTTTTCTTTTTCTTCGGCCATTTTGATCAATTCTTGATTTAATTTGGAAACTTTTTCATCCAACTCTTTTAAATACGCAAACTTATCATCTTCGGTTATTTCACTGCCTTTGAAAGCTTCCATAATCTTGCTTTTGACTTCTTCGCGAACACCACGCACCGAAACTTTGGCATCTTCTAATTTTTCACTCATTAACTTGACCAAATCGCGACGATTTTCTTCGGTCATCGCCGGAACGGTAACGCGAATGCGATTCCCCTCTGCGCCAACGGACAAACCCAAATTGGCCAAAGTAATCGCCTTTTCCACTTCTTTTAATAAATTTTTGTCCCAAGGATCAACCAACATTGTTCTGGCTTCTTGTACTGCAATCGAACCGATTTGTTTTAACGGAGTTTTGCTTCCATAAACATCAACCAAAATATTTTCAATCATAATCGGATTGGCACGTCCGGCGCGTAATGAAGCCAATTCTCTTTTGAAATGCTCCAGCGAAGTAACAAAATCGTTTTCTCTACTAACAATAAATTCATTTGGCATATTTTTATTAACTTAACAACTGAACTCCGCCATAAGCGGATCCACCTTTGGCGGAAACTGACCAACTTAATTAAGTTTGGCAATTATCAATTGAATATTTTTTAATTTTTAATTCTTGCCGAAGGCATCCCTTCGGGATAATTCTGAATTCTGTTATTTTGCTTCCACCGTCTTTACCCCCATAAAAATTCTACTTGGAGAACTTGGCTGAATAATTATGTCTTGACCGACTCTGGTCGTTGGCATTTTTTTGACCGCCCAATTTTCTCCGCCATCCAGACTTTTGTAAACCGCTGAATTTGTGGCATAATATAAATTTTTATCATTACTAGGATCAATCGCTATAGAATATATTACCTCACCACCAGCACGTGTCAACAATTTAACTTGGCTCCAAGTGATTCCTCCGTCCAAACTACGCAACAAACCATATTGATTGGAATATAACAAAAAATTGCTATTTTTGGCGGAAATCGTAAAATCCAAATAAGTTTGCGCTCCGCTAAAATCTTTCATGGCCTTATTCAAATTGTCCCAAGTTATTCCGCCGTCCAAACTCTTCCACAATCCGTCAGTGGTTATACCAACATACAAAATATTGCTATTTTGAGGATCAAAAATTATTCTTTGTACGCGCGTAGAAAACTTTTTGACAACTTTCCAAGTCATTCCATGATCAGAAGAAAGCATCAAAGATCCATCCGAAAGTCCGGTATAAACTTTTTCCGGAGCATCAGGATTTACGGCTACAGCTGTCACCAACCGAGTGGAACTATCCGAATAATAAGCTGATTTCCAAGTTCTGGCGCAATCCTCGGTTTTGTAAAGTCGACTTTCCAAGGCTGCGTACAAAATA
>JBAYHA010000041.1:0-7247 GCA_041666425.1 Patescibacteria group bacterium
CAAAAGGCTATAGATAAAGTTTGTTTACTAATTAATAATCGTCCACGAAAAAGACTTGGTTATCTTACCCCAAAAGAAGTGTTTAATGCTATTTAAAATTAAGCTTTGGATTAGAATTTAAGAAATCCCACCACACGAGATGAGATTTAAATTAAATTATCGAATCCGATAATAAGAACAATGCGACCAACAATAGACAAAAACCATTCTTTGTCCATCTTTGGTAATAATAATCGGCATTCCCTGACAAAGACGCAATATTTTACAGAATCGTTCCGCATGAAAACTTTGATCCAATTGCGAACCATTCAAAAGTTCATCTACAACTTTTTGATCTTGCTGTTGCAAAAAAACATCCTTCTGCAAATCACCAAAAGAAATTCGCCACCAATTATCGAATAAATCGTGTTGCAAATTATTTAGTTGATAAGCAAAATTTATATTCTCATCCAAAAATTCAAGCAACTGCTGGCGATAATTCCAAAGACGATTGTCAAAATCTATAACTGCTCCTTTTCTCCGAAACAAAAACTCTCTTCTCCTTTCACTTTCCGTTTGAACAAAACAAATTTCTTTGGAAAATTCTTCCGCCTGATGTTCAGTCAAATCGATTTTGCCATCAATAATTTTTCCGCTATTCACCATTACCGCTTTTTCAAAGCCAATCAACAAAATCTTTTTAAAAGCATTGTCTCGTTGCATCAGCAACATATTTAATTCGTTTTCTGCTTTTTCTTTCTCAACCAACCAACTCTGTTTATCTTCAATCGCACTGATAACCCCTTCCACCAATTGCCGTAAATATTCCGCGCTCATTATTTCCTCCTATTATTAAGGGATTTCCACAAAACGGTTAACTACCGGATAACAAAGATGCTGGCAGAAAAAAATTCTATCTCTAATTTTTACCACAAAAGGCGTTTCGTCACCAAAATAAAATTTTCCATAAATAGCACCAATCAGCTTTTCCGTTGGTTGGTTCCCTTTCAAGAATACATTTTCTTCATAACTCGGAAAAATAAGAGTATTTGGGAAAAAAGTTGTTCGAAATTGCCAAAACTCTCCACTCCTAGCCCCAAAAACAATCTTATTTCCCGTTTCAAAGATTTTTAATAATAAATCTCTCATATAAGAATAATAAACAAAATTCTCCTGTTTTAGCTCTTTTAATTTTTCTGAATTATTCGAGGCAAAAAGCCGTTTAATTATCATTGCTTTGAAAGTTGCCATTTGTCGTTCAAAAATTTCCATTTCCTCTTTTGCTTTATTATAATCACGAACACAATCAGTCCAAGTTTTCTCTCCCATTATTATTTCCTCCAAATAAAATTACAAACACCGGAAACTTATCTAAATTTTCAACGAACTTCACTGGAATTTGCATCTTACAATAAAATAATAGAAAGGTCAATATTTGACAAAACATTAGTTCTTTGTCATATTGGGTCCTGTTTAACCAACTACGAAACTACGAAAAGCTACGAAACTACGAATAATACAAACAAAACGTAAATATTTCGTAGTTTCGAAGCTTTTCGTAGTTTCGTAACCTCAATCATTATCAATATGAAAAAACTCGTCATCGTCGAGTCGCCAACCAAGGCTCGAACAATTACCAAATTTTTACCAAAAGACTATATCGTAGAATCATCCTACGGTCATGTTCGCGATTTACCGGAACGAGAACTTGGCGTTGATGTCAAAAACAATTTTGAACCAAAATATGTTATCGGCGAACGTGCCGAAAAACAAGTGGCGAAATTAAAAAGTTTGGCCAAAAATGCCAGCGAAATCCTGTTCGCCACCGACGAAGACCGCGAAGGTGAAGCCATTTCTTGGCATTTACGAACAATTTTGAATCCAAAAAAATTCTCCCGAATCACTTTTCACGAAATCACTCCCCACGCGATTGAAGAATCGTTAAAACATCCGCGTGATATTGATCTACAAATGGTTGACGCGCAACAAGCGCGCCGAGTTCTTGATCGTCTCGTCGGTTATGAACTTTCTCCATTTCTTTGGCGCAAAGTGGCCAAAGGATTATCCGCCGGACGCGTGCAATCAGTCGCTGTCCGTTTAATTGTCGAGCGCGAACGCGAAATCGAAAATTTTAAACCCCAAGAATATTGGACCATTGAAGGAATTTTTACCAACAATCATGGTGAAATTACAGCCAATCTACACGCCAAAAATGGAAAAACTTTAAAAAAATTAGCTATAAAAAACGAGGCTGAAGCAAAAAAACTTCTGGAAGAAATCAAAAGTAAAAATTTTTCCATTACCAAAATAGAACAAAAAGAAGTCAAGAAAAAAGCGCCCGAACCATTCAAAACTTCAACCTTGCAACAAACCGCCAACAATCGACTGAACATGTCGGCAAAACAAATCATGAAATTCGCTCAAGAATTATACGAAGGTATCAAAATCGGCGCTCGTGGCAACGTCGGTCTCATCACTTACATGCGAACCGATTCGTTAAATTTATCCGAACAATTTTTATCTTCGTGCCATGATTATATTGAAAAAAATTTCGGAGATAAATATTCACTCAAAGTCGCCAAAAAATTCAAGACCAAAGACAAAAGCGCCCAAGAAGCGCACGAAGCGATTCGTCCAACACACGTTGAATATTCTCCGGAATCGATAAAACAATATTTGTCACCAGAACAGTTCAAACTTTATGATTTGATTTGGCGTCGCACCGTGGCCGGACAAATGAGCGAAGCTGTTATCGCCACGACAACCATTGACATCAGTTCAGAAAAAAACGAACTGACTTTTCGCGCCAATGGCCAAACAATCAAATTTGACGGATTTTTAAAAGTTTACCCAAGCGCTACCAAAGAAAATATTTTGCCGGAATTCAAAGAAAAAGAACCTGTTGAACTAAAACAATTAAACGAAAAAAAACACGAAACCGAACCACCGGCCAGATATACCGAAGCTTCACTCATCAAAATAATGGAAGAGTACGGCATCGGCCGTCCATCAACTTATGCGCCGACAATTGCCACAATTATTGATCGCAAATATATTGAAAAGGAAGAAAAAAAATTAAAACCAACGGAAATCGGAAAAATCGTCAACGATCTACTGGTGGAACATTTTTTTCAAATTGTTGATTACAAATTCACGGCCGAAATGGAAAACTCTCTTGACCAAATCGCCGAAGGAAAAAAGAAATGGCAACCGGTGATTGAAGCTTTTTATACTCCTTTCAAAAAAAATCTAAAAATCAAAGAAAAAGAACTGGACAAAAAAAAGATGGAAGAAAAAACTGACGAACTTTGTGAAAAATGTGGCAGTGAAATGGTTATCAAAACCGGTCGCTACGGCAGATTTGTCGCTTGTTCCAATTATCCCAAATGCAAACATACGCACCCCATGCCGGGAGAAATCGCCAAAGCGACCGAAGAATTAAAATTGAGTGATGAAAAATGTCCTGACTGCGGAGCTCCCTTGGCTTTTCGCCGAGGACGATTCGGACCTTTTCTCGGCTGTTCCAAATATCCGGATTGCAAATTTATCAAAAAAGAAAAAATAGAAACCGGCGTCAAATGCCCGCAATGTCACGAAGGCGATATCATTGGACGCAAAGGTCGTCGTGGATCATTCTTTTATGCGTGTAACGGCTACCCAAAATGCAAATTCATTCTTTCTGACAAACCAACCGGCGCCAAATGTTCAATCTGTGAATCACTAATGGTCGAAAAAGACAGCAAAATTTTTTGCAGTAATAAAGAATGCAAAAGCCAGAGTTCATAAAACAATAATGAAGTAAAAACACATATAATTTAAACACGGACTAATTATTCGTATAGAAAGGCGCGGAATGCGCCTTTTTGTGTTAATTTTAACATTTCAACTTTACAAACTTATGTGCCCATGCTTAAATATAAGTATATGGACATCAAAAATCTGTGCCAAATTATTGGAGAAAAACAACCATTAGTCAAAACAGATCTTTTGACTAAAACTGCTGATTTTTTCAAAAAAAACTCGGCTAAATATAACTTTTTCGAAAAAAAAGAAATTGCCCGTGCCGGATACGAAAGAGCGCTAAAAGCGGCCAACGAAAGCGCTCGATTGGAATTCATCTGCGCTTCACTCCTTGGTGGATTGACAAAAAAGGATAGAACTCTTTTGCCAAAAATAAAAAATGAATTAAACGAAGAAATTTTTGTATTATTGAACTGCTATTTTTTCGTCTATGACAAAATGTATGAACAACATGAAAATTTATTGGAACACTCTTATCGAACGGCGTTAAAATTGGCGAGCATCAAAATCGGCATTCCGGCCATTTGTGCGGCCATGCTTCATGAAGTGGTTCACTATATGCCGGAAACAAAAGAAGAAATCAAAAAAAATTTCGGCGAAGAAACAGCCAAACTGGTTTTTAATTTCCAAAAAATCCGCGCACTAAAAGTCGCGGAAAATGACAAATATATTCAACATTTGCGCGAAATGGTTGTGGCCATGGCCGAAGATCTGCGCGTGATCATGATCAAAATGTGCTCCAATATTGATCGATTAAAAAATGCCGATTTATTAACCGAAGAAAAAAAGAAAAATGTGGCCATCGAGTCAAAAGAAATTCTAGCGCCATTGGCTGATCTTATGGGCATTTGGCAACTGCGCTGGCAATTGGAAGATTATTCTTTCAAAATTCTCGAGCCGGAAGAATACGAAAAAATTTCTCGCCGTTTTGATGTTGACGAAAGACACAATCGCGACAAATACATCATCAAAACAAAAAAAATGATCGAAAAAATCGCCAAAGAAAAAGCTATCCCTTGCCACATCGAAGGCCGTTTCAAACATTTTTACAGTATTTATCGCAAGATGAAAGACCACAGCAAATCTTTTGACGATATTTGCGATGTCTTTGCTTTGCGCATCGTAGTCAATTCGGTTGATGAATGCTACCGCATGCTTGGATTGATTCACCATCTTTGGAAACCAAAAATGCGTCGAATCAAAGATTACATCTCCGCACCAAAAAAAAACGGCTATCAATCATTGCACACAACCGTTTTTGGATTGAACGGAAGATCAACTGAATTCCAAATAAGAACCAAAGAAATGGACGAAGAAGCCAACTCCGGTATCAGCGCGCATTGGTATTACAAAAACACAAAAAAAGAAACCGCACCATGGATCCAAAATTTGATAATCAAGCAAGAACAATACAAAGACAATGAAGAATTCTTATCAAAATTTTCCAGCGAAATTTTGTCGCAAAGAATTTACGTCTATACGCCAAAAGGCGATATTTTGGCTTTGCCAACAGGTTCAACACCGATTGATTTTGCTTACCATATCCATACCGAACTTGGACACAAATGCGCCGGAGCCATTATCAACGATATTCCCGTTTCTCTGGATTATCATCTAAACACCAACGATATCATCAAAATAATCGCTGACCGATCGCAAATCGGTCCCAATCCTGAATGGTTAAAATTCGTCAAAACCAACGGCGCAAAAAAACACATTGAAAACTTTTTCAACCAAAACGACAAAAATAAAATGGATAATATTAGACATATTTGATATAATAAAATCACCAAACATTCCAAATCAAAAATGAACAGATGACGATAACCGATTTATTAACAACAATCAAGACAAAAAATCCACAAATCGATCTTACCATGATTGAACTGGCTTATGAATTTGCCGAAAAAGCACATAGCGGACAAAAACGTTCGAGTGGCGAAGACTATATTCAACATTGCTTGGCTACAGCCAATACCTTGGCCGAACTTAATTTGCCAATCTCCATAATTATCGCCGGATTGCTTCATGATGTTCCCGAAGATACTGCGGTAACGTTGGAAGAAATCAAAAAAAATTTCGGAACGGATGTGGCAAAAATGGTCGAAGGCATTACCAAATTAAGTTATATCAAATACCGAGGCATTGACCGGTATTTGGAAAATTTGCGCAAAATGTTTGTCGCCATGGCCGAAGATATCCGCGTTATTCTCATCAAATTCGCCGATCGCTTGCACAATTTACGCACACTGTATTCCTTGCCTGCGGACAAACAAAAAAGAATCGCTCTGGAATCTCTGGAAATTTATGCGCCAATCGCCAATCGTCTAGGTATCGGAGAATTGCAAGCACAAATAGAAGATAGCGCTTTCCAATACGCTTATCCACTTGAATTCAAAAATACAAAAGAAATGATCGAAAGCAATCTCCCCCAAAAACGCAAGACTTTGCAAACCATGATCCGCAAATTAAAAACAAAATTACAAAAAGAACAGCTACCTTTTTCTGAAATCTACGGGAGAACAAAACATTATTACAGCCTTTATCGCAAATTACAAAAAAATAACAAAAATTTGCAACAAATTTACGACTTGGTAGCCATGCGAGTAATTGTCACTGATATCCCCCAATGCTATGCCGTTCTCGGATTGATTCACCAAATATGGAGACCGATCAAAGGACGAATCAAAGATTATATCGCCCAACCAAAACCCAACGGCTACCAATCATTGCACACAACCGTTTTTGGCGAAAATCAAAATATTGTAGAAATCCAAATCCGCACGCAAAAAATGCACGAACAAGCGGAATTGGGTATTGCCTCTCACTGGCTTTACAAAGAATCAAACAAAATCACAAAAAAAGATTTATCATGGGTCAATGAATTGGCTGACTGGCTAAAACATCTGGAAAACGACAAACATTTTTTGGAAGGCGTCAAAATCGATGTTTTCCAAAATCATATCTTTGTTTTTACTCCTCGCGGAGATGTAATTGATTTGCCCGAAGGCGCCACCCCAATTGATTTTGCCTATCATATTCATTCTGATATCGGCAACAAATGTTCGCAATCTTTGGTAAACAACAATATCGTTCCATTAAACCATGTATTAAAAAACGGCGATGTTGTCGAAATACTCATTGACAAAAAACGCAAAGGACCCAATGCCGAATGGTTAAAATTCATAAAAACTCGCACCGCCAGACACGAAATCGAATCTCACAAAAACAAAAATTGGATAAAATTTTTACCCAAATTCACCAAATAAAAACTATGCCCAACAAAATTTTTCGCGTGCTGTTTTTTATTTTCTTATTTTGCTTTTTATTAAATTTAAACACTGCCTTTGGCGCCGCCAAGAAAAAAGTTGGCGAACCCTGCACCGGAAAAAATACTGAATGCGATTCAAACAAATGCGACACCGCAAAATCCATTTGCATTTGCACCCAAAACAGCCATTGCGAAG
>JBAYHA010000042.1:0-6899 GCA_041666425.1 Patescibacteria group bacterium
CCGAGGTTCTTGGAACGCCTTATATTTATACAAAGGAAAAACGAAAAGCTTTTAGGTTGTACCAGGATTCAGTCATTAAGCGTTTGAGAAA
Organism: Patescibacteria group bacterium; assembly: GCA_041666425.1. GTDB lineage: Bacteria > Patescibacteriota > Patescibacteriia > UBA11705 > JABHMO01 > JBAYHA01. The sequence goes on from JBAYHA010000042.1 coordinate 92, forward strand.
GTTGGGTGAATAACCATGGTGGATAGAATTTACGTCAGATAACTTGTATCAGGTTACACAAAAAAGAAAATTTAAATATTTCTTTATTTTTATTAGCCCTTTTTTGAAATTTTTAAAAAAAAGACCAGCGCCCGTGATAACACGAATACTGGTCCAAACGATCGATGTCTATGTGTCTTATTATGATGCGTTGAATTGATCCCAGAACTCACTTGCTTCATCATCAGTCAGTGGCAAGCAGCGTTGTGGCGCAACACCCGTCGGGCATTCAATGTCATGATATGGCTTCAGATCAATCGAAGCCTGGACCATATCACCTTGGTTCTCGCGAAAAAAACGCTCAACATCACTTTTCGCATTCATTGCCAAGCTTCGTACGGAATCGCAACCCCACGAGCCACGACTATCATCGCATTTAGTTACAAATGCGATCTTGCCGTTTGGAAACACGACCTTAAATGCGCGCACATTAATAGTTTTCATAAAGAACTCCTCCTTGTTGGTTGATTGTCACATTTACTTGTGAACTTACTATTATTGCATATTTTAACGAATTAGTCAACAAAAAAAAGAATTAGTCAACACATCGTTCAAAAAATTTCAAAAAACAAACTTTTTTATATTTTAATTAGAGCTCTTTTGAGATTTTTGGGAAAGAAAAACGGACGAGAAGATTTCTCTTTCCCGCCCGTATTATTTTCCGGCAGAACATTTCTTATGCCGAAACTAAAGTGCGTTAGGTTGCTAACGCTTCCCGAAGTTCCCCGTAGGTCTTAATTTCCTTCGAGAAAAGGACTCGCAGATGACAGCTTCTGCAGATGACGACGTCGTGCGAATCTGTTACGTTATGGCGATCCATCCAGCCACCGCAACATTTGTGTATGCCGACACAGAGACTGAGGTTGCGGTCGTCGCGGGTGTGGTCCACGAAATATTCGAGACCACCGAGTTCGTAAAATCTTGGCGGATACTCGCACAACCGATCGCCCTCGGGCGTCAACTGAATGGGCTCGAGCGGAACGCTCCGTTCGATTTCTGACTGCATCGCCACGATGAGTTGTTCACGGTTTTCTTTTTGTCGAGTCGCGCCAAAAACCACTCGCCGAAGTGCACAATCGAGCCAGCCGGTCGCAAAGTAGTGGTCGCTATTTTCTTGACCTACTACCTTGAACGGGGAAAATCTGTTAATCAAAAACTTCTCGCCAGTCTTGTTTCCGCCTTGATCGCGGTAGTCGCCCGTAAGGTTGGCCGGCACAATTTCCTTTGGATTGAATCCGGCGGCCGCGACGACTTCAAAAAGTATCTGTATTTCTTCGGCAGGCAACTCTTTGACCTCTCCCCACTTGTGTTTTAAAGCAAGATCGACAAATTGCGGCGTGATAGTCGCTATGTCCATCGATTTTCCTCCTTTCCCATGTCTTAAATTTTCGAGGTACAAAATAAGCCAAGCGTTAACTTGACCCTCCTCTAATATATGTCTTACATTAAAACAAACAAAAATTCAAGATTAAAGCCAAAAAACCCCAAAAGAACTCTTAAATAAAGGTGAAGATATTCTAGAGCGCTCAAAGTTTAAGGTGCTTAAAACTTTAGTTCTAGAAGCATTGCTTGGACAAAAAACATAAAATTGCCTATTTACAATTCCTTTATGCTAAAAATAGAAAGAAAAATCGCTCAGTATATCCATAATTACGAGAATCCAAAAAGAATCGCTTTTTCCAAAAAATACCCCTTTTTAAAAAAACCGATTATTTTTTTGCGTCTAAAAATAAGAAACATCCAAAATTTTTTCGATTTTAGGATCAAATACGAAAGAAAAGCTGACTTTTTTGATTGCGTGGTCGCCAGACATCAATCGGTCTTACGGCGCCGGCTCGGAGATAGCGATCCGAATTTACAAGAACAAAAAATAATAAATCTAAAACAAGCAATACAAAAATTAAACGGTATCGTAATAAAGCCTAATCATGTTTTTTCGTTTTGGAAAATTGTCGGCAAACCAAAACATGAGAATGGGTATGTTAACGGAATGCTATTATCGAACGGCAAAGTTATCGAAGGAATCGGCGGAGGATTATGCCAAATGTCAAATTTTCTTTACTGGCTATTTTTACATGCGCCGACTGAAACAATAGAAAGATATCATCATTCCATGGATGTTTTTCCCGATGCTGGCCGGACTTTGCCCTTTGGCGGAGGCGCAACAATTTTATATAACTTCATTGACCTAAAAATAAAAAACACCTCGCCATATCCATTACAGCTTAAAATTTGGCTCACCGATAATCATTTGAAGGGACAACTACTATCCCCTCGCCCGATACCGGAAAAATTTCATGTATTCGAGAAAAATCATTTTTTCATCAAAAGAGGTCAACAATATTTCAGATATAATGAAATTTACAAAGAAACAAAAATTAACGGCAAAGCAAAAAAAATCGAAAAAATTACCACCAATTTTGCTCCGGTACTTTACAAAATAACGGATGAATATCTGCAAAAAAATAATTTTAAAGTTTTAGATTTTACGAATAAAAAAATATAAAGGCGTTGGGGTTTTTTAATTTTACAGATAATTTTCGTCATTAACGTTAATTCCAATATATTTATAAATAATTGTTCATCTATGGAACAAATACCAACAATAGACAACAAAACAGTCAGCCTTTTTCGACCAAGAGAAATTATAAGCAACCCCGCAAATCTACGTCCCGAAGTCGGCCTTTTCGGTACCTGTGGTTCCCCTGCATCAACATGGCGACAAGATATTTTTATCCCCGAATTAAAAAAACGCAGTCTTGCTTATTTTAATCCGCAAGTTGGACCAGGAGAATGGACACCAGAAATGGCAAAACAAGAAGCAGAACACTTGGCAAACGATGAAGTTCTTGTCTTTCCAATTTCAAAAGAAACCTCCGGCTATGGAAGCTTGGGAGAAGCCGGCTGGGCAATTTTGAGCGCTTTACTCCGTGGGCAAAAACTGGGGATTTTTGTTGAAGAAGATGATAATATGCCCGAAGACACACAACGCGCCCGCACTCTTTTTAAACTGTTAGCGACACAAATACAGCAAGACTACCCCGTCTTTCATTTTGAAAATACGCTCGAAGATTTGGCGCAATGGGCCGCAATAACAATGAAAGATCGCGTTGCAACAAGAAACAGCAAAATCAAAGAAACTAGAATTATCAAATTGCCGACTAACATCAAGACACAAAATAATATTGCCATACTTGGAACATCAAGTCCCACTTCCAAATGGAAACAAAAACTCAAAGAAACATTAGACAATGAAGGAATTGCTTACTTTGATCCATACAAAGAGAATTGGACAAAAGAAGACGGCGCCGCCGAAATTACGCACAAGACTGGTGACAAAGTGCTTTTACAAATTATCACGGGAGAAACAGAAAGTTTTGGGTCAATAGCCGAAAGTGGATTGTTGGCATTAAGCGCTTTTGTTCGAGGACAAGCTTATGGTCTTTTTATTGAAGATCATCCGAGTAGCCCAAAATCAGAAACAAATCGTGCCCGTTCACTGGTAAAAGCGCACGTCAAAAAATTAATTGACCAATTCCCCGGAATTGTTTTTCTTGCTGATTCTATTGAAGAACTTCAAAAATGGGCCATCAAAACAGCAAAAATGAAATTATAAAACTAAAACCACGGATAATAGGAAAAAAATAAATTCAATCTTATGAAAAAATTCGAGAGACCACCTGAAAGCCCCCGTGAAAAAACTCAAAAAACATTAGAGAATCTCGTTGCTAAATGTTCTCCTACTCAAATAGAATTTGCAAAAAACATCTTTTGGGAAAGCACCCGAGAGGCCGGTGGCAAGGAAAAATATCAAAAACTTGAGCCACAAGTATGCGCCGCAATTGATGACCTGCCAAAAACAAATAAATTTCGACTCATTAATGAAATTTATCTTGAAATTTGTGTTGACATCTTAAAAATGGCAATGGAGGAATAAATAATTTTATGAAAGAACCCACTTTTAAAAAAGAAATTCCCAAACCAAAAAATCTTGACCGAACGGAAGCGAAAGAAAAAATTCCTCCCGAGTATGTTTTGTATCATAATGCAATCCATTTAGAATTACACGAAGGCGAAGCAATAGAATTTTTTGCGCCAAAATCCGAAATGACCCTCCGGATAAATAATAAATTCCAAGAAACAACAAAACAAATACCCGAGGTTCAATCTTTAATAAAAAGCAACAAATTATTGGAAGTCAAAGCTCTGTTATTAGACACAGAGGATGTCTTGTATTTTGACGGTAGGCGCAAAAGAGTAATCCAAGGTTTAATTACCTTGCTTGATGAAATGGATATTCCGGAAGTAAAAAAACTATTAAATGACTCCATCGACATCTTACATTTCCGATGGCTCATGGAAGATCAGCTTGGCAAAAAAAACACACCGACAGATGTCTCAAAACTGAAAAAATTAAAAGAAATTAGAGATCAAAGCTATTTTCTAACAAAAGAAGATGAAAGTGTTCGAGGTTATGATTTAATTTCCTTTGATATAAGAAAATTATTGGGCTATGGTTTTACCATTTACGAAGCTAATAATGAAATGGCAGACAGCATTGCCAAAAGATTTTCTTCTATCCAAGAAATTAGAAAATACCTTGAGTCTTTCAAGGAAATCAAATCGCCGACAGATTGTTTAAAATATTCCACGGAATTTCAAGATGACTATGATTCCGGCGCAACCGAAACTGTTTACAAACCATATTGCCCGGAATACCTTGTCCAACCACCCACGCCAGAAATTATCGCCGAACTAATAAAGGACAGAAAAATTAAAGGACATGAAGACATTAATATGAATAATCTTGACTTTACCAATCCCAAAAATTACCGCTTAATTGTCGATCTGCTTTTTAATGACGCCATTACTGACATGAAAGTAATGAAGCAAAAAGAATCGGAAAAAACTAGCTGAAATTAATTTTACCGATAACGCTAATTTCCCAAAAGAACAATTTGTGATAAGCTGAAATAGCGGAGGATAAGAATATTAAAAACACTAAACCAAAACTATGCCCAGCAATCGACAAATTATCAAAAAAACAGTTACGCAAATGGGCGGAAAAATAGAAAAATTCATTCCCGAACGGAACTGTTTTTATATCAAATTCAAGAACAAAAAAATACTTTACAAAACTGATTTTGCCATTACCAGCGAATCACATATCAGCGGACAGTTCACCAAATGCAAAGATATCACCTCCAAACTTTTGTTGGGAGCAAAATTACCAACACCAAAAACAGAAAGTTTTTACAGCTCAACATACAACAAATATAACGCAAAAAAAGATTTGGCAAAACTGATTTATCCGATTATTTTAAAAGATGCGACCGGTTCGAACAGTCGCGGGATTTTTCCTTTTATCACCGATTTAAAAGAGGCTGTTTCCGTACTGGCGCGAGAATTGCCTTATTACCACAGCATGGTGGCGCAAGAAATGGTTTTTGGCAAAGAATACCGCGTGCTTGTGCTTGGAGAAAAAATTCTGGCAGTGCTCGAGATGATTCCGCCGGCAGTTATTGGTGATGGACTTTTGGCAATCAAACAACTAATTGAAAAGAAACAAAACAAAACCAAAAAACGAACCGATCTCAACAAAAAACTGGAACAAATCTTGGCTGATCAAGGTGTCAACTTAAAAACAGTTCTGCCAAAAGGACAAAAAATAAATTTCAAAAAAAATTCCTGCTTGGCCGAGGGCGGAGAAACAAGAGATGTTACCGAGCAAATCAATGAAAAAATAAAAAAAATTTGCATCACCGCTTCCAAAACGGTCGGCCGAAATCTTTCCGGAATTGATATAATTTGCCAAGATATCGCCAAAAAACCAAAAGTCGGTCAATTTTTTATTATAGAAATAAATAATTCACCTGATTTGTCCATTCATTATCATCCAACCTTTGGTCAAAAAAGAGAGGTTGCTCGAGAAATCATTAAATTTATTTTCCAAAAAAAATCTCCCCGAATTTAGAATCTTTCGCCTCAACAAAAAAGCGACCGTGTTAGGTCGCTATTGTTTTTTTTAAACCGGTCGCTCGTAAAAGATTACCATGCCGGAGAACAAACATTCCCAAGGATTCGCCCACTGCGCATCAGAAAGAATATCCGAGTTCTGAGTTAACATTTCATGCAAATCGATACAGGGAAAGTTTTGTTCATATTGCAAATAAATAGCCAGGGTAGCCATCGAAGTACAAGCATTATCTTCGACATAAATATAAAAAACTTCTTTTTTGCCATCCGCCGAATAATAAAATTCATTACCGAATTCATCAAACTCAGGAAATCTCCTGACAAAAGAATCTTGCTCCACAATGACTTTTTCAACCTCAGCCGTATCCTCGGCATCCCCTTCCTGTGAATCATAAATCCCCGCCATTACTTCCGAACCGCCTCCATCAGCAAGAGCAAAATTGACATTAGTCGAAAACAAAAGAACAAAAGAACAAAGGAACAAAAATTTTTTCATTTTTCTCCCCCAATGAAAAGAGTCTGCCAGCAGATTATCGCCAAATACTTTTTTTTGTAGATTTCGATAAATTTGACGAACCAACTCATTATCTCTAACCATTATCGACCTCCTTATTTCCCAACGCAATTAGAAAAATCATTGTTAAAAATTTATTTCATTAGTTCATACATTCCATTCCCCTTGGCCCAAGCTTCCAGAGACACATTTCTTTGATCATGCTCTCCTGTTAAGCCAAAATTGGCAAAATAGTCATTTGGTTTTTCCATTTTTCCGGTTGTCGCCAAATTAGTGGTC
>JBAYHA010000043.1:0-6867 GCA_041666425.1 Patescibacteria group bacterium
AGCAACCCAATTTTGCACCACAGACAAAACATGCGCACCAAAAGCAATCCCCGGAACCCCCTTTGATGACGCTCCTACCTGCATAGCGCAATGCATAAGCGGTGCTTGTGCTTTGAATTCTTCCACCACCAAACATGTCTGCTCCTGCGCCAGCGACTCCCAATGCACCGCCGAACAATTTTGCGACACAGTCACAACAAAAAAATGCGAAGCAAAGAAAAAAGCCGGCGATGTTTGTACTGACAAAAAACAATGTCCGGGAAAACTACAATGTGCTGAAAAAAATACAGGAGATCCAACCAAAAAATGCCTCTGCTCGGGAAATGGAGACTGCCCCGATGAAAACTATTTTTGCGTACTTCTGGGAGGAAGCCCAGATTACAAAACCTGTCTTGCAAAAAAAAACGTGGGAGAAGCATGTCTTAATGAGGATCCTAAATCTTGCAAATCAGAAAATTGTCACGTTGGAACATGTATCTGTAATTCCAGCGCCGACTGTCCCAAAGGTACAGCCATCTGCGAAGTAGATAATAATAATTCAAACTTCGGTAAATGTGTCGCAAAAACTCCGGTTGGCAGTCCCTGTACCGCAGAAGCCGCAGACAGTTGCGTATCAAGCCTTTGTTCCGCTAATGAATCTGGCGCACTGGTTTGCAAATGTTCCAGTAATGCACACTGCCCAAAAGACACTTATTGCGAAAAAGACGGCAACCAATTATGCATTGCCCAAGTTGCGGAAGGAAAAGCCTGCACCAGTGACGAACAATGCATCTCTGGAAAATGTGATACAAAAACCAAACTCTGTTTAAAATCAGAAAAAAAGGATACCGGTTCCGCCGGCGCCGGAGGACCGAACAAAACAACTCTCGGTCTCCCCAACCTTCTCGAAACAACCAACCCCGCTGAGGTTATCGGCAGAATCGTCAACTTTTTTGTAGGCATTGTCGGGACAGCCGCCTTGATTATGTTTTGCTATGGCGGATTTTTGTGGCTCATTTCTCGAGGAAACGAAGAATATATTACCAAAGGCAAAAGCACCATGGTTTGGGCAATTATTGGCATAGCCTTTGTTTTTGCCAGTTCCCTTATTGTTACCAAGTTAGTTAATGTTCTTGTTGGCAAATAATCTATTTAAATTTAGCAAAAAGACCCTTAGGCGGGTCTTTTTGCTTTGACATTCCTAGTAAAATATGATTTAATCATCTGTTCATTGACAATCAATGTTCGGCGCTGATTACAGCCCGAACAAAAGGAGCAAAAAATGTCTTTAACGGTAATCTCAATCATTGCGTTAATCATTTGTATCGCTATTATTTGGGGCGCATTTTGTATGGTAAAAGTTGAGCCAACAGTGCAAGTTGTCATCGGCAAAAATTTTGGAACCCAACCATACAAAATTCTAAAAACCGGCCTGCACTGGATCAAATTTCCGTTTAGAAGAATTTTGTCCGAGATCCAAATGGAAAAATTAGAATTAAACATCCAAGATTTTCGGGCAGTTTGCACAATGAATCGAAATCAATTTTTAGATCTACCTCCCGACTATTCCGGTTTGGCGGAAATAGCTATCCCAAATATCAGTATTAACGGCGAGCTTTCTTTTCTCGATAGACATAAAAAATTCGATCCGGAAAGATTTGAAGCTTTCAATCTTCTCCAAGAAAAAAAACCTGATGGAAAAATTGATCTGTCAAAAATGTATGAAATAATCACCGATATGGTCAAAAATATTTTTGTTTCGATTATTGCCAATGGCGATTTGGTCAACACGCTAAAAACACAATTCGTCGGCTACGATTCGGACAGTAAAACTGACTATCCACTATCACTTGGTGACATCTGCGAATATCTCAATGCTGGGCTGGAAAAACAACACATTCCGGTAAAAATCAACACCATCAGCATTGACAATCCTCCGACAATCGTTGACGAAACTCTACGCAACTCGTGGAACAAAATCAGCCAAGGCGCCATGCTGGATCAAGCCCAAGCACTGGAATTAAAAAGAGAGTTGGATGCGGCCGACAAGAGAATAGCCATCGCTCGCAAAAAAACCGAAGAACAACAAATTTCTCTGGAAATGCTCGCCAAGCTATACAATGTGCCCAGCCTTCCACCCACCGAACAAGCTAGATTCTGGCTCGAACGTGAAGCCTTGGCTGCTTATCGCGACTTGGCCACAAATGCCAAAGCAACTGTCTTCATGAGTGGTGATATTCTCAGCCAAATTAGCGGGATGTTAAAACATTTCACCGAAAAATAACAAGGAGGCCAAATGAAACAAAGTTGGCAAAAAAATATCTTGAAATTCTGCCCTTTAATTATCGTCTTTTTTGTAGCTCTTTTGTTCGCAAACAATTTGCCGATTACCCAAGACTGGTCGGATTTGCAAAAAATCCTTATCGCCGGAGCTTGCGGATTATTAACAACAATCGTTTTTATTTTCATAAAGAAAAAAATCCAGCAAAAAAAATCACCGGAAACAAAAATCCCAACACGAACCAAAATCAACGACGGCTTGAGCATTTTTTCATTATTTGTGCCAATGCTCGCAGTCATTTTTGGCTTGATTTTCCTTGTTCCATTGGCACTCCGTCATGCTCGCGAAATCGGCGAACAACCAACAACCAATTATTCCTTTGGACTTACGTATGGAAAAGAAAGATATTCACCTGATTTATCAAAAACAGAATATCTGGACAAAGGAAAAATCTACACCATTTTTGAAGTTAATGCCGGACAAAAATGGGAATGGTACTTTAATTACCCGATTGAATATCGAATTCTCGGAGAAAACGAACAAAACCCCAGCTTCCAACCGGTGCTTCATGATGATAGTTATGATCATTCTGAAATCGCACCAATCCGTGGCAAACTTCAAGTCAAAAGCAAAGCGGATAACAATAGACTGGAATACTCCCGTCTAATAAGAACCCAGTAAATAAATTGTCTACCAAAAAGCCTCGAGCACAACTGCCGAGGCTTTTTTCTTTTTTCAAACTATTTTATTTCAATTCCCGTATTACCATAAAATTTCAAACTATTCAAAATCGTCCTAGCTGTTTCAAAATTTCTTTTGATAATTATTTCCACAAAACTATCAGAAGTCTTTATGGTAATAACATCCACTTCCGCCTCGGGATTGTCCGGAACCATATTCTTGACTTTTTTGAACCAAACTCCATCATATCCGGAAATTTTTATAGATTCTTTTTCCGTAACGGTTTTTGGCAAATCTTGATATTGCTTGGCATAAAATTCTTCCATGGTATAATTTTGTTTCCAATTAGTATAAGAAACAATACGAATATCTTCATCTTCGGTTGTTTGGTCGGAAGAAAAAACATTGACCACAACGCCATCCTCTCCGCTCATCACCGCCGACCAATCACGTGGATACCGAAATTCATAACGAAAAGCAGGATTGGTCAAAATACGCCAATTATCCACTTTTTGCGCTAACTCCCCTGACGAAATTTGCAAACTATCATTTTGCACTCCGACTTTTTGGCCACAAGCGCTCAAAACAAAAACCATTGGTAAAAATAAAAACAAAACCCATTTTTTCTTGAACATAAAATTAATGCCCCCCAGTTATTATATCAATTATTGAGTGTAAATCTTCCTCGGAATAATATTCCAAAACGATTTGTCCTTTTTCGCCCTTTGGTTCAATGCGCACCTTGGTATGCAAAATCGAACGAATTTTTTCTTCCAATGATTGTAGCAATGGATTAGTGGCGAAAAATAATTTTTTGGAATTTTTGCTTTTTGGCTTTTGCTTTTCCGTCTCGCGAACCGAAAAATCATTATTAATAATTTGTTGAAAAAGTTCCCGCTGTTTTTTTTCGTCAGCCAATCCACAAATAATCTTGCCATGGCCTTCACTAATCTTGCCTTCGGCTAACGCAGTCTGAATATCTTCTGGTAAATCAAGAAACCTCAACACATTGGCCACCGTGGATCTGCTTTGTCCCAGCCTTTTGGCCACATCTTCTTGTGTCAAACTGAAATCATCCAACAATTTGCGATAAGACCAAGCTTTTTCCAACGGATGCAAATTTTTGCGCTGAATATTCTCAATCAAAGCCAATTCCAATTTTTGCACATCGTCCGCTTGACGAACAATCGCCGGCACAGTTGACATTCCGATAATTTTGGCCGCTCGCAAACGTCGCTCTCCGGCAATCAATTCATAACCATTGCTTTTCTTTGTCACAACCAAGGGCTGAATAATTCCATGACTTTTGATTGACTCGATCAAATTTTCCAAATCTTCGTGACCAAAAACTTTGCGCGGTTGCAAAGGATTAACAGCAATCATCTCTGGCGGAATATCCATGATTTTATTCTTGGCCTCATCGGAAAAAATTTCTTTGTTTGCCTCTGTCAGTAAATTGTTGGGAATTTTTCGGGGAATAAGAGAACCCAATCCCCGTCCCAAACCAGAGACTTTATTCATAATTTTTTGTTTTTAGGAAACTCTGACAAATACACATTTTTTCAGAGATTCCTTTATATGATTTCTAAAATTTCACGCGCCAATTTTTCGTAACATCTTCCACCTTTGGAATACTGGTCGTATTCCAAAATTGATTTGCCGTGACTTGGAGCTTCGGAAAGTCGAACATTGCGCGGAATAACCGTACGAAAAATCTTGTCCGGAAAAAATTTGTACAATTCTTGCATCACTTGGTCAGATAGACGCGTCCGTTTGTCAAACATGGTAATAACCGCGCCGAGAATCGCCAACTCCGGTCGCAAATTTTCTTGGATCAAATTGATAGTACTCATCAATTGTCCCAATCCTTCGAGCGCATAATATTCAGCTTGGACAGGAATCAAAATATAATCGGAAGCCACCAATCCGTTGATGGTCAACAAACCCAATGACGGCGGACAATCTATCAAAATAACATCATAATCAGATCGAACTTCGAGTAAGGCTTCGGCCAATCGATGTTCGCGATTTTCCAAATTTACCAATTCCACATTGGCTCCGGCCAAAGACGGTGTTGCCGGTGCCACGCGATAACCGATATGTGAAGTCGAATGAAGAACTTCTCTCAACAGAAATTCTCCCGAAATGGCTTCATAAACACCTTTGCTAAGCGTTTGGTATTCTATTCCCAATCCGGACGTAGCATTGGCTTGCGGATCCAAATCAACCAAAAGAACATACTTTCCTAGAGATGCCAAATAAGCGCCCAAATTGACGGCGGTCGTGGTTTTGCCCACTCCTCCTTTTTGATTGACAACGGCAATGACTTTGGCCATATAATTTTACTTTATTCTTGTCTCAATTATAGCGAAGTTTTTCATTTTTGACAATTCTTTTTTTTTGCCCTATAATTACGAACACAAGACTGATTTTTAATTTCCAAAAGAAATGGAAAAATGTGCCGCTGTGGCGGAACTGGTAGACGCGCACGACTCAAAATCGTGTGGGCTTTCGTCCATGTCGGTTCGATTCCGACCAGCGGCACCAAAATTTATCGCGGGGAAGAGTAAAGGCTGCTCGCCAGGCCCATAACCTGGAGGTTGTCGGTTCGAATCCGGCCCCCGCTACCAAAATCACTTATCACAATTATTATCAACTACTTAGCCAGGGTAGCTCAGTTGGTTAGAGCGAGGGAATCATAACCCCTAGGTCGGCGGTTCGATCCCGCCCTCTGGTACCAAACAAACCGGTTCTGCTACCGATTTTTTTTTGCGCAAATTTTGTCAATCATGCTATAATAATCTTGAAAATCTATGCGCTATTTATTTGATTTTTTAATTTTTTTCATTCTATTTTCTTGTTGTTGGTGGTTTCGAATAATTTATTTGTCAATCAAAAAACAGCCGGAAATAAAAACAAAAAAAGCCAGATTTTTTTTATTGGCTGTTATTATTTTAATTTTTGTTGTTGTCATCTATGGAAGTTTTGTCGAGCCTCAGTTGATCAAAACAACAAAAATCCCAATTACCCTTTCTCCATCCCAAAACAAAGCAACCATAAAAATCGCCTTTTTGACCGATTGGCATCTGGGATATTTCAAAGGTCCTTTTTTTGCGAACAGAATTGTCAATTTGGTAAAAAACGAAAAACCAGACTTAATTTTACTTGGCGGAGATTTCCTTGACCGAAAAAGAAAACCCGAAGACACTATTTTTCCGTTACAAAAAATTTCCTTACTCATTCCAACCTTTGCGGTAATGGGAAATCATGAATATAACACCGGCGGAATCAATGACGAAGATTTCGAAGATCGCACAAAAGAACTGCGCCAATTTTTTTTCAAGAACAAAATCAAAGTTCTTGATAACGGTTGCGAAACCATCAGTTTAAAAAATAAAAAAATAAACATTGCCGGCATTATTGATTTGTGGACCGGCAAGGCTGATTTGCGCAAAGCATATGAAACCTGCGATCCTCGACAAAAAACAGTTTTACTGGCTCACAATCCTGATGTGATTTTGAGTCCGCCAGCGGAAAAATTTGATCTCATCCTTTCCGGACACACGCACAACGGACAGGTTCGACTTCCCTTTATTGGCTCAATTTATCCTATCCCAACCGAATTGGGAAGAAAATTCGGACAAGGCCTTTTTCAACTAAAAAACAATCAACTTTATATTTCTTCTGGAATCGGAGAAGGCGGAACTCGCGCCCGTTTATTTAACCGACCAGAATTAACAATCATCGAACTAACCTATTAAAGCAAAAAAAAAGAGTGGGCTCTTTTTTTTGATTACACAGCTTGCAAAATTTCCAAAACATTTTCCGCTGTTTTGCGCCAGACAAATTGTTTAACTTGTTCCTGCTCCCGATCAAGCAAAATTCTTCTTTTTTGCTCATCAAAAGCAACGGCTAAAAGCGCTTTG
>JBAYHA010000044.1:0-6848 GCA_041666425.1 Patescibacteria group bacterium
CAAAATGATACTGAATGTCATAAGTTGCGTTGCATGTTGACTTTATCATACAACAACATCTTAACACATTCTCGCTTCGCTCGAAATGGTGTCTCATTCATCCCCAGTTTTAAAAAACTGGGGTATTCTGAGACCTAAATAAATATTCAAAAAGTCAAACTTGCTTCGCTTGACACGCCGATAATTATATGATATAAATATTATGTTCGTTTTTTTAATTTATATGGGGGGGAAAAATGCGAAAAGTTCCCAGCATTATTATTTTTCTATTTGTTTTGATTTTCGCCTTCCAGGCGCTGGCGACTGAAACAGCCAGCAAAAAACAGTGCCCGGAAAAAAAACAGGACAAAAAAGAAGACTGCCAACAAAAGGCAGAAGATCTGGCGATTGTCGCCAGAACCCAAAATGAGGAACTGAAAGAAAAGTTCCTCCACGAGTCCGCAGCGGAAAACATAGACAAGGTGTTCAAAACACCAAACCCCATCGGAGCTCCCGCTCCGACAAAAAAAAGGACTCTGCCCATCATGTATGGACTGGCGCGCAAATAGCGCGCCAGAATAGTGACCAAACGGCTCGAACGCAAATGCGTTCGAGCCTATTTTTTTATTTTTATATTTTTTTTACTTTTTCTGTTAATAAATGCACCATCTGTTCAAAATTCTTCAAATTTTTCGGTTTTTTGTCTTGCAACGCTTTTTGCGCTTCTTGTAAAAATTTTTCTTTCATTTTTTCAAACTCTGAGGAATTTATTTCTTTTGCAATATTCAACTGATAAAACGCTTGCACAAAATCAGGTCCAGCCGGATTTTCCCATGCTCGCCAAAAGGCACCCAACATCACCTCGCTCTTTGCTTGGCGATAATTATTTTTTAATTTTTGTTGCCCAAAAGCAAATCGAAATTCGGCGATTTTACTTTTTATTGTTTCCAAACTTACCTTGAAACTTGCTATCGGAATTTGAGATTTACCTTTTAAAACATTTTGCAAATCATCCAGTTTTTGCCTTTCTTGGTCAGTAAAAATAGCGCAAAACTCCTTGTTAACTTTGTCTATTTCCAACAAAAACTCTTCCTGCATTTTTTTTACATTAAACAGATTATTGTCTTTTGCCAACAAATAACTTCGCAAGGCCAAATTGAAATCCGCATCACTCAATCCATCATTGAAGCCGGACATAATCAAGGTCGTTTTGCCTTTGCGGGAAGCATCCTGATTAAAAATTCGATCTTCATCATTGGTTTCTTCAACCTCTATCCCGCCAACAGTTCTTTTTTGTTGATGTTTTGAAACTGCAGGAATTTCTAATGCAAAATTTTTTAATTTGGCCGGCTGAGTTTTTTCCATTTTCATAGCTTATCTTTTAATAAATTTGTGAAAAATGCTCTTTCGCTAAAATACGAAAGCTCATTTATCAAAAATTTCTTAACCCCAAGCCAGCAAAGATTACGGCTGAATGCCAAGGCCGAGAATGTGAAATTCCGGCGGTGGTCGCAGAGCCGGTCCACGGACCGACTACAAGCTAAACCACTTGATAATCTTTTGGCCGAATTAAAACCGACTTGGGGTATGACTATATTTTAACAAATTTTTGCAAAACAAAAAAGCGCTTCAATCAGAAGGCTTTTTTGTTTTGGATTATTCCAGAATTCCGTCTAAATTAACATCATACAAAATTTGTTCGTTAATCAACCGATATTTTATGATTTCCTTTTTGTCAAACCAAATGTCAATTTCACGCAAAGCTTCTTCCGGCTTGTCAGAACAATGAATCAAATTGCGAACCGCGCGATCATCCATCATTGATAAAGCATAAGAATCCAAGGTAAAATCACCACGAATGGTGCCAACATCAGAAGTCAATGGTTCGGTGCTACCAACCAATTTCTTGACAATCCCAACGGCTTGATTGCCTTGCCAAATCATCGCGACAACCGGACCGGAAGTCATAAATTTTACAAGAGCGCGCACAATATCTCTACCATATTCAATCGGTTCTTTGTCAACAATCTGACCGGACTCTTTTTTGTTGTTAAAAACTTTGGTGCCTTTTTCCAAAAACCAAGCGTCATCTTTGTTATAATGATTCCAACATTGTTCTTCGGTTGGAACAACCATTTTAAAGGCAACCAATTTCAAACCGGTTCGTTCAATTCTCTGAATAATTTCGCCAATCAAACCGCGTTGAATACCGTCCGGCTTGACCATGACATAAGAAAGTTCATTTTTCATAAATTTTTTCTTAATTATTATTGGCTTTATTATAATTGAAATTTACTTAAAAATCAAGGTCGAACCATCAGTCTCAAAGGCAGGATTTAACTCCAAATCCGTTCGTCTTAATTTTATTTTTAAACTTTGCAAACGATTTAAAATTAAATTACTCGGATGTCCAAAACTGTTTTTGCCAACGGTAATCACCGCCACTTCTGGATTTACCATTTTTAAAAACTCCAAATCACTTGAATAGTGGCTGCCATGATGCGCGATTTTTAAAACTTCGGCGTTCAAATCATAACCATTTTGTAAAAAATATTTTTCCATTTTTTCAGAAATATCTCCGGTCAAAAGAAAATCTTCAGTCCCAAAAGAAATTTTCGTTACGATTGAACTGTCGTTCGTATCATTTGAAGCTAAATTATTGCTTGGCCAAATTTGTAGCTTCAAATTTCCAAAATTAAAAGTTTCATTTTTATAAATTTCATAAACCGCAATGTTTTCTTCTCGACAAATATTTTTTATTTTTTCAAAAAGAGCTGACGACTTATTTGTTCTCGGCAAAAAAACCATACCCACATGTTCCCTTTTTAGAAATTCCAAAGCCCCAACGGCATGATCATCATGCGGATGAGTTATTAACAAAAAATCAACTTTGTTATCAAAAAAATCTTTAACTTTGCCATATTCGGACAACACCAAATTATTCGGTCCGGCATCAATCAAAAAATCGAAATTTTGATATTGACCGTAAATGGCATCGCCCTCGCCGACTGACAAAAAAGTGATTTGCAAATTCTCCCAATCGGGCAAAATAAAAATTAATGACAGCAACAAAAACATTTCAAAAATGATAACTGAAAAAAGTTTTTTCTTCATAAAGGTAATCGTTTTTATTATAACAAAATAATGAGCAGATAAAAAATCACCGCAACCCCAACAATTTTGCTAAATTTAGATATTACTTGACACGGTTATTGACTTTTGCAAAAATCCGTGATAATTTAACAGGGTTGTTTTTTGTTCATTTAATTATAGGAGAAAACATGAGAGCCTTACCTGACGAGGATCCGATTGTGCCGATCGAGGTAACTGAGAAACTGGAAAGCATCGCTACTTATTTCCAAAATTCCCAAGAGGCCTTTTCCTTCATGGTTGACCACCTAGATTATTCCAAAGGTATTTGGAAAATCGGCTCAAAAGAAATTGAAACCGTTATCTTGATAATCGAAAAACTGCATCGTCGTCGAATAAAATTTGATGCTAGTGGACAGCTACCAATTCATGTTTTGAGGGACGAAACAGATTTCACCCCTCAACTGGCAGTTGATTCTTTCGAAAAGGCCTACCCAACAGGTAATATTCAACTACCCACGTTGGATATCTACGACCACTACCCCCACGTTGCACGGCATCTTGAAAAAATATTTCAAGACAAGCATGCCTTTTGCTAGGATCCTCCTATCCCATGTCAAATAACATGGAATTACCCCAAAGTCAGACCTTTGTCTGTACTTTGGGGATTTTTTTTGCAAAATTTTTCAAAAAACATAAAAATAAATAATAAAATATCAACAAACAGAAAGGAACTGAAAAAAGCAATGAAGCTTTTGGCAAGTTAGCGATTATTTCTGCACTTTTGATTACCAAAAAAAGCATTGGAAAAACAATTAAACTGACTATTTGGGCCAATGGTAAAAAAACAAAAGAAAATAATAAAGTAATAAAACCAAACAACATAATCAGCGGAATAAATGGCAGTACCAGCAAATTGGCAATCGGCGAATATATAGCAAATCTACCAAAAGAAAAAATAATAATCGGCGCAGACATAATCATAGAAGCAAAAGTCACGGCTAAATTCTCACGCAAAGAAAATATTTCCGGAATAAATTTTATTTTTTCGGCAATTGGTTTTGACCAAACAAGCAAACCATAAGTGGAAAGAAATGACAGCTGAAAACCAAGATCAAAAAGTAAAATCAACGGATTCTGCAAAATCATAACAAAAGCCACGAATAACAAACCGTTAATGGCCGAATATTTTTTGCCAATTACTTGTGCCAACAACAAAACCAAAGACATGAGCGCAGCGCGAATAACCGAAGCACCAAGTCCGGTCAAAATGCAAAAGAAGATCAAAAAAAAGATTGAAAAAATCAAAACTCGCCGTCTGCTCCAACCGAAATTTTTTGCCATAATTAGAATAAAAGCGACAATAATATTAACATTATAACCAGACACGGCCACAATATGCGTAATGCCGGCTGTAGAAAAATTATCCATTTCCACTGCCGAAAGTTCCCGAACATCTCCGATTAAAATTCCGGAAAGTAAAGCTGAATATGGCAAAGGAAAGATTTTTGCCAAGCGCGCTTGGCAAAAATCTTTCAAACTAAAAATAATTTTGAAAAATAAATTTCCTTGATTTTTTTTCATCAATTCAATCTTTGTCTTTTGGCAAACAGCCAAAATACCATCTTTTTGTTTTTGGCGATAATAATTGTTAATGTTTTTTGAAAAAGGCTTTTTTAATTCACAATAAATATTAACCTCGTCGCCGTAAATCAATTCAGTGGTAATTTTTTCATAAAACAATACTTTTCCAAAATAATCTTTTGGTTGCAAAATCACTTTTAACCCCGTCAAAGACCTTTGCACATCAACAACTTTGGCTGTAAAAAATTTATTCTCATCATAAAACTTGCTAACTGAATCAGCTCTTTTTACTTTTAAATCAGGGATAGCGGAAACACCAAAACCAAAAATAAAAAAGAGTAAAATAAAAAAAACTTTTGTTTTTGCTTTTTTGACCGAATAAAACAAAAGCAAAAACAAAACACACCCAATAACTATCCGGTAAAACAAAATCGCAAAATATCCGGCCACTCCCAAGAAAAAACCCAGTAAAATAAATTGAAAAAACAAAGTTTTTTTCATAAATCAGCACTTTGCTTCATTATAAAAAATTAAAAAAAAATCACCCAATCGTGGGGTGTTTTTTCAATAAACAACCAAGCAATAAAGCAACGTAGCAATTAGGCTTTTTTAATTATTTAATAATCACAAAATACTTACATACAAAACTAAAAAAAATTTATTTTTGCTCGGTTGCTCAGTTGCTCGATTGCTCCGTTTCCTTAAACTCATCATTATCCAAAACCGCATCAGAATCAGTAATCAAATTTTTTAAACTTTCCAACATCAATTCATTTTTGCGCTCAATTTCCGAACTGAAAATTGTTTCGTATTGATTGGTTGAAGCATTGCCGACAATGGTAAAATTTTCACTTTGCAAATAAACTTGCCCCAAACATTTGTTGACCGCCAAATTTTGATGTTTTGGCGAAAAAAAACTTTGTCCAAAAAAGTTCTCCCGTTCCCGATAATCAGCACCTTCAATCAACTGTAAAATAGTCGGAGCCAAATCCATTTGACTGCCGATTTGGGCCAAACGCCCCTGCTGTTTGTCCGGCAAAACTATGGCCACTGGCAAACGATTATACATTTGAAAATTTTGCAGTTTGTTTTCCGAAACAAAATTATAAAAACGATGATCCGCATACAAAATAACCACAGTATTGGCAAAGAAATCATCCTTGTCAATCTCGGTAAAAAGATATTTCAACCCATCGTCAACCGCGCGCAAAAAACCAAAATAATTGCGCAGAGTTTTTTTGTCTGTTTTTATATTTTCGGTGATTTTGTCGTCAATCTTTTCGACAAACGGACGAACATTAGATTGATGAACCCGATTTTGAAATTCAATCACCTCATCAGAATGCGGAGAATGACTCAAAATAGTAACCGCGTGCGCAAAAAATGGTTTGGTTTCTTTTTTTAACTCGCTCAAAATTTGTTCGTAAAAACGCTTATCATCAAGACGAGAATCAAAATATGGCGAAAAAAAAGTTTTTTCAAAACCAAAAGCACTTATCAGCTTGTCACGATTCCAAAACTCCGCCACATTGGCATGAAAAAAATATGTGGCATATTCTTCTTCGTTGCGCAAAATATCCGGCAAACAAGTAAATTCATTTTGCAAAAATCCGGAAATCGGCCGATCTGACCTTGGCCAAAATCCGCACAATGCGCCAAATTCAGCGTTAATGGTTTCACATGAAGACGAATGAAAATCAGGCACGGTTAAATTCTCCGCCAACAATTTTTTTAAAAACGGCATTGGCGTGACAGAATTTTCAATCGCCCAGTTTTGCACACTTTCCAACTGAACAAGCAAAATATTCGGTTTTGTCAAAATAGGCAAAGCCAGTTTTTTGGTTTGATCAACAACCGTTAAGTTTTGCATCTTTTGCCAATCAACTTTTATTTTTGTTAAAAAATCATCTTCCGACCGATCCGCTATTGATTTTTTTTGTGGCAAAATTTTGGCATAAAAATGACCCCAAAAACCCAAATCCGTGAGTTGCGAACGCAAACTCCACCAAGTCTCACGAGGATTGTTATAAAGATACGAAGAAACGGCAAAAACACCCAAATTGGTCGCCAAAAACAATGCCAATAAAAATAAAATATGTCGGAAACGACGACGTTCACTTTTGGAAACAAATTCCACGCCAGTATAGTTGAATAAGACTTTTTGCGTTTCCCGTTCGGAAAAACGTCGGAACAAA
>JBAYHA010000045.1:0-6846 GCA_041666425.1 Patescibacteria group bacterium
AGTTTTCAAAAAAAATACTGCTTAGCTTCATTATTGTTGTCGCTTTTTTAACCGGTACAATTTTTTGGTCAAATCATCACAAAAAAAACTTGGTGTTAGAAACCGCGTACCGAGAACAAATTCAAAAAGCCAAAGATTTGATTAACCGTTCGCAAGTTAGTTTAATTACACGCAATGAGGCTGACAGTCTGAAATTTATCAGCGAAGCAATGAGTATTATCGAACAATTACCAAAAGAATCAAACTCCCAAAAGACTAACTATGATGACCTTACGAAACAAACTCAAACAATCAATGACAAATTACAAAAAATCGAAAAAATCGTTCCCGAGCTTGTAGTAGAAATAAGCAACGGCACAACTCCGGTTGTATTAAAAAATATCGGCTGGCAAAACGGCAATTTATTGGCAACTGACGAAAGAATAATTTTTGAAGTCAACCCTGACAAAAAAACATCCTCAACAAAACCGACACAGACTCCGGCGAATATCAACAAAATAATTTTCGATGACAAAAATTTACTCTTTGCTTTGGACAATCAAACTTTGGCAAAAATTGACAATTCAGGATTAGCAACAGCAAAAATCAACTGGCAAGGATTTTCCGGAATGTCAATCAATATTTATAACGGCAATATTTATGCCGTTGATGAAGCCACCAAACAAATTTACAAATACGCTGGTATTGACGGAACCTCTTTTGGCACAAAAACCAATTGGCTAAAAGAACTCGGTTCTGCTGATTTGACAGGAGCTATTTCCTTGGCTTTTGATGGCAATATGTTCGTTGGTACAAATTCGGGCAATATTTACAAATTCTTTACCGGCAAGAATCAACCATTTACCAATAATTCCGCTTTAACAAAAAACTTACAAAAAATTCACACATTGACCGAGTTGGACAATCTTTATGTCTTAACCAAAGACAGCAAAAAAATCATTATTTTATCAAAAGAAGGCCAATTAATCGCCCAATATGAATTTGACTCCCTATCCGGAAACATCATTGACTTTACGGTAAACAAAGATGCTCTTTATGTAATCACGGAAAACAAAATTTACAAAGCAAAAAAATAAATTTTAAGACAAACAAAAAACAACCTTTTTGCAAAGGCTGTTTTTTTTATAGAAATAATTATTTCAAAGTGACGGTAGCGCCAGCTTCTGATAACTTTTTCTTCATTTCTTCAGCTTCTTCCTTTTTGACATTTTCCTTAATCACCTTTGGCGCTGCATCTACCAAGTCCTTGGCTTCTTTTAAACCAAGACCGGTGATTTCTTTTACAGCTTTGATAACATTGATCTTATTTTCACCAGATGAAGTCAATTCAACGTTAAATTCAGTTTTTTCTTCTGCGGCAGCAGCTGCAGGAGCAGCGGCCATAGCCATCATAGGAGCAGAGGCAGAAACGCCAAATTTTTCTTCAAGAATCTTTACTAATTCTGCCAAATCAAGGACTGACATTTTTTCGATTTCAGAAACCAATGATTTGAATTTTTCTGGGACAATGACTTCTGTTTTTTCTTCTGACATAAAATTGAGTTTATAAAGTTTGTAAAGTTTATAAAGCATGCCACCAGTAGCTCTATAAGAGCGAAGGGTGGTTCATAAAGTAATGAGTGGTGAGCTGTTTGTCATTTCGAGCGAACAGGAGTGAGCCGAGAAATCTTTTCTCACCACGAACATCATTATTCTACAATTATAAATTTACAATTTATAATTTTAAATTAAAGTTACTTATTATTTTTAATTGCACCTAACACCGTAACGAGACCTCGCAAATTACCGGCGAGAACATTAACAAAGCCGGCAACAGGAGCATTTAACGAACCGACCAACTTGGCCAGTAATTCTTGCTTGGAAGGTAAATCAGCAATTTTTTGCACTTCGACTAAGGACAAAACAGCACCATTCATGAAACCGCCACGAAGAGCGACTTTTTCATTGGTTTTTGCAAAATCCTTAATCACTTTGGCTGGTGCGACTTCATCCTTATCGGAAACCGCTACGGCCAAACTGCCTGACATGGCGGAAATATCCGCTCCGGTCAAACCGCTTTTGTTCAAAGCCATTTGCAAAATAGTTTTCTTAACAGCCATCATTTCTACGCCTTCGGCTTTAGCCTTCTTGCGCAAATCTTGACTGGCGCTAACTGTCAAACCATCTTGACTAGCAAAAACAATTGATTTAGCCTGCCCAAATC
Source organism: Patescibacteria group bacterium (assembly GCA_041666425.1). GTDB lineage: Bacteria > Patescibacteriota > Patescibacteriia > UBA11705 > JABHMO01 > JBAYHA01. The sequence goes on from JBAYHA010000045.1 coordinate 2,204, forward strand.
TAGTAACCAACGTGGAAAGAAGTTCTTCTTTCTGCAGTTTTGATTTTGGCATAGTAAATTCTTAATTTTTCTGTTTTGTCACCCTGAACGAAGCGCTAATGGCGCGCAGTCGAATGGGTCTCAAAACAGAGTTTACTTTATAAAAAAAATCCGCGTTTTCCGCAGATAAAAGATAGCCACAAAAGGCTTGTCCTCGGCAGGATTTATGTTTGTACCTGCTGTCTACGGATAACAAAATAAGTATAGCGAAAATATCAAAAAATGTCAAGATTGTTTAAATTTAAGGTTTTTATGTTAAAAAATACCTTATTTTAACAACTTCCTAGCCTGTTTTTCCCAAGTAAAATCCCGCAAAACTCTCTTTTTACCAAATTCCCCCATTTTTTGTGCTAATTCAGGATTTTCCAAAAGTTGAATCACTTTCCCAGCCAAGTCAAGTTCGTCTTGCGGATCAACCACAAAGCCGTTCAAAGTATCCAGAACCGCCTCGGGAGCGCCACCGCTATTTCCGGCAATTGCCGGTTTGCCAAACAAATTGGCTTCAAGATAAACAATTCCAAAACCTTCTACATCCCCATCTTTTCTTTCTCGACAAGGCATAACAAAGATTTCTGAATTGGCAAAAAATAATGGTAAATTTTCTTTTTTTTCTTTATCAAAAATAAAAATAGAATTTTGTAAATCTTTTTGTTTAATCAACTCACGCAAACGACTCTCATCCTGCCCGTCACCATAAATTGCATAAATTGCCTTTGGGAATTTTTGCAAAACAAGTGGCATGGCTTTGATCATCAAATCAAAACCTTTTCTTTCCACCAATCGGCCGACACTCAAAATTAGCTGTTTATTTTCAAAACTACGTTCTTTTAAAAACTCGTCATTTCGTTCTTTTGAAATTTCTGTAGGAAAATAATTTGGACAAGGATAAACCGTAATAATTTTATTTTTTAATGACTTGTCGAAAGAAACTATTTTGCGAGCAGTAAATTGACTATTAGCAATAATCTTTTCCGCATTTTTTAAAATTATCCGAGCCAAAAATGATTTTCTTTTTGATTTCTGTGCAAAAGCCAAATCAAGACCATGAATGGAAATTGAATATTTTATATTTAAAAAAAACTTCAAAATTAAGGCGACCGTGCCGACTGGTAAAATTTGCGTAACGAATAAATGCTGAATCTTTTTCTTTTTTATAACTTTCCAAGATTCAGTTAAAATCGGCCACCATTTTGGCCAACTTTTTTTGTCCATTTTTTTTCTAAATATTATGTAATTCTGTGTAATATCAAATTTATCACTCACTGAAATTTCCGGTGCCAAGACAAAATAATTATCTTCACCAATAACTTTGGCCAACTCAAAAGAAAGGTTGGCCCAATAATTGGCCACACCCCCAAAATCAGGTGGAAAATCAGTTGTTATAAGTAAATTTTTTTGATGATTATTCATGTGCTGTTGTACTTACCTCTTTAAATTTCTTTTTGAAAATCGAATTTTTGAAATCAACAAACTCCTCCCTTTTTACTGCGCGAATCAAGAAAATTAAAACAATATAGACAACCGCTCCGATCAAAATTTGCAAAAATAAATTTTGATTTTTGAAAAATAATAAAACACCAACCATTGCCGCTGAAGCAATTAAAGACTTAAATATTGGCGAAACAAATTTTAATACTGAAAAATCACATATTCTCTTGGCAACAATTAAACTAATTAACATCAGCAACGAATGACTGCAAAGAAAAACAATTGACGAACCGATAAAACTTAATTTTGGAATTAATATCAGATTCAAAACAACATTTAAAATCATCACCCCAAAAACAATTTTTGTATTGGTAAATTGACGATCAGTAGCGTTAAGCAACGCACCCAAAATAAAATTTATAAAAACGAAATACAGTCCCAACATCAGAATTTGCAAGGGCAAAATTGATGCCTCATATTTGGCGCCGTAGAACATCTTGATAATTGTCGGCGCCACAAAAGCTACTCCAAATGACACCGGCATAGCGATTAAAGCTGTAAATTTAGACACTTTTTCGAACGTATATTTTAGCTGTTCCCGATTATTGGCAAAATGAAAACTGAACGCCGGAAAGACGGCCGCCGAAAGTGAAGCCGGAATAAATTGCAAAGCAAAAGGAATTTTCATGGCAACATTATAATAAGCAACGGCGCTATCGCCGGACATTTTGCTGAGAAAAATAGAATCAATGTAGCCGTATACTCGGCTAAAAAGTGCAATCAACGCAAACGGCAAGGCGATTTTAAAAAGATCGATAAATATTTTCTTATCAAAAATAAACTTCATTTTTAAATCCAATTTTTTCATTATACAAAATAAAGAAAAACAAACACTAAAAAAACTGGCCGCCAAAAATGGCGCCATTAAAAAAGCCAATGGTAATTTTGAAAATAACACTATGGTGCCAACAACTAAAACAATAATTTGATTGAAAACAATATTCCATGATTCATACTTTAGATTTCTGGCTCCGCGAAAAAACGACCAAAAAGTATTGCTTAATTGATCAAAAACCATGGGTATTCCGGCTAAATAAACCAAACTTTTTGTTAAAACAGGATAATTTAACAAATTTACGGCCACCACAACGACCAAATAAGTTAAAACACTTATTAAAACTTTAAACGTCAAAATTGTGCTAAAAAATTTTTGATTATTATCTGAATTTTTGGCCGATTCTCTAATAATTGCTGAGTTAAACCCAAAATCAATAAACACCGCAAAAAGCGTGGCAAATGAAATGGCAAAAGTGTATTTCCCAAGATCTTCAACACCAATAAATCTGGCAACAAGCACAAAATAAACAAACGACAACAGTTTTTGCCAAATATATGAAGCGGTGAGAAATGCAGTATTACGACTGACTGATTCTTCTTTCATAATAATTATTATAGCTAAATAATACCAAAATTCCCACTATTTATCAAACACAAAAGCTCCTTTTGAGAGGAGCTTTTGCAAAATATGTAAAAAATTGACGGTAAATTAACGTTTTTGCCATTGTGGAGCCTTGCGAGCTCTCTTGAGACCAGGTTTTTTTCTTTCTTTGACACGAGGATCGCGAGTAAGGAAACCGGCCTTTTTCAAAGGCTTTTTGAAATTCGGATTCAGCAAAAGCAAAGCTCGAGACAATCCATGTCTAATCGCTTCGGCTTGGGCAATTTTGCCAGAACCTTTGACCATTGCAGAAACTGCCAATTTTTCCATCTGCCCAACTATTTTCAAAGGAGCCAAAACTCTTTCTTGGACATCCAAAGTTGGGAAATATTCTTTTAAGTCCTTACCGTTAACGGAAATTTCTCCTTTGCCTTTCTTCAGCAAGCGAACTTGCGCGGTTGCGGTTTTGCGACGACCAACACTATAGAGATATTCCCCTTTCCTTTTGCCATCAACCTCAACGACTTCGACGGCAACTTCTTCAACTGTATCTAAAACTTTTTTTTGCTTGGTTGTTTCTGCCATAAATATTATATTATACAAATTTTAATCTTTTCATCATGCCGTTGCGCAATTTGTTTTTTGGCAACATATAAAAAACCGCCTCAATCAAAATATCTTCCGGTTTTTTGGCTAATTTTTCTTTGTAAGCAGTTTTGCGCATTCCACCTGGAAAACCTGAATATTGATAATAAGCCATCACTTCGGCTTTGTGACCGGTAACTTTTATTTTGCCAACATTGCTAACTTCGACAGCATCACCCAAATCTTTGTCATGTCGATACTCAACTTTGTTTTTTCCCATTAAAATTTTGGCAATCTGCGAAGCCAATCGGCCCAAAATTTTGTCCGTGGCGTCAATTTTATGAATTTCTCTTTTTGTCATATATATTATACTAATTCAATTATAGCCATTGGAGCATCATCACCCTTGCGATTGGCCAACTTAATAATTCTGGTATAGCCACCTTTGCGCTCAACATATTTTGGAGCAACTTTGTCGATTAACTTCTTGACCGCTTTTTCATTACCCAAAGATGCCAACAAAATTCGTCGTCCGGCCAAAGTATTGCTTTTGGCTCTGGTGATCATTTTTTCAATCACCGGACGAACGGCTTTGGCTCTGGCCAAGGTTGTTTTGATCTTATCCCTGGTAACCAAACTGACAGACAATCCTTTCAACAGGGCTTTGCGTTGAGCGGTCTTCAAACTCAATTTAGCAACATTATTTCCATGTCTCATATTAATTTTGTCTCAAATCTTTAATTATTTTTTGGTTAGTAAATCAAAATGATCAATCAAAAGCTTGGAAGCTTGCTCGATCGCTTCTTTTGGGGTAATTGTCCCATCAGTTTCGATTTCCATTGCTAACTTGTCAAAATTGGTAATATCACCGACACGAATCGGAGTAACTTTGTACCCGACTTTTTGCACCGGAGTAAAAATGGCGTCAACCAAAATCGTACCAATTTCCACTTGTTCTTTGCTTCTTTCTTCAATCGGCCAATAACCACGTCCTTGCTGAACGGTAACCTCCATTTCAAATTCGGCTTTTTTTTCTGTCAAATTGGTAATGACCAAATCATTATTAATAATTTCCACATCACTATTCTTATCAAAATCAGCTGCCGTAACAGATTTCGCCCCCTTGACTTTCAAATGTAATTTTACGGGTTCA
>JBAYHA010000046.1:0-6727 GCA_041666425.1 Patescibacteria group bacterium
TAGCATGGCTAAGGCTTCTTTTTTGGTCTTGCCGAAGCTGGAAACATCAACTTCTAAACATTGTGAAACATAATGTTTGCCTTCTTTCCAAACTACTGATTTTAGGTCTATTTTATGCATATTTTTATCGTTTATGCAGTTATTTTACTGTAAAATAAAAAATAAGTCAAATTTGCGTGAGGGGCAAACGCATTTCATTAATGTAGATAATAAATCACATTTGCCCCGAACCGCGTATCTCGTGTTATCTGATGTTTTATTTGCCCTTAAAATACCTTAATTTAAGACCTTTTTTGGAATTTTTTAATTCCCTAACTTGACATAATGGCTAAAAACTGCTATACTTTAAAATGGCCATTAACTTTGGTTAATCCCACACCGCGAGGGAATTGTGGGAAACTCGTTTTTAAGGAGGATACAATGGATCAGAAATCAAGTTGTAGAGCTCATGAAAAGTAGCAAATCCGAAAGAGAATGGAACGCCAACTGCGATAAGGTTAAAAAGGCCTGCGGTGGTTATCCTGGATTTTGGTTCCGGGCCATTATACTTTCGGGAGTATTGGCTCAAACTCAGGCCAGCTGGTAGATCTTACAACCGGCGACACAGAAGGTCATCGAACAATATCGGTGGCCTTTTTTCTTTTTAAAAATTCCAAAAAATAACTACATTTATAAATAAAAAATATTTGTAATTTTCTTTTTCGTGCAACCAGATACACAGTGTTAGGCGATGTGCTTTACCCTTTTTCCCTAAAGCATTTCGCACAACGTATCTGTGTATACAATCGTTTTAATGTTGTATACGCGGTGTTATGTGTCGTATTACGAGGCTGTAGTTGTAAGATTATCTAGAAAAGAACCTTAAAATAGAAGATTAAGAATGAAATTATATACATAAAACCTGCTATTAATCCTGGTACGTATTTTTTCACAATTCCCCACCAAGCAAATTCCCAAACTCCAAATCCAAATACGATAATGTTGAATGCAGATAATAAATAATCTCGATATTCCAGTTCTTTGTACAGAAAAATTCCTATCCAAAGACCAACCCAAATTATTTCAATTATCAGGAAAGTAATCCATTTCATTTTAAATAATGGGAATTTTTCATGAAAACCTGTTGATAATTTTTCAATTGAGTGGAAAGCTTGAATGCCGAGAAGAATTGTGAAAAAAGTTTCTAAAGTAGTCATTTTTTTAATTAATTAAATTAATCTGCCGAGTAATATCTCATATAACGTTTCGGCATATCTGATGTTTTACGGAGCGAAGCGAAGTAAAATATGGGTGGAGGCTCGCCGGAGGCGAACCGTAACCAGATATGCCGTGTTAGCTGATGTATTCCTTTTCTTTTTTCCGACAGCAGTCGGAATTGTTTTAAAAAATTTTAAAATTTCTTTTTCCGTTTTGGGCGTAGGGCAGAGGGGAATTAAAGGGGTGAATGCCCGAAGCCCAAAACACATTATTTCTTTTTCGTTTGAAGGAGGGGCAAGAGGGGAACAAAAGGGGTGAATTGCCCCTCCTTCAAACATCCGATTTAATTCGTAAAATTCATTGAATAAAGGTATTCAAACATACTTCCCGCAAAATTTCTAACGTCTTCTGGATTATTGCCAGTAAATATGTGGGAGTCGGGGTTAAGTGTAGTTCTAAATTCATGAAACTTGTTTTTTGCATTTTCATTGTCATTGAATAAGCCATCAATCATATTTTCCAAACTACTACAATCCACCTGTTTGTCTTGGAGTTGTTTACTGAAAACTGTCGGCAAATACATTTCTTCAAGAAAAGGACGTAAGTCAGTTTTGATTGATTCGTTATGTTTTTTGTTAATGAAGTTATAAATTCTCATAAATACCTTGTCATATTCCGTGCTTACAAACTCACTTCTTTCGCCGACCTCCAAGAAACTCGTGATGTTATTTTGTTGTATATTTATAAATTTGGCATTTATTTGTTTGTTCTTTGTGATTTCGCAAAACCGTCTTATAAAATGAGTGTAGTGGGTTAATATGATTAGTTGTGCACATTTCTCGGCAACTATTTTGAAATAATTTATTGAATTTGTGGTGCGGTTGTCGTCAAAACTTGTCACTGGATCATCGAGCACTAAGATTGTTTTAATTTGTTCCTGATTCTCTTTGAGTTCAAATTTTGCAAAAAATATAGCCAACGCAAGTGCTCTTCTGTCTGATTCGCTAAAGATTGTCGCTAATTGGTTTGGTTGTATTTCTTTGTTATGGAATTTTACGGTTAGCGAATAGACAGGCATGTGCCCTTTATTGTCTTCATTTTTTCCTAGTGAAAAATTTTTACTTCCAAATTTTGCAAATAAATCATTAATTTGATCAAAGTATTTTTGTAAGAAACTGGTTTGGTCTTGCTTGAGACGGTTTTCAAGTTTATTTATGCCATTTTCACCATTTTCCAGTTCATCAATTGCTTTTTTGATCTTCTTATATTCTTCACATTCATCATTTTGGTCTACTCTCGCTTTCTCATATTCCAATTCCGTAATTTCTTTTTTGATTTTTGTGATTTTCTGTTGAATTGTGGTGCTATTTTCGTATAATTTTTTAAATGATTGAATTTTTAGTGCTGATGACTCAATTAGTTCTGCTGTTTTGGACAATTTTTCATAGTAATTTTCAAGTGCTTCCGTAAAAATTTTACAATTAATACTTTCAATTTTTTCATAAGGAGTTTTTTGCTTTGTTCCAGCATGCTTTTCGAATAATGCGTACAATTTATTTTTTTCAACTTCAAGATTTTCTTCACCGAGTTCGTTCAATATTTTTTCAAGCTCAACGATCGATGTTTGAAATTCATTGTCCGAGATAAGCTCTTTGTATTCTTTGATTTTCAACAAAATACTTTGCACATGCGTGCTTGCATTAAAACGAGTGCTTTTAACGCTTTCAAGATGAATCTGTAGTCCAGCATTTATTTCTTCAATAAAGTCAGTGTATGCTTTATCGAAATATGTACCGTAAAGGGTTATAAGTTCTTTTGCACTGAAAAGCTGTTGTCCACAGAATGGGCAATTACCATTTTGAATATCAGTACAATATTTCAGTCCATGTTGAATCCAGTCTTTGGCATTATCGTTTATTCCAAAATTTTTCTGTACATGTTCATTGAGCTTAGTGATACTTTCTTCTTTTATTCCCTCATGATTTTTCCTCAGAATGTCGTTTAACTTTTGAAGACTGCCCCCAATATTTGACCTTTGGTATGTAAAGTTTTGCGGTTCAGGTAAATTTATTATTCGATTTGGTTCTTTCAGACGTTCTTCTTCTTTTTGCACGACAACACGTGCAGAAGCTATCTTTTGATTTATATCTTCAAGATTGAGTTTGCTAATGTCCATTTGGATAAAATCTTCTATTTCTTGAGTCGTGGCAATTTTTACAAATTTTGGAATTTTGTCTTTCAATTCTCTTTTTTTGTCACCAAGTGTTTTCTTTTTATCTTTTATGCTTTCAGCCAATTGAACGCCTTGATCACCTAATATGAAATTTGTAAAATTTTCTTTGTTTTGTCTTTCTATACTAAGTCCAGTAAAAACGTTTTTATGTATAAAGTCTGTGCCGAATACATCCATTTCGGGCTTCGTGCAATTTTGCGACCAAGATTCTCCGCTATAAGTAACATCTGATTCACCATTTTTTCCGTCACTTAGTGTCATAGCCACTTTTTGTTCGGTTGTAATTTCTGGAATCGTTTTCCTTTTTTGAATTATTGAAGAATCATCAGTTTTGTACGAATAAAAAATATCGGACAAAGTTGTTTTTCCGTATGTGTTCAACCCGTATATGAAGGTCATTTTTTCAAAACCTATAGATGCACCATTTTCAAAGTTTGAAAAAGTCCCAATATTTTTAATTTGTTTTATCCTTCCAATTTGCATGTCAGTATTTTAATGATTTGATCACAATTTTTGGCAATCTCATGTTCCCAAACCCGAATTACTCGCCAACTTTCTTTTTTATAATGCCGATTGACTTCTTTATCACGCTCTTTGTTTCGTGCGATTTTTTTCTCCCAAAAGGCCTTTCTCGTTGCGGGCATTGAGCCGTGTTTTTTACAACCGTGCCAAAAACAAGAATCAACGAAAATCACGGTTTTGTATTTCGGTAGCACGATGTCTGGTTTCCCGAAATGCTTTGTTGAGTTTTTCCGGTACCGAAAGCCTTCTTTCCATAATGCCTTACGAAGCGTCATTTCAATTTTACTGTCCTTATTTCTTACTTTGGACATGATGTCGCTCCGTTTCGTTTTGGAAAAAATATCAGCCATAACTACTTGATAAATCGAATTTGCAGGTTGAGCTTGATAAATAATTCGTCGTTTTCTTCGTAAATGGTGCCGTAGCCGTGGCGTGTGGCACTCGGTGAGTCCATGCGAGTATTGTTGAACAAATAATTTCGGAATGCTTCGGCGTTGTAAAGATGATAACAAACGATTTCGCCGTCTTCACGAACCACAATCACGCCACCGTGCGCACGCAAAGTGCCGTCCCAAGGGCTGGCTGGAACCATTCCAAGTGCCGCATTGTTCAGCAAAGCCTTGATTTTGTAGGCGTAATCTTCGGTTGAAAGTTTGAAATTCAATATTTGCATTTCTTCGTCTTGCAAATATTGCAGCAACTCTGGAAAAGTTGATCCTTTGTCGGAGAAGTAAGCTAAAAGTATTTCAGACATTATTTCCGGCATAATCGTGTCTATTTTTCGCAAGTTTTTCTCGAATACTTCGGAATCAATACCGTGAAACGTAAACGAACCACCCGCTTTGCGAATCGAAAATAGACGGTCGCGAATTTTTGCCTTTGTATCAATTGCGTTTATTTTTTTGATTGCTTTTTTCGCCAGTCCGTCGATTTTGTATGTAAAATTGGTCGCTCCGGAAGAATTGAGCAATGTTGCGGGTGATCCCAGTTTTGACTTTATGCTGAATCCGATTTCATGATCCCGTCCTATTGTGTGGTCGTGTACTTTCAAAATAAGATCTTCTTTTCTTGAGTTGCCCGCATTGAGAGTTTTTACCGCAAAACGTTCAAAAAGGTCTTCCGCAAGCGGAACGGAAAAAGTTTGTGATTTTTCCTTGATTTCATTGAAAATCTCGACAACTTTCGTTTTCAGATCGGATGTATCCACGATTGCCGTTTTTCCGTCGCTATGCAAAATTTTCACTTTTTCTCCATTCTGCAATTCGTATTCTAGCTTACCTTCGGATTCTTCACGAATTATTTTTAAAATGGGAAAGAAAATCGCCTCGATTTTTTCGAGATCTTGATCGGCTCCGATGATTTTTTTATCGACAAGCAGTTTTATAAACGCATAAAACTCGCTCCATTCTCCTTTATTGCCTGTAATCATAAGTTTTTAGTGATTTTATAATTTGTTGAGCAACAGCGTGAATCGCGCTAACCGCAACCGCATTACCCAGTTGTTTCATTGCTTTCATGTCGGAAACCGGAAATGCGAAATCATCGGGGAAGCCCATCATTTTTTTGCCTTCAATCGGTGAAAGCCGTTTCACTTTGCCTTTAACGCTATACGAATCCCAATTGTGGCGGTCATCGATTTTAGATCCACGACCACCGACACGAAGCGTATACCCGATTTTTTTATCGCAAGGTGCGCCCCAAATATCAGACATGGTTTTTTCGAGTTTGACGGGTTCGGGAAATTCAAATTTTACATTCGGATCCTTGAAGCCAACCATGAACAGGCGGGGGCGATGTTGGGGAAGCCCGAAATCGGACGCTTTCACGATTTTGTAGTGAAATGAATATCCGAGATCTTTGGTTATTGTTTTTTTGATAACTTCAAAAGTTTTTCCGCCGTCATGATTCAATAAGTGGCGGACATTCTCCAAAAAGAAAGCCGCCGGTTTTTTCTCTTTAATGATTCGCACAATATCGTGAAATAGCGTTCCTCGAGTGTCTGAAAAACCTTTTCTAAATCCTGCTTGTGAGAATGGCTGACACGGAAAGCCCCCGGTTAAAATATCGAAGTCCGGCATTTCTTTTTCGTTCACCTTGGTAATATCTCCGGCGAATAAGTTTTTACCTTTTGCAAATAAGCCAACCTCAAAAAGTTCAGGCTGAATTTTACTGAAATTATGTTCGTATGTTTTGCGTGCGTCCTCGTCCCATTCACTCACAAAAACGCATTTCGCTCCCGCATTGTGAAACGCCAAATGAAATCCACCTATTCCTGCGAACAAGTCAATGAAAGTGATGTCTCGATTTTTATTTTGAGTTTTCGCTCCCATAGATTATTTCATTAAATCGTTAATATCAACTTCGAGTGCTTGTGCGATTTTTGTCATTGTTTCGATTGTCGGGTTTCCGTTGTTTCCGGATTCCAAAGTAACAATGGTATTTAGTGCGACATCGGCAAGTTTCGATAGGCGATCTTGCGATATGCCCTTGTTGGCACGTATTTTTTTCAGATTTTTTCCTATATTTGAAATGTTTGGTTTCATATACCGGTAAAATGTAATAGTTACACTGGTTGTATTGTATCGTGTTTAAGGTTCTCGGTCAATTTTTTTAACATCGTTCCGCCGATAGGCGGAACTCCATATTTTCCCCTTATAAATAAATCGTTTTCGTAGCGGAGCGGAGAAAACACCTTATTCCCCTCTATAATTAAAGAAAAAGAAATTTGAAAATTTTTTAAAACAAATGGGCGATAGCCCAAAAAGAAAAGGAATA
>JBAYHA010000047.1:0-6631 GCA_041666425.1 Patescibacteria group bacterium
AAGTTATATGGGAATTTATTCTAATACCGTGGGGGAAAATTCAAAATCGGGATATTTTTCCAACGGGAGTCTTGCTGGATTTGGTTTATATGTTTTGAGTAGCAATATTGGCGGTTATGTGAGTGCCACAAAAACCGCTTTATTATTAAATTCCGCCGAGATTGGAATAAATTTGGTTACAAAAAAAGGGGGGATAATTTCGGAACTAAAAAATTCACGATTGCAAACCATCAATCAAGCAAAATTGTCTTTTTTAAATGAAGATAATCAGTCGGTTTCTTTTTTGGCAGAAAATTTTGATCCTGCCTCGTTAGAATCGACATCAAAAGTTGAATTGGGGTTGCCCGGGATTGGTGCAAATATTTCCGGTAATGATTTGGCTTTGAACGTTTCAGGGAATTCCACCTTGAACGGTGATGTTGTTATCAATGGTTTTTTGTCCGTAAAAAATGGTTGTAGCGGTTGTTCAGTTGGTGATTTGGCGGAATCTTTTAAAATAAAAAATGAAATAGATTCAGGTGCTATTGTGGCCATGGATGAAAATTTAACTTTGTTCAAAGCGGACAAAAATGAAAATAGGGTGGTCGGCGTTATCTCCACCAATCCGGCATTGGATTTGAACAAAATAGATGGTCAACCGTTAGCTTTGTCCGGTGTGGTTCCTGTGTCGGTGAGCAATGAAAATGGAAAAATCAACGCCGGTGATTTTATTATGGCTTCTTCTGTGGCCGGTGTCGGCGCCAAAGCGTGCGGACAGGGAACGGCCGTGGGCAAAGCGCTGGAAGGTTTTTCTTCTAAATTTGGTAAAATAAAAATGATTGTCAGTTTGAGTTATTATAATGGAGCGCCTTGTAAAAAATAGAAAAATAATATAATGTGGAGGGGCACGAGGCATCGTGCCCGTACTTTTTTCAAAAAATTTATGCCAATTAAATTATTTAATACCATATCCCGCGAAATTGAAGAATTCAAGCCTCAAAAAAACAATGAGGTTTCTTTTTATACTTGCGGACCGACGGTTTATGGATTTGCGCATATTGGTAATTTGCGAACATATATTTTCGAAGATATTTTAAAAAGAGTTTTGGAGTTTAACGATTACAAAGTTAATCATGTCATGAATATTACGGATGTTGGCCATTTGACCGGTGATGGAGATGAAGGAGAAGATAAAATCGAAAAAAGCGCTTTGCTCGAATCAAAATCAGTTTATGAAATAGCAGAATTTTATACGGATGCTTTCCAAAAAGATTTGCAAAATTTGCATATTATAACTCCGAATGTTTGGTGCAAAGCGACGGAGCATATTCAAGAACAAATTGAATTGATAAAAAAACTGGAAGAAAAAGGTTTTCTTTACAAAATTTCCGATGGTTTATATTTTGATACAGCCAAATTTCCAAAATATGGGGATTTGGCACATTTGAATTTATCCGGTCAAGAAGCGGGTGTTCGAGTAGAAATAAATCCTGAGAAAAAAAATCCAACCGATTTTGCTGTTTGGAAATTTTCACCGCGAGAAAAACAACGATTAATGGAGTGGGATTCTCCTTGGGGCATTGGTTTCCCTGGTTGGCATATTGAATGTTCGGCCATGAGCATGAAATATCTTGGCGAAACGATTGATATTCATGCCGGAGGAATTGATCATATTCCGGTTCATCATACCAATGAAATTGCGCAGAGTGAATGTGTGACAGGCAAGCAATTTGTAAATTATTGGTTGCATGGAGAATTTCTTTTGATTAATGACAATCGCATGGGCAAATCAGTTGGTAATTTTATCACCTTGAATGACTTGGTCGAAAAAGGATTTGACCCAATGGTTTATCGAATGTTTTGTTTGTCCTCTCATTATCGAAGCAAATTGAATTTTACTTTTGAAAATTTGGAAAATGCAAGAAATATTTGGCAAAAGTTAAAAACCAAATTTTTGAATCTCGGCAAATTGACCGGCAAAATCAAGGAAGAATTTTTATTGCAATTCACCGCTTGTGTTAATGACGATCTGGGCGTGCCAAAAGCTTTGGCCGTGGTTTGGGAAGTTTTAAAATCTGATCTGTCGGATTTTGACAAACGGGCGACTTTGCTTGAATTTGACAAAGTGCTCGGCTTTGATTTGCAAAACACAAAAGATGATGAAAATAATTTTGAAATTCCGCAAGAAATAAAAAAATTGGCTGAACAAAGATTTCAGACCAAATTAAAAAAAGATTTCAAAAAGGCCGATGAACTTCGGAAGAAAATAGTTGAGCAAGGTTTTGAAATCGAAGACTTTGTGGAAAGTTACAAGATAAAAAAAATTGAAAAATAATTTTTCCAAAAGAAAAAGGCTGCTCGTTGGGCAGCCTTTGCGAATGTGGCTCTTTGTGTTTTTGGTAACCTCCTTCAGTCAGCCCGCTTTCATAACGGGGACAGCGATTCGCTCGTGTAGAAGCATTTCCTTTGCTTCGAAAAAACGAGAAACAGCTTCGATGGTTTTTAGACCATCATTGATTCCTCGGCAAGAATAGATTTCCACATAAATAGAATCGTATTCTTTGTAGGTGTGCACGGCAAAGTGAGATTCACTCAAGACAAATGTGATGGTGTATCCGAGAGGTTCAAACTTGGCAAACGCGACTGAACAGATGTGAAAATCTTCCGCCTCCAAAGCTTTGGTAAAAATCTCACGAGCGTAATCAAGATCGAAAAGTTGTGGACGCAGTCCGCCGTGGAAAACACAAGAAACTTGGTTGCCGATCGGCGGAGAAACATAAGCAACAGCTTGTTCGCCTCGCATGACACATTCCCTCCATTTTTGGGAAACTTTTAAAAGGAACATGTGAAAAAAGCAAAAACTTTTTTCGAGGTAATTATAGAGAATATTTATAAAAATTGCAATAGTAAAACATATGGGGGATAACTTTTGGAAAAAAACAAAAAAACCGATTTTGGTTCTCGCGCCTCTCGCTGGAATTACTGACGCGCCGATGAGAAAATTATGTCGTGATTTTGGCGCGGATGTTGTTTATACCGAAATGACTTCGATTGACGGATTGTTTTATGATTCGCGAAATACTTTGCATTATTTAAAAAAAATGCGTGGTGAAAAACCGACCGTTTTGCAGTTGTTCGGCAAACGACCGGAGTTGGTAAAAAAAGCGGTTGAGATGGTGGAAGAGGCCGGTTTTTCAGGGATAGATTTGAATTTTGGTTGCCCTGCCAAGAAGGTGGTTAATCATGAAGGAGGAGTGACTTTGTTGCGAAATTTAAATTTATGTCATGAACTGGTGCAAGCCGTTTGCGAGGCAACGAAGTTGCCGGTTTCCGTAAAAACCAGAATTTCTATAAACAAATCCTGTCATTCGACAGGCCTTGTAAACGGCACTGGGAAAATAACGGTCTTTGATTTTATAGAAAAAATAAAAGATTTACCGGTTTCGACTTTGATACTGCACGGCCGAAGTTATGAACAAGGTTTTGTTGGTCCGGTTGATTTTGAAATTATGGCCGAAGCCAAAAAACAGTTTAAAGGAATTTTTATTGGCAATGGAAATTTAAATACGCCAGAGGACGTGGCTGAAATGTTAGAAAAAACCAAGGCCGATGGCGTGGCGCTCGCGCGCGGAATTTACGGCAAGCCGTGGTTGTTTTCTCAAATTAAAAATTATTTAGAAAAAGGAAAATATTATTTTCCTGATTTAAAAGAAATAAAAAAAACGGCCTTGCTTCACGCCAAATATAATTTCAAAATGAAAGGCGATCATGGAATTATTGAAATGCGCAAATATTTGTGTTGGTATTTTCGCGGATTTGCCGACGCTTCGCTCTGGCGACAAAAGTTGGTTTCTGTCACCACTTTTGATGAGATAAAGAAGATTTTAAAAGAGATTAAATAATGGCAAATGAACTTATCAAAAACACCTACGACCTCTTGCAAAGGTCGTTTTTTTGTGTTAAATTGTAACTTCTGTTGTTTGCGGTGGTTCGTTGACAATTTTTGTCATAATGTTATGAGGAATAATATTTTTTTGTAGTTAATTTTTATTGGCAAGGAGGTAGCCATGACCAGGAATATTATTGAGCAATTACGAAGTCAAGAAAATTTGTCAGAAGATTTTTCTAAATTCAAAAAAATGGAGCAGTGGCTCGAGTTTTTGAAACGTCTTGCGCCTGAACAAAAGACGCGAGAATCGGTTTATTATATAAAGCTTTTGGAACTTGATGGTTCTTGGGATTGGGTATTGTTGGCATTTTCTCCCGAGCCAAAAGTTTTTCGGCAATTGGCAAAACAAAAAATGATTGAATTTTTTACTGATGTGAAAGTTTTGCGTGATTTGGTTTATACGGCAATAGTTAAAGCAAAAATTAATGGCCAAGAAGTTACCGATCGAGAGTTCCTTTGGTTACTGCAAGGGCTGGTTAGAGTTTGGAATTTGCGCGATCTCTGGTATTTTCGTAATGATTTGAGGCTTCTTTCAGGAAACAGGAAGGGTTTGAGTCTTGTTTATTATGAAAGTTTAAAAAATATTACCAGAGAACAAATTGAGCATTGTTACGATTTGCCTGTTTTGTTGAATTATTTTGTTAATGTTTTTCAATCCAGAATTTTGTTTGATCGAATAATGTCTCTAATGATTGAAAGAAAAGAAACATTTGCGGCTGAAAATATTTTTTATTCGGAAGTCGTGGAAAAAAATCGATATTTTAAAAAACGTATCAGCAAATTTTTGTTGAAAAATAAAAAATGGGAAGAAACTAGAACGCAAGAGTTGATTTGTTTTAAAAAGCGAGCGGTGCAATTGAAACTGTTTGTTTTGGAGCAAAAGATAATTTCCGTTTTGGCAGAGAGAGCTGATATTTTAAGTCAATGTTTTTTGGCGAATGATTTTTTTGTCAGCGAAGAACAAAGAGAGAAGTCGGCCAAATTACTTGATGATTTGAGCTTGGACAAAGAAGCTTTGTCAAAATTTTTGGATATTGTGATTAGAGATAAATACAAAGAAGCCATTCCGTGTGATGATTTTTTGAAAAAAGCTTTTGTTTCTCAATTAAAAGCGGTCAAAACTTATCAGGATTGGCGAGATTTATTTAATTTTGGTGAGGAGATTGTTAAGGAGAATTCACAAGTAGTTATTGAAACACTTCAACAAATTGCTGATGAACCAAAAAATGTTTTTTGGTTGTTACAATTTAATGATGCCGGAGTTTTTTCGAAAGAAGATCGGGACAGTTGTGGTTTTGTCAAAGCCGTTTATCAACGAGCTTTTGCTGTAGCTGATAGTTTGAACATTTGTGGTCAATTGTGGCGCAGATGTTGTGCAGAAATCAAACGTTTTGATCGAGAAGGAAATATCTTTTATCGAAATATGGAAAATGATCGAGTCATTAGAAAGCTGGTTTTTGCAAAAATATTGCAACTGGCCAAGAGTGTTGATGATTTGAATGAAACGTTTCCGACCGTTGAAATGTTAAATGAGGAAGAAAAAGAGTTGTTGTTAAAATGCGTAGAAAAATTTGCTTGAGCATTACAGAGGGGAATTGCTTTATCTGCTAAAAGATAAGGTTTTTGAGAAATAATAAAAAGATAAATTTAAAGCACTCCGCTACATTGAGCGGAGTTTTTTATTTTATTTGAATGTTGTTTTTTTGTTAATTTATGCTATAATTTAAGGTGTATAACTTGTTTGCTTTTGTTTGCTTTTCATCATAAAATACAATAACCAAAACAAATATGCCAAATGACAATACCAATTTAGAAAAACCAATGGAAATTGCCCCAAATTTAGAGGTTCCAAAAAATTTACCGACAGCCGAAGAATCAGTGGTCAGAGCCAGTCAGATTCAAAAGGAATTGGCGGGAGATCTCGGTCAAGAAGAAATCAAGACCGGCGAAGCCAAACCGAATGAAGGTGTAGCTACTTCAATAACAGCTCCGTCAGTGCAAGGAACCGCACCGCAAAAACCACCAAAAAGTGAAAATTTGCAACAGATAGAAAAAATTTTGTCCGAAGGACTTGATGATTTGTACAAGACTTTGCCTGATAATCGCAAAGCTGAATTTCGTCAAGAAGGAGAGGTCGTGGCGCGCAAAATTGAAGTTTTGTTGACAGCCACAAAAATAAAAGTTTCGCAAATAATCAAAGTTATTGTTGGTTGGCTAAGGATGATTCCCGGAGTCAATAAGTTTTTTCTCGAACAATCGACAAAAATAAAAGTTGATGAATTATTGGAGTTAAAAGAGAAGAAGTAAAAGCAAGACCTCGCCGTCACTCCGGACTTGATCCGGAGTGACGATTTACTTATTGCTCATCATTTATAAAAAAGTATGTTTATACGAAAAATAGGAATTGATTTGGGAACGACATATACTTTGGTTCATTTGCCAAAAAAAGGAATAGTCATCAACGAACCATCGGTGGTGGCTATTTCTATTACTGACAAAAAGATTTTGGCCGTAGGTGATGAAGCCAAAGAAATGATTGGTCGAACTCCGGATTCGATTATTGCTTGTCGTCCGTTAAAAGAAGGTGTGATTGCCGATTACAAAATTACCGAGGCTATGTTGCGTTATTTTATCAACAAAGCGCTTGGCGGAATCAAACTTTTTCGACCGGAAGTTATGGTTGCGGTGCCGGCCGGAATTACT
>JBAYHA010000048.1:0-6496 GCA_041666425.1 Patescibacteria group bacterium
ATAAGCGATAACAGTCAAAGTTTCCAAAGAAGCGGGCGTTAACTCACCTTCAGTCTCATCTTTGGTAAATTTTTTTATTGTTTCCGCAGAATCGGCACTGGTTACAAATAACAATCCATCGGCCGATTCCAATAAATTCAAACCACTTCCCTCTTGATTATGCTTTTCCTTTAACTCAATAATCGCACTTTCAATATTTTCCAAAGTAACAGACTCGGTCTCTGTACGCAAAAACTTAACCAAAAAATTTTTGGTAATCGGTTTATTTGAAACAAACAACAAACTTTCTATTTTATTTTTTAACATATGCTATTTTTAAATTAAAGAGAATCGTTGCTAATTGTTTTTTTTGTCATTTTAACTTTCTCTTTTGTCATCCCGACGGAGCATAGCGATTGCCTGCCTGCGCGTAGCCGAACTACGCTTCGGCGAAGGCAGGGAGGGATCTTTTCAAAATAACAAAAAACCACTGTTGTGTTTACTATTTAAAAAAGATTTCTCGATGCACTTCGTTTACTCGAAATGACAAAATAAAATTGTTTAATCGATCGATTGACTCTAAATCCTTTCAATCACAATATCATCAAAAACATTTTCCTGAGACACCTTTAATTCTCTCCTTTTTAATAATTCCAAAATCGCCAAGAAATTAACAATCACTTCCGTTTTACTCTTGGCATTTTTCATCATTTCACGAAAACCAAACTTTTTTGCTTTTTTCAAAATATCTTTTAACTCCAAAACTCGTTGCTCCAAACTGACCGTTCGAGCGATTATTTGTTCTGGTATTTTTATCAATGGACCAAGTTTGCGCAAAACACTTATAAAACTTTGCTTCAACTTTTCCAAAGTCAAGCCTTCGCCCGGAGAAAATTTTATTTCCGCGTTTATAACACTTTTTTGGCGAGCAAAACAAGGCTGATTTTTTGCCAAAAGCATTGCTATTTTTTTGCTTGCTTCAATGAACTCTTTGTACATTTTTAATTGTTTGGCCAAATCATCAACCACTTCTTCATCATCCAATACCGGTAAAATCGCTCTTGATTTTAAAAGTAACAACCGGGCGGCCACAACCAAAAAATCGGCCATTTCCTCAGCATCTCTGTTTCCCAAACTTTCGATACTGGCCAAATATTCTTCCGTTACTTGAGACAAAGAAATTTCCGTAATTTCCAGTTTTTCTTTTTCGATCAATTGCAAAAGCAAATCCAATGGCCCGTTAAATTTTTCTGTTTTTATTTCAAACATTTTTTATTATTTGCAAACCGCAAATTTAATTTTTTTTGATCGGCAATTAATTTTTGACAAAGTTTAAGACCACTCGGAGTCAAACTGACCGCTTCGATAAACCATTTTTGCGGTGTGCGCAAACCATGACCCAAAAGAAAACCTTTTTTGATTAGGTTTTCCAAACTTTGCGTAATTATTTTTGCTCGTAATTTTTCATTGGTTTTGCTATCTCTGGAATAAAATAACCCGAAATATCGTCGCCCAATTTTTTGACCTCCTTTATTATAACATGAAACCAAAATAAATTTTTGCAACAATGACAATTTCATAAAAACAATAATTCTCAATCCTTAATTCTCCCGAAGGGATCACTTCGCGATGAATTCTCAATTCTTGCCAAAGGCATCACTTTGTGATAATCCTGAATTTGTAATTGTTTTATTTCTCCGATAAAAACTCATCAATTCTAACTTGGTCGCGAGGAAATAGAGTCGCCTGTTTGATGCTATCTAACCCAAGTAATTGCCAAGTAACCCGTTCCAAACCCATACCAATTCCGCCCTCCGGAGGCATACCATATTTAAAAGCTTGCAAATAATAGGCAAAATCTTTTGGATTCAAACCGAATTTTTCCATATTCTTTACCAATTTTCCATAATCATTGATACGTTGACTGCCAGTAACTATTTCCGTACCACGAAAAAGTAAATCAAAACTCTTGGTAAATCCGGGATCTGCATCGTCTTCCATGGTATACATTGGTCGCTTGGAAACAGGATAATGAGTGATAAAAATAAAATCAGAATTAAAAACTTCCTTGGCATATTGACCAAGTAATCGTTCTTGATGTGGTTCAAGATCAGGTTCATTCAAAACACCCTTTTCACCATATTTTTCTTCGAGAATTTTTTGCGCTTCTTTTAATTTCATTACCGGATATTTTTCCGGAATTGATGGATAAGTTGCTTGCAATAATTTCATTTCGTGAGCACAATTTTGTTTTACTCTTTCCATCATATATCGGACGGTTCCATAAACCATTTCCATAACATCAGTATAATCATTGATAAAACCCATTTCAAAATCCAAACTGGTATATTCATTAATATGACGATTGGTATCATGCTGTTCAGCGCGATAAACATTACCGGTGGTAAAAACACGTTCAAAAACTCCAACCATCATCTGTTTGTAAAATTGCGGAGATTGCGCCAAATAAGCCTTATGTCCAAAATAATTAATGGTAAAAACATCCGCACCACCTTCGGTTGATCCTGCGACAATTTTTGGCGCTTGAAATTCAGTAAAACCGTTTTTATTTAAAAATTCCCGAAAACCGGCAATTAAATTATTTTGTATTTGAAAAATGGCTTGTTTTTTTTCATCGCGCAAATTCAAAGGCAAATTATCAAGATAAGTATCCATTTTCATTTCTGCGCCGAGATCATAAGGCAAGGTTTCGGCGCGGCTAAGAATTTTTATTTCTTTGGCCAAAACTTCCACCATGCCGGTAGGCATTTCCGAATTGCGTTGTTTTTCACCACGATCATTAACAATTCCACGGATTTCCAAAACAAACTCCGGTCTTATTTCGGCAATTAAATTATTTGAGCTTTCATTAAGTTCGCTCGGCACAACCACCACTTGCAAAATTCCCGATCGATCACGCATATCAAAAAAAGCAATCTTTCCCATATTACGACGATTGTTAACCCAACCCTTAACAACAACTTCTTGACCGATAAAATTATTTGTTTCCAAGTTTAAAATGCGAGGCATAAAAAGTTTATAAAGTTATGATAGTAATTGAGCAACTGAGCAACTGAACAACGGAGCAATGGAGCAACAAAGGAACATAAGAACAAAGGAACACGGAACAAGTTAATTTCGTAATTTCGTAGTTTCGCCTGCCTACGCCGAAGCGTAGCTCGGCTACGCGCAGGCAGGTAATTTATGGATAAATTCGATTGATCGTTCTTGGGAATGGAATTGTTTCTCTAATATGTTCCACTCCGCACATCCAGCCGACTATTCTTTCTAGACCGATGCCAAATCCTGAATGAGGCACAGATCCATATTTGCGCAAATCCAAATACCATCGAAAAGATTCCTCCGGCAATTTTTCGGCCTTGATTCTTTCTAATAAAACGTCATAATCATCTTCTCTTTGCGAACCGCCAATAATTTCGCCATGTCCTTCGGGCGCCAACATATCCGCGCAAAGCGCCAATCCATTTTCATTTTTCATGTAAAAAGCCTTAATATCTGCCGGCCATTTTTCGACAAACAACGGCTTTTCTTCATCTTTCATCAAAGTTGTTTCATCGTCATTACCCAAATCTTCACCATATTTGATATCCGAACCTTTTTCTTGCAAAACTTTTATCGCTTCATCATAAGTCAACCGCGTGAAAGGCGCTTTTATTTTTTCTAATTTGGAAATGTCTCGTTCCAAAATTGTCAGTTCGTATTTATTTTTTTCAACAACTTTGTTGGCGATAAAAGCAACCAAATTTTCCTGGACTTCGAGATTCATTTTGTGATCAAAAAAAGCCATTTCCGCATCCATCATCCAAAACTCGGTAAGATGTCTTCTTGTTTTTGACTTCTCAGCGCGAAAAACCGGACCAAAATCAAAAACTTTGCCAAAAGAAGCAATGGCTGCTTCGATATAAAGTTGACCGCTCTGAGAAAGATAAGCCTTGCCCTCATCAAAATATTTTATTTCAAAAAGTTCCGTTGTCCCCTCACAGGCCGAAGGCGTCAAAATCGGTGAATCGATTTTTATAAATCCTTCATTATTTAGAAATTCATACACCGCATTGATAACCGTATTGCGCACTCGTTGAATCGCCCATTGTTTTGACGAGCGTAACCACAAATGCCGATTTTCCAAAAGAAAATCCGGCCCATGTTCTTTTTTGCCAATCGGATAATCAATCGCCTTTTGGATAAATTTTAAACTTTTTACTTGCAACTCATATTCCTCTTTCTTTGGATGTTTGGTCACTGTAGCAATAAATTCCACGGAACTTTCCAAAGTCATTTCACTGGCCACTTGCCAAGATTCGACATCGACAACGTCTTCAGAAACAATGGCCTGAGCAAAACCACTTCCATCGCGCAATTGTAAAAATACAATTTTGCCGGAAGAACGAAAATTGTGTACCCAACCCTTGACTAAAACCTCCTTGCCTTCTTGTTCTTTTAAATCTTTTAGATAAACAAAATTTTGCGACATAAATTTTCTATTAATTGATGAATTGATTATATCTAAATTTGAGATAAATTGCAATGCCAAAAACCGCTATAAAAAGCAAAAAACCAGCTTGCGCCGGTCTATTTTTTATCAAATGACAAAAACAGGCCAGCTAAAACTGGTTATTATTATCATCGTTAAGCTTGATAACCCTGATCTTGTACATATATTTTTATTATACCGAATTGAATAAAAGATGCAAATAAGTAAATTCAAAAGCAAATACCATAGTCAATTTTCGTTGATTTAGCTTAAATTATTTGATTTTTTGCTAGAATATGCTAAAATTATTTTATATGAAAAAACTAATCGTCGATGAAAAATCTTGGGAAATGCGCTTGGACAAATATCTTTTGCAACACTTGGCAGTCAGCCGTAGCCAAATCCAAAAAAAAATAAAAGCCGGAGAAGTGCTGATTAATGCCAAAAAACCGACCGTGCACCAATTTTTAAAAATCGGCGATGTTATTGAATTTATAAAAATAAAAATAGAACCAAAAATAATGAACACCAAAAATGTTCGGCAAAACAAAGCCCAAACAAAAACTGTGTACAATATTGAAATTATTGAGAACAATCCCGACTATCTAATTATCAACAAACCGGCCGGACTGGTTGTCCACCCCAGCGCCAAAACAATCAAAAATCCATCTGTTCTTGATTGGCTGTCAAAAAATTATCCGGAAGTAAAAAAAATCAAAGATCCAAAAAACAAAAAAAACGATCGCCCCGGAATTGTCCACCGACTCGACAAAGAAGTCAGCGGGCTTTTGATTTTGGCCAAAAAGCAGGCCAGTTTTGATTATTTCAAAAATCTTTTCAAAGACCGCCATATCCAAAAAGAATATATTGCCTTGGTTCACGGAAAGTTCGAAAATTTACAAGGTGAAATTAACTTTCGCATCAGTCGCAAGATCGGTGAAGGCAAAATGGCCGCGCACCCGACAACCTCAAAAATGGGCAAAGAAAGCTTAACCCGTTATACCGTTCTCCAAAAATTTGCGCACGCCACCCTATTGCAAATCCAAATTTTAACCGGTAGAACTCACCAAATTCGCGTGCATTTCCAAGCACTCAATCACCCGATTGTCGGAGACAAACTTTATGGTCATGAAACTTTTGCCAATTCCAGCATCAAAACTCCCCAAATTATGCTTTTTGCACATAATTTAAAATTTGTCGATCAAGATTCGCAAGAAAAAAATTTCGAACTCCCATACCCGCCTTTTTTCCAAGAAATCTTGAACTCCATTCAGAACAAAAAAATAAAACATTATGTCAAATAAAATTTTCATCATGTCCGGCGTTTCCGGTGTTGGCAAAACTTCAATCGCTTATGAACTTTTAAAACTGATGCCGAATTTAAAAAGATTGGTCACCTACGTTACGCGACAACCACGACCAAATGAAACCAATGGTACTGATTACAATTTTATTTCACGCGAAGAATTCCAAAAAAAATTAGCGAACAACGAATTTTTTGAACACGACGAACATTACGGTAATTATTACGGCAACAGCGCCGTTGATTTGCAAAATATTTTTGAACAAAATAAAATCGCTTTGATTTTGCTGGACCCTTTTTCCGTAAAAAAAATCAAAAATATTTTTCCCAAAGCCAAAACCATTTTCATCGAACCTGACAATTTGGAAAATTTAAAAAAACACATTCGTCAACGCCCCATGTCCGATGAAGCTTTTAATATCCGTTTTGCAGAAGTAAAAAAAGAAATGACCATTGCCAATACCTTTGATTTTCGCATAATCAATGAAGAAAACAAACTTGCCGAAGCTGTCCAAAAAACCCTAAATTATATCAAAAAACAAAGCTCTCTTGACTAATTTTAGATAATTGTCTATACTAAAAGGCAGTTAAAATTAACCGGAGCTTGTTCAATTTAGTAATGACAAAATTATTCTAAATTTACAAAAAAGCTCAACTAACAATATGGCAGAAGAAAAAAAGCTTGATATCGCTATCGACCGAACTTTTCCGGAAGTTCAACC
>JBAYHA010000049.1:0-6290 GCA_041666425.1 Patescibacteria group bacterium
CAAAAAATTATTCCCCTTTAAGCTTTGAACTGATTGAAGAGCTAAAAAATTTGCAAAGAAACGATTCCACTTTCCTGTTTTTGAATAAAAAAGGAAGCGCGGGTTATCTTTTTTGCGGTGATTGCAAAAAACCGCTTGTGTGTTCCAAATGCGGACGTCCGCTGTCTTATTTCGGTTTAAAGAAAGAAATGCGCTGTAACTTTTGCGAAATAACAGAACCCTTGGCCGGCTCTTGCCCGAACTGCCAAAGTTACAATCTCAAAATGAGGAACCCGGGAACGGAAAGTGTGGAAAAAGAATTACGCAAAGAACCGGAGTTGAAACAGTTCCAAATAGTCCGCCTGGATTCCGAAAATACAAGCGACACTCCCATTGTCCACACCCCGGGCACGATATATGTCGGCACGGAAATGGCTTGGAGTAAAATCCCCTGGCCGCAAATAAAGCTAACCGCTTTTTTAAACACCGATGCGGCACTGGTTTCCGCGGAATATAAAAATTTGGAACATCTCTGGCAAAAAATTCGCGATACTTTTTATAAAAGCGATGCTGACGCAAAAATATTTTTACAAGGTTCACACTTGGATCATTATTTATTTTCCGCTTTAAACGACCCGGCTCTCTTTTATACCAACCAATTGCAAGAAAGATCTTTGTTCCAATACCCGCCATTTAATTTCTGGCTAAAATTGGCCGTTTCCGATTCAAATGCCCACGTGGCAATCAGAGCGGCGGTAGAGCTCAAAACCAAGCTCCTATCCTTGACAAACAACCTAAAAAACGCTAAGATAAGCGGTCCGCATCAAGCAATCCCCTATTTACAAAAAGGCCGTTACCGAAATATTTTGTTGGTGCGCCTAGGTTATGAAAATTATCGTTCTGCGGTCAAAGAAATCAATAAAATAATTCCAAAAAATTGGAAGGTGGACCCAAATCCAAATACATTATTATCGCTCTAAATTATGACAAAAGTGCACGACTATTATCAAATATCATTAAAACTTATTATAAAAAATAAAAATAATGAAGTTTTAATATTGAAAGTTGAAGATGGTGGTAAATATCATGGCTACTATGATTTTCCGGGTGGTCGCATTGACAATGATGAATTTAAAACAGATTTAAAAGAAATCGTTCGTCGTGAGGTGGAAGAAGAAGCGGGAAAAGAAATTAAATATAAATTGCTAAGTGAAAATCCTGTTGGCTATGGTAGGCATGAAGATTTTTCTCAAAGATTAAACAAGGATGTCAGATACTTTTATTTACTTTTTGAATCAGAACTTGTTAGCGGCGATGTAACAATCAGCAATGAACACGCCCACCATATATGGATGCCTTATGATGAAATAAAAAACAATTTGGATAAACTTTTTGTTTCCGGATTATTGGAGTGCGCTAAAATGTATTTTAAATAAAAATAGTATGTTTATAAAAATACTAACCGAACCCAATCCTATTTTACGTCAAATCGGAAAAGAATTGACTGTGGGAGAAATCGGTTCCAAAAAAATTAAAAAACTCATCAAGGACCTTACCGAGACCATGTATATTCACGACGGGGTCGGTATTGCCGCACCTCAAGTCGGAGAAAGTGTGAAAATCTGTGTGATTGCCAAAGATTTTTCCCCGACCAAGGAAAAAGATTTGATTTTGATAAATCCGGTTTGGGAGAAAAAAACCATTACCAAAACTCTGGATGAAGAGGGCTGTTTATCCGTGCCCGGAATTTACGGTTTGGTAAAACGCTACAAAAAAATCAAAGTTAGGGCTTTGGACGAAAATGGCAAAGCAATTTGTTTTGAAGCCGAGGACTTCCCCGCTCGCGTTATCCAACATGAAAACGACCATCTCAACGGAATTCTGTTTATTGATAAAGCGAAAAAATTAAGACAAGCGGAAAAAACCCTCTAAAATATGAACGTAAACACAATCATTATTTTCATCATAACCGGATTCATGGCGCTGGCCGCTTTGGATAAAATTTTTGGCAATAAATTCGGCCTAGGTAAAAAATTTGATGAGGGTTTTATGGCTATGGGATCTTTGGCTATTGCAATGCTCGGCATGATTTCGTTGGCGCCGGTTTTAGCTCGCATTCTTGGACCAATACTTATCCCTATTTATAAATTTTTTGGAGCTGATCCTTCCATGTTCGCGGGAACATTCTTGGCTAACGATATGGGCGGATATTCTTTAGCTACACAATTAGCCGTTGACCCGTCTGCGGGATTATTCTCCGGATTGATTGTAGGCGCAATGATGGGAGCAACCATTGTTTTTACCATTCCCGTGGCTTTAGGCATGATTGAGAAAGAAGATCGCCGTTTCTTGGCTTTAGGGGTTTTGTCCGGAATGATTACAATACCTTTTGGAGCATTGTGCGCCGGCCTAATTGCCGGATTTGAAATTAAAATGATTTTGCTTAATTTAATCCCCATTACCCTTGTGGCTTTACTTATAATTTTGGGTTTGTGGAAATTTTCCGCGCAGATGATCAAATGTTTTGAATATTTTGGTAAATTCGTAATTGCCCTAATTACTTTTGGCGCCGCGGCCATTATCATTGAAACGCTTACCGGATTGGTAATTATTCCGGGTATGGCGCCGTTGTCCGAGGGCTTAAAAATTATTGGCACAATTACAATCATTTTGGCCGGGGCTTATCCTATGGTTTATATAATTACCAAATTATTTAAAAAACCGCTTTTGGCTTTTGGAAAACTGTTGGGAATTAATGATAAATCCGCCGCCGGCCTTATTGCTTCGTTGGCTAACAATATTCCGATGTTTAGCATGTTCAAAGAAATGGATAATCGCGGGAAAGTTATCAACGTTGCCTTTGCGGTTTGCGCCGCCTTTGTTTTGGGAGACCACCTTGGTTTTACGGCCGGAGTCAACCACGAAATGATTGTGCCGGTAATTATCGGTAAATTAATCGGTGGTATATTGGCAATCTTTGTCGCCGGATTTATTTATGACAGAATCTACTCAAAAGAAAACAAGTAACTCGAATATTTATGCAATGCCAAAAAGAAAAAAATTCAAAATCTTGTCCGTGCACTTTTGAGGGTTGTCCGCGCAAAGGAATTTGTTGCGAATGTTTGCGTTATCATCTGGAAAACAAGGAACTTCCGGCTTGTTGTTTTAGCAAAGAGACGGAAAAAACTTTTGATCGATCGTTTGAAAAGTTTATCGAAGATAATAAGAAAGTATGACAAAAATAGTTTTCTTCGGCACACAACAATTCGGCAGAGGAATTTTGGAATCCCTGATGAGCGATTCCGATTTTGAAGTTGTAGCCGTGTTTACCCAACCGGACAAACCTGTTGGCAGAAAGCAAGAAATGCAAATGTCGCCGATAAAAATATTGGCGTTAGAAAAAAACATTCCTATTTTCCAGCCGGAAAGTTTAAAAAATTGCGAGATGCCGGATTTGGGCATGGACGTGAATGTTGTTTGCCAATACGGGCTTATTATCCCGCAAACGGTTTTGGATAGTGCCAAAAAAGGCAGTGTCAATGTTCATACATCCCTACTTCCCAAATACCGTGGCGCATCCCCAATACAATCCGCAATTTTGAATGGCGAGAAAGAAACAGGCACGACCATTATACTCATGGATAGTAAAATGGATCATGGTCCGATTTTGGCGCAAGAAAAAATCGCAATTTCTCCCGATGACAATTATTTGACTCTAAGTGAAAAAATGCTGCCTGTTGCCTGCGCTTTACTTAACAAAACTCTCAAAGAATATTTAGCCGGCAAAATAACGCCTCAAGAGCAAAACCACGAACAAGCGACTTTGTGCAAAATGTTTGACCGCGAAGACGGCAAGGCGGACTTTACCAAATCAGCCTCTGAAATTTATAATCAATTCCGCGGACTTTATGTTTGGCCGGGAATATTTACTTTTTTTGGAGATAAACGGATAAAACTTTTAAATATCAAACCGATTGAAAAAAAATTAGAACCGGGAAAATTTGTTGCCGAAAACGGAAAACTATTTATAGGTTGCGCAGAAGGAGCGATAGAAGTTTTCAAACTTCAACCTGAAGGCAAGAATCCTATGACTGCCGAGGCATTCATTAACGGATACCTTAAATAATTTTAAATTTTTAATTATAAATTATAAAACAAGATCTAATTTTAAATATTTAATTATTAAAAATTGATTTATAATTTAAAATTTATAATTTATAATTCTTCTCATGTTTTCTACTTATCCAACTTATCTACTCTTACTCGACTACGCACTGCTTCGCGTCTTTTCTTTTTATTTCCAACCCGGTGATTGGATGAATACTATTTTGACTTTATTCTTTTTGAGTATTACCGCTGCGTTGCTTATTGCGAAACGCAGAGAAGGTTGGTATTTTATCGCGTTTGAATTAATTTTGGGCGGGGCCGGCGGATTTCTGTCCGCTTTTGGTCTGTCGCTTCGTACTTTACTCTTGATTTCCTCGGCCTTGATTTTCATTTCCCAAAAACTGAAACGTAAACAATTGATCCCTTTGGTCAAAGAAAATAAAGTGGTTAGTATAATTTTCGGTTTATTAATATTATCCGCCGGTATTTCCGCTGTTGTCGGATTTATCCATGGCCACACTTTAAGTTTGATTTTTTCCGACGCTCTCCCCTATTTTTTCCTTTTTTATTATTTCCCTCTCAAAGAACTTTTGAATAATACTGAATTTATTGCTTTTACCAAAAAACTTATTTTGGCCGCCATTATCGGCAATACTTTGTTTATTTTATTGACTTTCATCGGCTATTCTTCCGGAATATTGGTAATGTTTGATCCGTATTACCACTGGTACCGCGATATCGGTTTGGGAAAGATCACGGAGATGGGCGGAAATTTCTTCCGCTTGGTTATCAACGAACAATTATTGCTTGCCCCGGTTTTACTTTACTGGCTTTATAAAACCATCAAAGAAAAAATTACTTGGCAAAATATCGCCATCTTGTCCGCTTTGCTTTTTGTTTTGGGAATAAACTTTACCCGCATTTACCATTTGGCGATAATTTTCGGCGCTTTGTTTTTGATAAACAAAATAAACTGGAAAAAAACATTTTCTATTTATATTTTATCCGCTGTAATTTATCTGGCTATTTTTTGTTCAACCAATTTGATTATTTCCGGCGGTAAAGATACGGGATTAAACTTGCTTTTGGGTCGCGCGCAAAGCGTGATTGATCCGAGCGCAGAAAACAGTTCTCTTTCCCGTATGATGTTATTGCCAAAAATTTGGGAGAAAATACAAGCTCATCCGATTGTCGGAAACGGCTTGGGTGATACCATTACTGTTTACTCCCCTATTTTCAAAAAGGATATTATTACTCCACACTATGATTGGGGATATTTGGAAATTATTGGTGAAATAGGAATTATTGGACTTCTCATCTGGTTGGCTTTGATTTATCTAATATTTCAACAAACAAAAAACGACAAACTTTCTTTGTCGCTGCTGATTTCTCTTTTAGTTATCAACCTGACTTCTCCGGCATTGTTCCATGTTTTAGGAATTATTCTGATTGTTTTCTTACTTTCAAACCCCGACCGAATAATTGACAAAAGTATAAAATAATAATAAGATTTGGCTAGTCCTTTTTTTGGGAGGTTTACATCATGACAACGGTCATTTTGCTTGATGGATTAAAAGGGGGAAGTTCTTTGGTACGACCCCGTTTTACCATCGATGAAGAAGTGTACTTGCGGGGACCTTTAAGGAGAGGTGTGGAGGTGAAAGGGAAAGTATCAAAAATACACACCAGCACCTCTTTCAATCCTAACACAAGAGAATCGGAAACCGTGATTACTTATTCTCTTTGGCTGGAAACCAAAGACAACGACTTGCGTGAAACGGTTTATTCTGAAAAACAACTGCTTTGTAAGGTCCATTACTACATTGTAATGTCTCAAAGAAGCGAGGGAAAAGAAGTCGATTGGGAAAAATTCTGATTGTAACAATCTTTTTACCCTTTTCGCACGGCTCATTGCCGTGCTTTTTTTAATTAAAAATTAGAATTATAAGTCTTCCTTGGATATCCAACATCCTTCTCTTGTGCCAGTATTATTTTTTTCTTTAATCCACTTTTTGTAACCAAAAACTGGAGGAAAAAGTTTCCTCGCGGTTGAACCAAATAAAGCAGAGGTGTCTTCTTCACTGTCTCTTTTGTTCAAAACTCGACCTTCCGTCTATAACGGAAGGCCTCAAACAGTTGAACAAATTTTGCCAGTGCAAAAACGCTCCAGCTCATCGCAACTGCTAATTATTTGGTTCAAATGC
>JBAYHA010000050.1:0-6204 GCA_041666425.1 Patescibacteria group bacterium
AAGTAAAAATCGTCAAAAAAAACATCCTCGAAGAAGCCAAAATGGTTTTGCCAAACCCAATGGAGCGGGTTTCTCTTTCCGCTTATCAAGCCGCCAATCCGCAAACCGTTTCTGCCGGCTCTGAAAACAAAACGCAAGGACTGAATCCAAAATACTTGTTTGAAAACTTTATTGTCGGCAAGGCCAACGAACTGGCTCACGCCGCATCTATTGCCGTTGCCGAACGACCGGGACAAGCTTACAATCCTCTTTTTATTTACGGCGGAGCCGGTCTGGGAAAGACACATCTGATCCAAGCTGTTGGCAACAGTATCCAAAAAAAAGATCCCCGCAAAAAAATCGTTTACGTAACCTGCGAACAGTTCACCAATGATTTTATTTCTTGCATTGGATCCGGACGAGCTGACAAATTTAACAACTCCTACCGCACAGCCGATGTTTTACTTATTGACGATGTACAATTTTTGACCGGCAAAGAAGGCACCCAAGAAGCATTCTTTCACACCTTTAATGACTTGCACCAGAACGACAAACAAATAGTTTTGACTTCAGATCGCCCACCAAAAGCCATTGCCACTCTCGAAGAAAGATTACTTTCTCGTTTTGAATGGGGAATGATTGCCGACATTTCTCATCCTGATATTGAAACCCGAATCGCCATCTTGGAAGCAAAGTGCCATGAAAAATCCTTTAACCTTGGTCGAGATATCATTCAATACATAACACTAAACATCCAAAATAACATCCGAGAACTGGAGGGAGCGCTAAACAAGGTTATCGCACACCACCAATTACACAAAGTCGTTTTAACTTTGGAAAATGTAAAAAAAATTCTTTTTTCCATCTCTGATTCTGGCAAAAAATCCGGAGCCCTGACGCCAAAACAATTGATTGAGCTTACTTCTGCTTTTTATGACTTGAGGATCGAAGATATTATGGGACAAAGCAGAGAAAAAAGACTTGCTTTTCCTCGACAAATCGTCATGTATTTGTTACGTGAAGAATTGCAATGCTCTTACCCGACAATCGGACACGAACTTGGAGGAAGGGATCATACCACCGCCATGCACGCTTATGACAAAATAAGTAAATTACTGGAAGTTGACGAAAAAATACGTCAAGAAATCACCGTTTTGAAACAAAAAATTTACGCTTAATTTAAACAAATAGCATTTTGTTGATAAGGGTGTTGAAAACTCCCTGTGTATTACACAAAAAAACAGGGGATAATATCCTTTTTGCTCCTCCACAACTTATCCCCAAGCACTTTTCCACCAACAATCAACAACTATCACCACAACTTATCCCAAAGCAACTTGCAATAAATTTACTCCCATTACGCGGTTATCAACTGTAATACACAGCATTATTACTACTATTATTTATATATATATATTGTTTATAAAATAAAAAAGCTTTATGAAATTCACCTCCATCCAAGAAAACCTCAATTTTGGTTTGCAGACTACCGGACATTTGGTTAACAAAAATGTAAACCTGCCTATTTTAAATAATGTTTTGTTGGAAGCAAAAAACGGAACATTAAAATTAGCCAGCACCAACTTGGAAATAGGCATTTGTTGTACCGTTCGATGCAAGATTGAACAAGAAGGTTCCTTTACCGTGGATGCAAAACTTTTAGCGGATTATATCAGTCTACTTCCTAATGACCAAGTGGAAGTTAATTTGTTGGCAGATGATTTTTTAAGTGTGCGTTGTGTTAATTCAGCGACCAAGATAAAAGGCTTAGTCAGTGATGACTTCCCTGTTATTCCGGAAATAGAAAAGAAAAATCCAATCAAGGTAAAAATCGCCGATTTCAAAAAAGCAGTTTCCCAGGTTATTTTTGCGGTTGCCAATTCTGAAATAAGGCCAGAAATTGGCGGAGTCTTGTTTAATTTTAATAAATTCACCAAGGGAAAATTAACTTTGGTCGGAACTGATAGTTATAGATTAGCGGAAAAAATTATTGACATAGAAGATCAAGGAGAAGAAAAAGAAGTTATTGTTCCATTAAAAACTTTGCAAGAGTTGGTACGCATTCTGGGAAATATAAAAGATAGCACGATTGAAGATTTGCAAATTTATTTGGCGGAAAATCAAATTTTGTTTGTTTGCGAGGGGATGGAATTGATTTCTCGTTTGATCGAAGGACAATATCCTGATTACAAACAAATAATTCCGGAAAAGACCAAAACAAAGATAAATGTTTCAACTGCTGAATTGGTCAAGGCCATCAAAAAAGTTTCCTTGTTTGCCAAAGCCGGAATTTTTGATGTTAATTTGGTTTTTGAAGCGCAAAAAGGTTTGACAGTTCAATCGATAAACAGTCAATTAGGAGAAAGTAAGTCGGACTTGGATGTTGATTTTTCCGGTGAGACGAATGAAACAACGTTGAATTACCGGTATTTGCTTGATGGACTTAATAATTTGGATTCTTCGGAAGTGGAAATTTCTCTGGTCGATAATAATTTGCCAGGTCTTTTTAAACCAAAAGGCAAAGAGGATCAATTATATTTGATAATGCCGATAAAACAATAGTTTTTAAAAAAATTATAGCAAAAAAGTCCCAAATTTGGGGCTTTTTTGCTTTTTTCCGATTATTAACAGTTTATAAACACCTGTTGACAGTTATTTAATTTTTGCTATAATAATTTTGCTTGAAAAATCCAATAATTATGCGGGAGTATCCACCTTCGCTAAAGCTTCCATCTTCGCAAAGGCTTTGATGGACATGTCGGTGGACAGGGCTTAGTTTGTTTTTTTAATTTTATGCGGGAGTAGCTTAGTTGGTAGAGCGCAACCTTGCCAAGGTTGAGGTCGCGGGTTCGAGCCCCGTCTCCCGCTCCAGCCTTCGCCAAGGCTTCGGCTGGCACGCCATCCAGAATAGGACTTGGTGTCAGTTTGAATATTTTGCGAAGGCTGTTTTTTTCAAAAAATTTATATAATTATTTGTGCCTCGGTGGCGCCTGTCGGGCGAAGCCGAAGGCGTAGTCCGAGAACTGGTAGGCGCGCTGGACTTAAAAATATTCAAAAATTAAAAGTACTTTTATTTAATGTTTCTTATAAAAATACAGTTATTTGTGCCTCGGTGGCGGAACTGGTAGACGCGCTGGACTTAAAATCCAGTGGTTTCAACACCGTGCCGGTTCGATTCCGGCCCGAGGCACCAAAAACAAAGTTTTCTCTATTTTGTGAATATTAAGAAGAAAAGACAGTTGTCTTTTTTTTGTTTATAAAAAATCGCACTGGACTTTCAAGTGATCCCTTCGGGAAAAATCTATTGGCGTCACATCATTTTTTTAAACGTTGACAAGTTTTTGATATTATGATAGAATAGATTTTCTGGTTCTTTACAACAAAGGAGTTTTTATGAAAAAGATGAAAATTAGTTTTGAGATGCCTACATTGTTGGGAGATAATGGAAAACCTAGCTTATTTCTTCTAAAAGATGTTTCAAACGAAAGAATTAGGGAATTTAGAAGAAGTATTTTTGTTCAAGATGGTTCACTTGTTGCTGAAATTATCTTTACTACAAACGACCACATGAGCAATAGTATAGAATTACATGTTTATCATTATGGAAAGACAATTAAAAGCATTTGTGGAGAAAGGGCATTTTTAATTTCAAATGAATCTTTTTTGACAAATAAACCCATTGATATTCAAGAGATTTTTATCGGAGAAAAAATAGTTACCATTAAGGCAATACCTGTCTTTGTGGAAAAGAATAAGAATAAAATTCAATTTGAAATTCATATATGCCGATTGGAGTATTCTCAGGAAGTGTAAACGTAAAATCCGACATTCAAAAATGTCGGATTTTTTAATACTTTTTATTTTTGATAGTTTTTCAAAGAACGTTGGTTTCATGTACTGTTTTATATTTGAATTTTAAGATATTTTTTGCTAAAATTATTTTATATGATAGATAAATTTATAATAATAAAAGGAAAAGTCGCCGGCCCAAAAAGTATGGTCTTGGCCGGCGTGCATGGAAATGAAGTTTGCGGGATTAAGGCTTTGCAAAAAATTATTCCAAAAATAAAAATTGATTGTGGTCAAGTAATTTTTGGTTTTGGTAATCCGCGAGCAATCCGGAAAAATATTCGCCAAACTGCAGAAAATTTAAATCGCATGTTTAAGTCAGTTTCTGAATATTCAAAAAAGCAAAAACAAAGTTATGAATACAAAAGAGCGCAACTCTTGAAAAAATATTTCGACAAAGTTGAGGTTCTTCTTGATTTGCATGCCAGCTTTGCGCCCAACGATCGACCGTTTGTTATTTGTAAAAAAAAAGACCAAGAATTTGCCAAATTTTTACCGTTAAAAACTGTTGTTTTTGGTTTTGATGCCATTGAACCCGGAGGAACTGATTATTACATGAACCAAAAAGGCAAAGTCGGTTTTTGTGTGGAGTGTGGTTATTTTACCGACAACAAAGCGGTCAAGGTTGCCGAAAAAACAATTTTAAACTTTTTAAAAGCTCGCGGACATTTAAAAAGTAATTTAAAAAAAGAAAAACAAAAATATCTGCAAGTAAACTATCTTTATTACACCAAAACCAATAAATTTGTTTTAAAAAAAGAGTTTGCCGATTTTGAAAAAATAAAAAAAGGACAATTAATCGGTTTTGATGGCACGAAAAAAGTTTTATCACCGCAAACCGGCTTTATTCTCTTTTCTACTAACCGAGAAAAGAAAGGTTCTGAAGGTTTTCTTCTCGGAAAATAAAAAAAGCGGCTCAGCGTATGTTAACGCGAGCCGTTTTTGATTACTCGGATAGAAGTTCCGGTAAACCAGTTAAGTTTCTGGTCAAAATTACACGACCATCACCAGTTGGATATTCGGATTTAATTTCAAATCCTAATTTTTCCGTATACCAAAGATATAATGGCGAAGGTTCTGGAGATTTTCTAGTTCGAAGATAAATGTTTTGTAAACCTTTATCTTGTAGGTCTTTGAAGTTTAAATAAGCCAATTTTTTGGCAATTTTTAAACCTCGATAAGCGGAAATTATTCCAACTTCATCTTGGTAAGCGACAAAATTATTTACCATATTGTTCATTCTGCAATGACAGTAGTTTTGTAAAGGTATTCCGGTCTTTTTCTCCAGAATTAATAGTCTAATTTTATATCCCCAGCAAAAACCGATAACTTTTTCTCCATCAAGCGCCAACCAGCACGAAGCTTCCGGTGTAATTTCTTTTTCAATGTCAGCCAAAACTTCATGTTGCGGCCAAAATGGAATCATTGGTACATTGCAATGAAAAAATTTTAATTCAGCCAATTCGGCTTCTTGATCACTGCCCCAATTTTTGTTACAAATCGGGCATTTCATTAACTCGTGCCAAGGGCCGGTCGCAAATACTTCGCGATAGCACTCGACAAGGCGAGTTTTTAAAATTAAGGAATTATTTAAAGGATTAAATCTCGTGAAAGTAATTTCTTTCATTTGATTCCTATTCTCCCAGTCAAATGATTGGGCAAAAAAATTGTTGATTTGTCTTTTTTGGGTCGACAAACAAAAACCCCCTTGGCGCAATTGCCGAGGGGGCTATTTTGATTTATAAAAATTTAAATCAAGACAAACCTCTCCGCAATGGCGCAGGTTTGTTATGATGGACTCTTTTTAAAATTGTTTGGTAACCTTTTTCTGGTCCGTTAAGCCATTTGGCGACTCGGGCAACAGTGGTTGAACTTAAACCGGTTTCCTTTGTAATATTTATATAAGAAATTTTGTCGGTTAACATTTCCGCAGTCTTTAATCTTTTTGCGAACTCTTCAATCTCCGCCTCGGTCATAAGATCACGCAAAAAATTAGCCGTCTCTTTTTTGTTTTTTAGCGAAAGGAAAGACTCCAATAGTTTTTGATTTTCTTGCTTTTTCCAGTTCATGTTTTTTTGTTATCTGCCTACACTTTATCAAACTAAAGTGATGGTGTCAATAGTTTACTGTATAAAATTAATATAAACAAAAAAGCCAACAATGATGTTGGCTTTAATTTTCTACATAGCAAATGCTTGGTTGCTGGATAATTAAAATATAAAAGTTTTCATAAAAAAGTTAGAGGCGGGTCTGTTAGACCCGCCTCCATGATACAGAAAGCGATAGAAGA
The DNA here is from genome assembly GCA_041666425.1 of Patescibacteria group bacterium. Taxonomy (GTDB): domain Bacteria; phylum Patescibacteriota; class Patescibacteriia; order UBA11705; family JABHMO01; genus JBAYHA01. The sequence goes on from JBAYHA010000050.1 coordinate 6,119, forward strand.
TTCCTCCCATGCGAGAAGGAGGAGTGCCGGGAGCGGGAATCGAACCCGCACGACCGTAAGGCCAGGGGATTTTAATTCCCCAGTGT
>JBAYHA010000051.1:0-6136 GCA_041666425.1 Patescibacteria group bacterium
CATTTCGTGGCCGATTTCGTCGCAATGTTTGGTGTTGGTGGGGGATCCAACATAACCGGTAGAGATAATTCGGCGATCTTTTGTTATGACGCATCCGGCACGTCCTCGGTCGCAAGTTCCTCGACTGCCAACCATTTCGACAATTTTCATAAAATACTCATCCCAAGTTGGTCTAATGTTTGTTGATTCCTGCATATGCATAAAAAAATCCAACCCCGTTGCTGGATAAATTAGTTTATATTCCATGTATATTTTAACAAAAATTGAGGTAAATAATAAGTGTTTAGTTGTGAGGGGTGAGTTTTTATAAAACTAAATTTAGATAAAATATTTATTGAAATAAAGTTGCTTGTGGATATGGTTGACAAAGCGGTTTTTTTGTTTGAAACAAACAAAAAAACCGCGATTGCTCGCGATTTTTTTTGGATATTTAAATTAAGCTTGAACTTTTATCGCTGGTCCCATGGTAGAACAGATGGTGATATTTTTTAAATAGGTTCCTTTTGATGTTTCCGGTTTGGATTTTGTAATGGCATCAATAAAAGCTTGATAATTGGCCAAAAGTTCTTCCGGTTTCATGCTTGCTTTGCCAAAGGCCAAGTGAATGTTGGCGGTGTCATCATTTTTGAAAGAAATTTTGCCTTTTTTTAGTTCATCAATGGTTTTTTTGATGTTCATGGTAATGGTTTCATTTTTTGGTGATGGCATAAGACCTTTTGGTCCGAGAATTCTGGCGAGAGGAGCCATGGCTTTCATCATTTCCGGTGTGGCGATCGCTACGTCAAAATCGGTTTTGCCGGCTTTTTTGAAATCTTCCAATTCAGCTTCGGTGATTATTAGATCAGCGCCAGCCTCTTTGGCTTCTTTGGCTTTGTCAGCGGAAACAAAGGCGGCCACTTTTTTTGAAGCGCCAAAATTATGTGCCAAAACAACATTACCGCGAACTTGTTGTTCACCTTTTTTTGGGTCAATGCCCAATTTGATGTGCAATTCAACGGTTTCGTCGAACTTGGCTTTGGCGGACTTTTTTACCAAGTCAAGAGCTTCGGCGATTGGATAATTTTTTTCGCGATCAAGTGAACTGTAAAGTTTTTTAATTTTCGTGTTCATAAAAATTGATTAAATTAAATGATAAATAAAATAAGGCTTTTCACGGCCTTATTTTTTTCAATTTATAAAAAAATAAATTGAGATATTTGGGCCGTGGTATAACGTTTGTAGCTTTTAATTCGTATAATTCGTATAATTCGTAGCTAAAACTTCCACAGTGTTTTTAGTTTATGAACTCTATTTATTCTACAATCGTCACACCCATTTGTCTGGCGGTGCCTTCGATCAAGCGCATGGCTGACTCGATTTTGTCAGTATTAAGATCGGGCAATTTTATTTGCGCGATTTCACGAACTTGCGCTTTGGTTAATTTGCCGATTTTTTCGGTTAATGGTTTCCCAGAACCTTTGGCTACTCCGGCGTACTTTTTGATCAATTCGGAAGCCGGAGGAGTTTTCATGATAAAGGTAAAGGTGCGATCTTCGTAAACGGTAATGATTACCGGAACGATTTCACCAGGTTTGGTCTTGGTGGCATCATTAAATTTGGTGACAAAATCTTGAATGTTGACACCATGTTGTCCAAGAGCCGGACCAACCGGAGGAGCCGGAGTGGCGCGTCCGCCGGCGATCTGTAATTTGATCTGGGCGGTGATTTTTTTTGCCATAAATTTTTTAAGCGCTCAGGCATCGAAAAATTTTTTGTAAAAATTTTGCAAATCCAAGCAACTTGTTTATTTGGAAAAATATTAAATCTTTTTTACTTGCAAATAATCCAATTCAATTGGTGTTTCGCGTCCGAACATGGTGACCAAAACTTTGATTTTGCCACGTTCTTCGTCGATTTCCGCAACTTTGCCTTCCATGTTTTTGAAAGGTCCATCGATAATGGTGACTGATTCATCAACCATGACGTCAATGGAATATTTTGGTTCTTCGACACCCATTCTTTTTTGGAGTGATTTGATTTCTTCGTCACTTACCGGAGTTGGCGTGTTGCCAGTGCCGATAAAGCCGGTAACATTGGGCGTGTTGCGCACAACATACCAAGAATCATCAGTAACAATCATTTCTACAAAAACATAACCGGGGAATATTTTTTCGGTGGTGATTTTGCGTTTGCCGTTTTTAATTTTGATTTTTTTTTCGGTAGGGATAAGAAGCCCAAAAATCTTTTCTTCCATGTCCATTGATTCGATTCTTTGTTTTAAATTTTCGGCAACATTTTCTTCGTATCCCGAGTAAGTATGAATGACATACCATCGACGACCGCGTTCATTGGTTTGTTTTGGCATATTATTTGGTTTTTATTTTAAAATAACCGCTAAAAGTTTGGTTAAACCAAAATCCAAAAAGCCCAAGAAAAAAGCTACAAAAAGACTGATGGCAACAACAATAATAGTATGCCGAACAGTTTCTTTTTTGGTTGGCCAAGTGACTTTTTTTAATTCGGCTTTTGACTCAAGAAGATACTTAACTAAGCGTGTTTCTTTGAAATTCATATTTGGATGTTAAAAGTATTCTAAAAAGGCCTGTTGGCCTTACATTGCAAGTATAGAACAAAAATATAAATTTAGCAAGGGTGGTGGTTCGTTGTGCGGATTGTTTATTTTTTGTCTAATTTTAAACAACTTTTGTTGTGTCTGCAATGAATTGTTGCTGGGGTTTTGTGGTTTTTATATCCTGAAGATATGGCTGTTCTTTTTTTTTAAATATCTATTTTGGCCGATTTGGCGTGTGTTTGGATAAATCTTTTTCTTGGCACAACATCAGAACCCATGAGAATATCAAAAACTTTGTCCGCCTCTTCGGCGTCTTCGATGTTTATTTTCTTTAAAACTCGTCCGGCCGGATCCATGGTTGTTTCCCAAAGTTGTTCGGCGTTCATTTCACCAAGACCTTTGTAGCGTTGGATGTTGATGCCTTTGATTTTTTGGTTTTCCGGATTTTCGTCGTTTTCTTCGGTTTGAACTTCTTCGATAATGACTTTTTCACCTTTGTCTTTTTGCATTGTGGACAAATGTGTTTCGAGGGCTGATTCGTTATAAATATAGTGGACTTCTTTGCCTTTGCTGACTCGATAGAGTGGAGGTTGGGCGGCAAAAAGATGTCCGGTTTTGATCAGTTCCGGCAAATAACGATAGAATAAAGTTAAAAGTAATGTTCGAATATGCGAGCCGTCCACATCAGCATCGGTCATAATAATGATTTTGTGATAACGAAGTTTGCTGATATCAAACTGTTCGCCGATATTGGTGCCAAGCGCAATGATTAGAGCTTTTACTTCGTTGTTGGCGAGCATTTTGTCAAGGCGAGCTTTTTCGACGTTAATAATTTTACCGCGAAGAGGTAAAATCGCTTGAGTTTCGCGATCCCGACCTTGTTTGGCCGAACCGCCGGCGGAATCTCCCTCAACGATATATAATTCACATTTTTCCGGTGAACGACTGGAGCAGTCGGCCAGTTTGCCCGGCAAACTTAAACTGTCAAGAACACCTTTGCGGAGAACTGTTTCGCGAGCGGCACGACTGGCGCGACGAGCGGTCGCGGCCAGCAAAGCTTTGCCAATAATGGCTTCGGCGTCTTTTGGATGTTCTTCGAGAAAAATGGCTAAATATTCTGACAATACGGCATCAACGATCGGTTTTACTTCGGCGTTGCCCAGTTTGGCTTTTGTTTGACCTTCGAATTGTGGTTCTGGAACTTTTATTGAAATAACCGCCGTTAAGCCTTCTCTAACATCATCGCCGGTCAAGTTTTCGTCTTTTTCTTTTAAAAGATTATTTTTTCGGGCATAATTATTCAATGTTCTGGTCAAACCGGTGCGAAAACCGGCTACATGCATACCACCTTCGGGATTGAGAATATTATTGGTAAAAGCCAATAGAGTTTCGGTGTATTCTTCGGTATATTTGATGGCGATTTCGACATTGACGTCCTCTTGATTTTTTTCGATATAAAAAACATTGTCGTGTTTCATTTTGTCCTGAACGTTAAGGTGCCGGACATAAGAAGCCACGCCTCCTTCAAAATAAAAAGCGTACTGTTTTGGTTTTTTGTCTTCGCGCAAATCAATAAAAATGATTTTGATTCCTTTGGTCAAATAAGCTTGTTGGCGTAATCTTGTTAAAATTTTTTCCCAACTGAATTCCAAAACAGTAAAGATCTCCGGATCCGGTTCAAAAGTGATAGTTGTGCCACAGGAAAAGCTTTCTTCTGGATTATACTGATCGATTTTTTTTGGTTTGCTTATTTTGCCGACTTCGCGTACTTTGTATTGCGGATTGCCTTGTTTGTATTCTTGTTCGTAAAGTTTGCCGTCTCTTTTTACTTCGGCGTGTAGCCATTTTGACAAAGCGTTGACTACGGAAACGCCGACACCGTGCAAACCGCCGGAAACTTTGTATCCGCCGTCGCCAAACTTACCGCCGGCGTGCAGTATTGTTAAAACGGTTTCTAATGCGGAAACTTTGGTAACTTTGTGGATATCAATTGGAATTCCGCGACCATTATCGGAAACGGAAATTTTGTCGCCTGGCAGAATTTTTATAATTATTTCATTGCAATATCCGGCCATGGCCTCGTCAATGGAGTTATCAACAACTTCCCACAGCATATGGTGCAATCCTTCGCTGGCAGTGTTGCCGATGTACATGCCAGGTCTTTTGCGAACTGGAGCCAAGCCTTCGAGTACGGTAATCTGTTCGGCTCCATAATTACTGGTTTTTTTTGTTTCGTCTGTGACCATATTTTTGTTGTTTTTTATGATAAATTCAAAAATATTTTAGCACAAGAAAATTTAAAAAACAATATCAGGCACAGGTACGGACAGAACATTGTTCTGTCCGTACCTGTGCCTGATTTTTTATTTGTTTATTTTGTGGTATAATATTTTTGTAAATAAAAATAAAATTTATGTCCAATAATATTTATAATAATTTGGATGAAAAAGAGCTTAAGGTCGGTTATTGGTGGGTGACTCATCGCGTTCAGCTTCGGCAACTTTTTTATATTTTTTTTGGAATTATCGCGATATTCTTTTTATTTTTTGGTTTTGGAGGATTGGTCAAATTTTATATTATCGATCGGGGTGAACATTTGGCGTTAGAAAACGATTTGGTAAAACCAAAGTTGAATTATGTCGCTTTGTCCGAAGTCAACACGCCCAAGAATTTGCAAATTGCCAATAGTTGGGTGATAAAAGCCAAAGAGGGTCATTATGATTTTGTCGCCGAAGTAAGCAATCCAAACAAAAAATGGTATGCCAAAAGTTTTGTTTATTATTTTGTTTTTGGCGACCAAAAAACCGAATCAAAAACCGGTTATATTTTACCGGAGAGTACGCGTTATTTGCTGGATTTGAATTTTTTGTCAGACGCGGGAATCAAAGAAGCTAATTTGATTATCGAAAATATTTCTTGGCAAAAAGTTGATGATGATTTTGCTGTGGTAAAAAACAAAATGTTGCAGTTGCGAGTCGAAGATATTGCTTTTGTGTCCGCCCAATCAAATTCAGCCACGGAAAAAGAAAATATTACCAATGTGAGTTTTGCCGTTAATAATCTTTCAAATTATAATTATTGGCAACCTTCTTTTGTGGTGTTGCTTTTGCGACGCGGAGAAATGTTTGCGGTTAGCAGTTTGCTCTCGCCAAAATTGGACTCAAAAGAACGACGAGTGGAAAGTTTAAATATTTTTCAATATTTGCCAAGAGATGTGGAAGTAAAAATTGTGCCGGAAATAAATATTCTTGATCCGGCTGTTTTTAAGAGTTTTGATTTGCAACAAAATTTGCGTTAATTTTTTATCGCAAAAAAATCCCCGAGTTGGGATTTTTTTGTTTGTCAAAGATTTCACAAAAAAACAATCTTCGTGTAAGATGATTACATTATGTTGCAACTCTCTTTGCAAAAAATAAAAAAATTCGATTGGTTATTGACCGGTGCCTTTTTTTTGCTTTTTTTGTTGGGACTTTCGGCAATTTACAGTGTCGGGCTGAATCAAGAATTTGCCGGCTCCAGTAATTTTGAAAAGCAGGTTTTTTTTGCTTTATTGGGGGTTGGTTGTTTTTTCTTTTTGGGTGTAAA
>JBAYHA010000052.1:0-6091 GCA_041666425.1 Patescibacteria group bacterium
AGTCCTCAAAACACGAAGTCAACCCGTAGATTGCCATCGGTCCTTCGACCTGAACCGGCACCGGCCCCTCCACCGCCATATCACAGGCGGTGACGACCATAGCAACCAGAACAGAAACAATAAAAAATACCTTTCTCATGAGACCCTCCCTAAAAAATTGTTTGCCCCGCAAAACGCGGAACATTTGTTGATAAAATGAACACTAACACATCTGAAATCTCAATTTATTCAATTAAGAACTCGGATTTGCGGGAGACGGTTGTGAACCGTCTCCCTGACCAGACTGTAAGTTCAGTTACCTGAATCTTACATTCTGGTCAAAGACACCCGCTTGGTCGAGGACGAAGGTCGTCCCCAGAACACCAAGTGCGACACTCCCCCAAAAAACAGGGGAGTTGTACCACTCGGTCTCGTGGTCTTCGACCACGACCTTGTTGTGGAGGAAGGTGCTGTCACCCCCCTCCGTGTTGATAATCAGCGGGACATCTCTGCCTGCTTCCTCCTCGTCGGCCTCAGCCAACGAGAGTTCCCCAACATGTACCGTCGTTACTTTCGTAACGACAGGTGCCGGGTCATCACCGTCCTTCGCAAAAGCGAGAGACGGGACCATAACAGAAAAAAGAAAAATGAAACAAATAAATCCCCTCATTGCTCACCTCCTGAAAATCGGCCTGCCAAAGCAGGGCCTTTGTTTAAAAAAGAACTTCTACCCACCTGAATGCTTGAAAATATTTCAATCACTCGGGTTGGAGCAGAAAGTCTAGCGAGACTTTCTGCTTCGTTGAACCGTTACCGCTTGACGCGGACAACGGTATTGGAGAAAACCGAATGGCCTCCCCCTGTTGAAATATTCACCCGAGGTAGATCCTCAGATGAACCCTCCTCAACGGAACCTTCGCCTCCCTCTGGCACCCTAACCCGAGTTACCTCGAGCAGATCGCCAGCGGAGGGTTTCCCTGTCGCCTTCTTCTTCTTGGCGACCTTCTTTTTTGCCTTGGGCGGTATTTCCGCCTTCGGCTTGTCGGTTGTCTTTTGCACTACCCGCAGGCAGTGCATCAAACATCCGTCGTGTTTGTCGGCTTCGGCCCTGTCACAGGCCCCGTCGCCGTCATCATCCCAAGGGAATTGATACCCCTCAGGACAAATGGGTAGACCTTCACAACCGTGCCCATGGCACGGTGGGAAAACTACCGGTTCTGGTTCTGGCTCTGGCTCCGGTTCCGGAACTGGAACAGGAGCAGGATCGGGAATCGGACTCGGAGGAGTCGGAATTATTTCTTCCTCCTCCTCCGCATCTTCCGTCCTAGAGGGGACGGTTTTCACCGCCTCCTCGACTGCGGAAACTCTCTTCCCGAGGGCATCGTCTCTTTCCACCGAACCCTTCCCCACGCGAGCAGAGAAGAAAAAAGAAATCAATGCCCCCAAAATTAAAACCGCAAAAAAACACCAAATCACTCTTCTCATCATCATCCTCCTGCCCTGTCGAATGACAGGGCGTTTGTTGTGAATTCAACGAACCATTTTAATTCGTCATGATATGCAAGGAATCTCTAAAAAAATCTTTTCAACTGTAACATTTAAATTTCTGCTACAAAGTTAAAAAAGTTCTTCGGCTTATTTTCGCAAATAGGCCTCATCACTTTTTTAACTTTTCGCGACGAAATTGTAAAGGTTTCGTTGTAATACGACTTTATCAGCGCTTCCTAAATCACGAACTAAAATCATTCGTCAACAGCTACGACTTGGACATTTTTTAAATAACATAGAATTATAGCATAGTTTTTAAATGTTGTCAAGGTCTATTGGTAATGTGCAAATACATATTGCACTTTCGATTCCCCTTAATTATTATTCTGGGTATAATCGAGGAATATTTTAAAAATAATGAACGTTCAATATTGTAATCAATTCTTAAAAAAGATTTCTCGGCAAGCTCGAAATGACAACGGTTATAAATTATTCTAAATTTAAACAAAAAGAAAAGGAGCCAACTCGTTGAGTTAACTCCTTTTTTCACCTGTCGGGTTTACTTTACCCGTTCCGCGCCGGTGACACACGAAAAATACTAATTTTCAAAAAGAACTAAACTACCAAAGAAACGTCAGCCCAATCACCGCAAGGAGAACTCCCACCGCACAAAGTGCGGGGAATACCCATCCCGGCACATCACATGTGTCGACACATCCCGACTTTCCCTCGACCGGCTTCTCGGGCCGAGCGGGACGCTCGTCCTGCTGGAATGGCCTGACCGTCTTCGGCGATTTCTCGCCGAATGAATCATCCCTGCGGTCATCATCACGACCGCGAGGGGGCTGGTTATTGCGGTCATCACGACCGTGCCGGCCTCCATCCGGCCGGACATCCCTCTTTGGGAGCGGACGATCCGGGGTCTCAATCCACTTGATGCCGCCGATTGGCAAAGGCGGGATCTTCGGAAGGTCCACCGGCTTTTCGCCGGAAGAGGACTTTTCGTCTACCTTCTTTTTGTCACCCAGGTCGGGAAGAACTGGGTCCTTCTCCTCCGGCTTGAAGCCGGTTGGCAAAGGCGGAACCTTCAGAACCTTTGGCGGTTCCGGTTCCTTCTCCACAAGCTTATTGTCCTTGTCACCCAGGTCAGGAAGACCTGGGTCCTTCTCCGCCGGCTTCTTGCCCAGGTCGGGCAAAGTCGGCTCATCCTTCTTCACTTCCGCCGACTTCTCGCCGGCCGTCATTTCTTCCAACGGCGCCCCACAAAAGGGGCACTGTTTGGAATCACCCAGCACAGCGGCGAAACACTTCCCACAGCGCCTTATCATCTTGTCCTCCTGTTTTTCCGCCTTTGGCGGAGTTTATAAAAAACACTTTGTCAACAGAACAATGACTCCTATAATTTGTTTAAATTTACAAATTTTAAAAACTATGTTCTGTCAACAGATACGACTTGCCATTTAATGAACTTACCAGTATAGCACGGAATTAAAAATGTGTCAAGGAAGCCTAAAAAACTGACCCTTTACAGAATGATCCCTTCGAGACAAACCAACTTATTTTTTCACAAATAAATAATTTATAAACAAATGACTCCCCCAATTTTAAAACTAAAAAGAGCCTTTTCAAGCTCTTTTTTTTATTTTTACTTTTCCGGCATGGCTGTAATTTGGTCTTCCTCAGAAAAATCAGGCAAATCCATTTTTTTGTTGCGCGCCTTTTCATCAACAAACTCTTTGACCTTGTCCATTTCTTGTGCCAAATCAGGAATCTCCGGCAAGAATTCCGAACTATCCAACCTGTCTTTTGCCAAAATTAATTCACTCCTATTGTTTTCCTGCTCAGCTATTTCTTGCGCTTTTTGTTTTGACCGCTCAATCAAATCAATTTCTTCTATTTGTTCAATTTCCTCTATCTCCGGTACTTGCTCCACCATTTCTTCGACCGCAACTTGCGCCAAAATTGGCTCGGGAACATCTTTGTATTTTATTAACTTTGGATTTCCCGGAATGGCAAAAAGTTTGTCTCTCTCCTGTTTATAAAAAAGCAAAACATAAGCCAAGCCAAACAGTAACCCGATAATCATCGAACCCAATAAATTCAAAATAATATTCGGCCGAACCGGATACTTGCTAACAAGCGGAGTATCCAAAATACGCAAATCAACATCACTGATTCCAATAAATTCATTTTTGTTATTCAACAAAATCGAGCCAACCGCCTTGGCCAATGCCAATGACTGTTTTGGATCAGTATGATAAAGGCTGATATCCAAACGAGAAAGTCCGGCCGGAACATTAGCTTCAATAGTTCTGTTCCATTTTTCTCTTTTCTTTTGTTCATCAATAGGAAAATAATTCCGATCAATATTAAATTCGGAATTAGCCACTTTTTCAAAAAAAGTGCTACTGTAAACCAACTGCGCTAATTTGGTCGCCAAACGTTCTTCGGATTTGGCCGCACTGTATGCGTCAATACTAAAACCAGATTTTTGGACAACATAAACACTCAAAGAAGACCGATAAAGAAACGGTTGAAACAAAGTAATAATCACCGCAATCAAGACTACGCCAAGCGCGATAATAATTATTTTGCGCCAATCACGACGAATTATTTCATCTTGGCCGATAGGCCTAACATTTTCCATATTTTTGTTTTTTATTTTTTATAAATTAATAAGTAGTAAGTGTCAAAAGTTTTTTTTGTTTTTTTCCGCCAGCGGCGGATCCGCCTTTGGCGGAGTTCTTTTGTTAAATTGCTCCTTGCTCAGTTGCTCCGTTGCCTGCCCTTCCGTAGCTCGCAGAGCGAAGGAGGGCTCAGTTGTCCTACTTCACCTCAACCTGAATTTCTTTTTCTTCCCCACCTCTTTTGACCCAAAACTTCAAAGTTGTCCCAGTCGAATAATCAGCCAAAATTTCCGGCAAACTTTTGTTTTCATTTAATTCTTCATTTTCCACTCTAATAATTATATCACCGGCCAAAATTTTTCCAAATGCCGGACTGTTGACAGCCACACCGTCAACTGCGATTTTGACGCCTTTCTTGTCAGGAAAATTCGGATTGACAAATTCAGTCAAATCAACAAATTTTAAACCCAAATATGGTTTTTGCCATTCTTGATTTTTGCTAACCGCTTTCATCATCGGTAAAAAATTTTCTACCGGCCAAACGGTTTTTCCTCCATTCGCGACAAAGCCAACCAAAGTTCCTTGCAAAGAAAACACCGGCGAACCAACAATCTTGGAACCCTCTCCACTCAACAAAATTTGACGATAAAATTTTTCACTGCTGTGCAAAAAATCTTTGTCCAAAAAAACCTCATTAAAATTTTTATTTTGCACTCCGTTAATCGTTGCTCCGGCATTGTCAAAAACCATAAGTTCCGCTCCATCAACCAAATTTCGGCGCAAAGCAAAACCGGCCACATCAAGACCGACACGCTCAATTTTCAAAAAGGAAACTTCACTATCTTTTGGCAAAACAACTTTTTCCACTTTGACCAACTGTCCGTTCGCCAAACGAAGTAAGAAATCACCTGAATTTTTGACTGTTTCACGCGAAGCGACCACCCAGCCATCCGAAGTAACAATCGCGCCAAAACCAAGCCAATCTCCGGGCAAAAAACTGGTGTTCGGCAATTTGCTCAAATCACGAAAACGAAAAACATCCACCAGCGCCGGCCGACTTTTGACAATGGCTTCGGTCAAAATTTTGTCGCGCGAACTTATTGAATTATCAATACCTTGATTGCTAACCAACTCATCAATGCGCGCAGACAAATCAGAATAACTTTTGAATTTCAAATAAGGATCTGGCAAAAGAAAACTGTTCACCCACAACTCACCAACAATTCCGCCAAGGAACCCAATCAAAACCATGCTGACCATCAAAAAGATTGAACTGTTTTTTTCTTTCATAATATTTTACGAATTTTTGCCGAAGGCATCCCTTCGGGATAATTATAAATTTTTTTTGATAGGGATCACTTGCCCCATTGAGCTTTATAATAATTCTACGTTCTAAATTCAAACTAACTCCACTTGGCCGTTGCCAAAACCAAAAACAAAAAAACTCCGGCCACCGATAATGTCCAAAAAATATTTTTGCGACTCAGAGATCCTTGCGTTTGCGCTTTGGTCAAAGACAGCATCACATAACCGACCGCAGACACGACAAACCCACTGACAAAATAACCGACCGGCAAATAAGACATGGCCAACAAAAACTCTAGCAAAATCAAAGCAATCGGAAAAATAAAGATTTTGCTTTTGACAAAATCGATTTTGTTCATCCAGAAAAATTGATACAAAGTCAAACAGAAAATAAAAGCCAAAGCCGGAGCCAAAATATACCAACGCAACTGAACCAAAGACACGCCGGCCGAAGATGCCGAAGCCAAAAAAAACAAAGAAAAAATCGTTATGTAAAAAGTCAAACTTTCCAATGAATATGCTTGATATTTGTTCGGAAAATAAAAATAAATATAATACTGTCGCAACAACAGATAAAGAAGCAACGCACAAAAAACCGCCAACAAATAAAACATCTGTTCGTCTATGACAAAAAATAACATAGCCAAACTGGCCACCGACCAAACGAATGGCATAATCAAAAAACGCCAAAA
>JBAYHA010000053.1:0-6030 GCA_041666425.1 Patescibacteria group bacterium
CATTTCACACAACACACAACAACGTTCTATCAAAAATGAAGCCCTAAACTCCAAAAAAGCCCCGTCAAAAGACGAGGCTTTTTTTATTTCACAAACCTACGACAACTAAAGTTATATAGGAAAGGAAAATAAAAATAAAAAATTCTGAATTCCTAATTCTGAATTCTTGCCGAAGGCATCCCTTCGGGATAATTCTGAATTCTTAAAACATCTTAACCATCTCCTGCCAATTATCACCAACATCAGTATCAACCTTAATCGGCACCGCCAATTTGTGCACTTTTTCCATTTTTTCATCAATAATTTTGGCAATTTCTTTTACTTCATCACGAGGACATTCAAAAACCAATTCATCGTGTACCTGCAAAAGCATTTTGGTTTTTGATCTTTTTCTTTTCAATTCATTGTAAACTTCAATCATGGCGATTTTCATTAAATCAGCGGCCGCGCCTTGAATCGGCATATTGATCGCCATTCTTTCCGCACCGGCACGCACTTGAGGAACTCCGGAATTTATTTCCGGTAAATATCTTTTGCGTCCAAACATTGTTTCCACATAACCTTTTTCCAGCGCAAAATCTTTTAATCCATCGAGATATTTTTTTACTTCATAGAAATTTTCAAAATATTTGGTGATAAATTGTTTGGCTTTTTCGCGACTGATTTTCTTTCTGCTGGCCAAACCATACGCACCCATCCCATACAAAACACCAAAATTAACTTCTTTGGCGGCCGAACGCATTTCTTTGTCCACTTGCTCAATCGGCACTTCAAAAATTTTGGCCGCCGTCGCCGTATGAATATCCTCACCGCGAGCAAAAATATCCATCATGTTTTTGTCTTTGGCGAGGCAAGCGATAACCCGCAATTCAACTTGCGAATAATCTGCGGAAATCAAAACATTTCCCTTTTCCGCAATAAATGAACGACGAATTTCTTGTCCCAAATCCGAACGAATCGGAATATTTTGCAAATTCGGATTTGACGAAGACAATCTACCTGTCGCCGTCACCGTTTGGTTGTATTCAGTGTGCACTCGACCGGTTTTATTTTCAATTAACGCCGGCAAAGCTTCAATATAAGTTGACAATAATTTTGAAAGTTCACGAAACTCCTCGACATATTCAATCGACGGATGCAACTCGCGCAACTTTTCCAATTCATCGGACGCCGTTGACAAACCGGTTTTGGTTTTGTGAATTCCGACTGTCGAAATTTTTAATTTTTCAAACAAAACTTCTTTTAACTGCTTTGGCGAAGCGATATTAAATTCGTAACCAGTCAATTCATAAATTTTTTCCGTTATTTTTTTTATTCTCTTTTCTGTTTTACTTTTTAATTCTGCCAAATATTCAACATCTACTTTGATGCCGTTTAATTCCATTTCCGCCAAAACATTCACCAACGGCATTTCCATTTCTTCAAATAATTTTTGCAAATCATTTTCCTTTAACTGCTTACTCAAATTTTCATAAAGTTGAAAAATAATTGCCGATTGAGTGGCCTTTTCGGAAAAATCGTCATTTTGAAAAAGCAATGATTTTTGACCTTTGTTCTTTTCTTCGCCAAGCAAATCTATTCCCAATTCTCGAAAAGCCGTTTCGGGCAACTCGTGCGAACGAGATCCGGGATTTAACAAATACGATGCAATCATCACATCAAAATTCCACTGCGTTTCCGGACAACTTTGCAAACGCAAAAATTTTTCCGTTTGTTTCACATCATAACCGATTTTAAAAATATCTTTGTCAGCAAATAACGGATAAAATTCCTTAATTAACTTTTTATTTTCAATTAAAAAAACTTCTTTGCCGTCACAACTTATTGCCAAAGCTTCGGCTCGCGCCTGAAAAATATTTTTGTCTGACAAAAACAAAACAAAGGAAAATATTTTTTCTTTTTCAATTTTATTTTTTAATTTTTCAAAATCCGTGTCTTTTTCAATTCTTCCAATCATTTTTTCGAGGACGAAAGATTTTTCACCCCTACTTTGTTCCTTGCCTGCCCTTCCGTAGCTCGTAGAGCGAAGGAGGGCTCCTTGCTCAGTTGCTCCGTTGCTTGCCCTTCCGTAGCTCGCAGAGCGAAGGAGGGCTCCGTTGCTCAGTTGCTCCGTTCCCCCAAATTCCGGCAACCTCTCCACCAAACTCATAAACTCCAATTTTTGAAAAAGTTTTACCACGACATCTTTTTCGTATTTCTTTAATTCGCATGCATTCAAATTAAAATCAATCGGCACATCACGAATAATGGTCGCCAAAACTTTGCTTTCAAAAGCTTCCTTGCGATGATCCAAAATATTTTGATAAAGTTTTTCGGAAATTTTTATATTTTTAAATTGTCCAACTTTAACTCTCTCATAAATTTTTTCAATCGTGCCAAATTCTTGCAACAAACCAATTGCCGTTTTTTCTCCAACTCCGGGAATTCCCGAAATATTATCCGACGGATCACCGCGCAAACCCTTATAATCAATCATTTGATTTGGCAGAAGTCCGCTGAATTTTTCTTTTACCGCCACGATATCATAAACCACCGTGTCGCTCATTCCTTTGCGCATCGTAAAAACATGCGTATTTTCATCAACCAACTGCAAAGTATCTTGATCTCCGGTTACAATAATGGAAAGAACATCCTGACGATTTACTTGCCGAGAATCGCACAATGTTCCGATGACATCGTCGGCTTCAAAACCGGCTTTTTCAAAAATTTGAATATTCATGGCCGAGAGAACTTCTTTGATAATCGGAATTTGTGCATACAGTTCATCCGGTTGTTTTACTCTGGTTGCTTTGTAAGTGTCGGTCATTTCATGCCGAAAAGTTTTTTCTTTGCGATCAAAAGTAACGGCCACAAATTCCGGATTGAATTGGCGCAAAGATTTAAAAAATATCGTGAGAAATCCATAAACCGCATTAACCATGGTTCCATCTTTGGTAATCATCGGTGGCAACGCATGCCAAGCCCGATGCAAAATCGCATTACCATCAAATATAAGAAATGTTTTCTTTTTTTCGGACATAAAAAAGTTTATAAAATATATAAATTTGTATTTTCATTATATCAAAAACTTACAAAAATTGCATTTTTACAAATAAAAAGAGGCTTCCGTGAGAAACCTCAAAAAAATTATTAGACTGGATAAAATGCTGTCACTGTTCCCATAAATCCGGCGAAGAAACTTTTGCTATTCGCACCAAATTTTGAATCACTATATTTTTTATACAGTTTTGGAACGGAAGAAAAATCACTGGAGCCTTCACCAGAATACTCATCTCCACCACAAATCATCCCAAGATCATCCGTTCTAGTCTGCCTTTCTGGATGAGTCAAAAGGATTGATCTCGCAGCAAAAACTCCCAAACCAAGTTCACCGGGGCGAAAAAGGACTTTTGCTCTACGAAAAGATTTGTTTGCCCAAACATATCCCAATTGAGCCCCAATAATCAAAAAATCTGGATTACCTTGAACCTTACACAGATAAATAAAGAATTCTTTAAATTCATCCGTCTGTCGCAAATGATTCCCATCAATTTTATAGCCTGAATTAAATCTTACTGACGGCAGAACAGAAAATATTTTATTTACAGCATCAGGATAAAAACGACCAAACACTTCTGGATGTTTTCGCCAATTTGGAAATACATACCAAGAACCAACCGGATTATTTTCTTCATTTCGCAAAAGTCGAATTTCCCCGGCATCAACACTGGCCCAATAATCCAAATTAAGAGAATCCAATTCAGGAAAATGCTTCTTTAAAATCTCCCATTGTGAAAAGACTGTTCTATAAAAAAATCCTTGCCCATAACCATAAAGATTACTTTTTTCAGCTTCTTCATTTTCAAACATCTGTTTTTCCATTTTGGCACCTCCAAAATTGTTAAAGAACCAATATGACTAAATTACAAAATTTACTGCTTTATGTCAAATCAATTTCCCTTTATAACAAGGTAACCAATAACAAGGTAACCACTTGATAAACCGCAAAAACTTTGCTATCATCAAATTGCACTAATTTTAAATTTTGGCCTGATAGCCAAGTGGTAAGGCAACGGTTTGCAAAACCGTTATTCGTGGGTTCAAATCCCGCTCAGGCCTCCAACTTTTTTAAGTGGATTATTGTAAAAAAATTCCCAAGAGAAACAAAAAACTCCCCTTTAAGGGAGTTTTTTGTTTCTCTTTACAGTTCAACTTTCAATTGATGAGCAACAGATTCGCTTTTTTTTCAGTTGGTCAGTTGGTCAGTTGGTCTGTTAGTCTGTTGATCTGTTGACACTATATTTTTAATCAAGCACTTCAATGGTAATATTTTTTTTACCAAACTGAATAGCTCTTTCTCGCGAGGTCATCCACAAGTCAATTCGAGAATCATAGCGAGGATTCATCCGATCGGCCACGGTAAAAACCGTGTCTCCATACAAATCGGGAATTCTCACTCTGGTTCCGAACTTCAAAAAGTTGGCCGCAATGACATCTTCTCGGTTATGCTTACAAACATCCAATCCATTGGCCGTTATACACGGCGTAGAATCTGTTTGATCCGGAGTGGAAGAATACGCAGTGGCCGTAACTTTGTAAGTTCTCTTGACCTTGGCTATATCTTTTTTGTTTTCAAATTTAACAAATTCAGGCTGAGTCAATTCTTTGCTTTTAAATTTTTCCGAAACAACTTTTTTTGAGAAAAGATTAAGCAAAATTTCACCATCAACTAAGCCGGCAATAACAAAAATGGCAGAACTTTCATTTTTTGGCTCTTCAGCTTTAACAATCATTGGATTGAACATGCTTAAAACAAAAGCCACCAAAACAAAGACAAAAACAGACTTATCAACCAAATTAGTTAAACGATAATTGATAGTAGAAAAATTTGTCATAAAATTACTTATCAAAGCTGATCAAAGGCAACCGACTTAATAGTCAATTAAACCAATTAATCGTCTTTGATAGACCCACTATTATAGCACACTTTCTGACTTTTGTCAATCAGTTTGCCATTTTTAAGGCAAATTCGACATTATCATAGCTTCACTCACGAATCAATAACTTTTGTCAAATTTGTCTAAATTTAAATGTTTTTAATGGCTAACAAAAATCCTCCACATGACAAAATTAAATTATTCCTATGTTCATTTATTCTGTTGCTCTTTTGCTTCATTGCTCTTTTGCTCTTTTGCTTCATTGCTCTTTTGCTCTTTTGCTTCATTGCTCTGTTGCTCAGTTGCTCTGTTGCTTGTTGACTTTCTTCAAAAAACTCGCTATCCTGTTAACAACCGTCTTAATAACCTTTATCAATCACCGGCTTGCTCAGCCTAAAATTGATAATTTTACTAAATTTAAACACTTTTTACTATGTTAACTATTAGATTGTCAAGAATCGGCAAAAAAAACGCCCCGCTTTTTCGCTTAATTGCCGTTGACCGCCACAAAGATCCATGGGGTACCAATCTCGAAATTTTGGGCAATTATAATCCAAAATCAAAAGAAACCAACCTCAAAGTTGAACGTCTTCAATATTGGATTTCCAAAGGCGCCCAATGCTCTAACTCGGTTTTTAACCTTCTCGTCACCAACAAAGTGCTTGAAGGCAAAAAAAAGAATGTATCCACAGTTAGCGACAAAAGAAAAGAAAAACTGGCCAAAGGAAAAGCAAAATAATCGCTAATTATAAACAAAACAAAGCAAACCACATTGACAATTTGATAAATGTTTGATATAATACTATTAGTTTTTTAGTATCAATTTTCCAAATAGTCATTTGTTTGACCTGGACATTTGATACTATGAAAATTTAATATTTAATAAATCGTAAAGAAAAGAAACTTTATGGCAAATGAATTTGACAAGGAATTTCTTGAATTCATCGTCCGAGCAATCGTCGGCAACCCAAATGATGTAAAAGTCAATCGTGGTATCGACGAAAGAGGTGTCCTTTTAACTCTTGACATCAACCCAGCTGATATGGGATATGTCATCGGCAAAATGGGCCAAACCGCAAAGGCAATCAGAACTTTATTGAAAATTGTCGGAGCC
>JBAYHA010000054.1:0-5667 GCA_041666425.1 Patescibacteria group bacterium
TCCTGACTTCTGGTAAAAAAATTGTTCTCCAATTTTTTTATTTCACTTTCGTACCGTTGCAAAACTTCCTCCGTTCGTTTTTGGCGACGTTTGATTTCTTCAATCATTTCATAATTAAAAACTGGCCAAAACTCAGTCAAATTACCCAATTCCAAAAAACGCAACAGATTTCTTTTGACCTCATCGCCCAAAAAAGATTCCTCAACTAAATTTTTTAGTTCATCAACCATATTATTTGGAAAGTGTTTTGAAATATTTTTGCAACAAACTCAAAGCCGAAGCAAAAGTTTTGGCAAAACATTTGGAACTTTTTGCTAAACCGGTCAACGCTTCGCGTAAAAATTTACCCATTGGCGCAAAATTACGTTTTGTTAACATCGCCCAAGAATTTTTTGTTGCCGAAACAGTCCAATCAATCGGCAAACGCCAAAACATTTGATAAACAGCCTCCTTGCCTTGATTTTTTAAATTTTCTTTTTCTTTCTTGAACTCCAGCAAATTATGAAATTTGTTTTCATGTTTGGAAATCATTTCTTTTAATTGAAAAATAAATCCCAAATCAGCACCGACCTCCGGTGTACGAGATATAAAATCAGCCAAACTAAACGCGCCATACAAACCAAGGCGCAAATCATTATTAAATCTCTGCGCGCAAAACGCCAAGGCTTTCATTTCCGCAGTCACCTCACGACACACAACATCTTCCGGTTTTTGGCCAGCGAATTTATCTTTGAAATGTTTTTCCACTTTTTGCAATTCAACAGAAGAAATAAGCGCACTGGGTATATTCCTCAATTTTCCGGAAGCCGGATCAGCATCTTTTTTTATTTTTTCTCGCAAACTCGGATAAAGAGTTTCGTCCATTCCAGCAATTATCTTTTTCCACTGTTCATTGTTAACACTGACAATTCCATTGCGCCGATACTCTACCAACAACTCATCAATATTTTTTTGGAAAATTTGTTTTTCGGCAACATTAATCACCACACCGTTATTAACAGCGTAGTTCCTGACATCATTACGAAATTCAACACGGTCTTGACGACCGATAACTTTTTCTACGCTTTCTTTTATTTTTTCCACAGCTATATTCATAAGATGTTCACATTATAACATAATTTACAAAAGCTGAGTAGTCAGTATTTACAAAAATAAACTTTTGCGCTAAAATAATTTCGTTCTTGGTTTTATGGCAAAGGAGAAAAACATGCCAAATCGACGCTCTTTTGAAGAAAAATTCCAAACAGCAGTAAAAAAATTTCAAACGGAGAATTCCAACGAAGAAGAACGAAGAAAAAAACCTTATGATGCGTTGCGACAATCGGTAGAACAAAAACTCGTCCGGTTCAATGCAGAATTCACTAATTGGCAATTTCACTCAGAAAGTTTCTCGAAATATCTGAACATGATCTTTCAAAACGGAGATTCGCGTATCTGCTTGGTCGAGCAAAGACCGATTATTCGGCTTGGCAAAAATGGACTATCTGTTGATTTTACGGCAGACAATCAAGAGTTGCTGGATCTTGAAACTTTTTTCGAACAAACAACGTTCGAAAATTTTCTACAGCTTCTTTTTCACAAATTCAAGGAAGCTCTGATAAATACGCATTACAGCGAAACTTTTACAATTTTGTCGCGAAAAATTTAAAAATTGATGAGGTTTATTAGTAAACAAACCGAAAATATTTTTAAACTTTGTAGCAAAAATTTAAAAGTTACAGCAGAAAAGTATTTTTCAGAGATTCCTTACTTTGCCAAAATAATCTCCAATCCTCGCCATGTCGAGGATTTTTTATAATATTTTAATATTTTTTTAACAGCAAATGCCGTCCATTGACAAAAACAAAAAAATCAGCTAAAATTTGACTTCCTTGGGTTCCTTAACAATTCACATGGGGGTGATCATGAATCATCGAAAAATTATTGAGGATTTTGCAGAAAAAGTCAACGAAGCGGCTAACCGTGTAAAAAAAGCAAAAGAACTCAAAAAAGAACAGCAACTAGCCGAAAAAGAAGCCACGGAAAAAGCTGATATGTGCGAATTGGGTTTCGCAAATCTTTTTCCGTCTGCCAGTTCTTACAATGTTATTATCATTGATACTGCAAATTGTACGTTCGACTCAAAAGAAAGCATCAACTATCTAATTAGAGTTGAAGGAGCAAAATTAAAAACGATTAAAATCCTCTCTACTAGTAACCTTTGCGAAAAAATTGTTGCCTTCGACGTTATTGCCATTACTCAATTTTTAATTACCGAACTTCAAATGGAAAAAGAGAATTTTCTCTTGATCCAAACAAGCGATTCCTTTCGATTAAATCAATCCGGAATCAAAAATGTTTCATTTGTTTACATCGACGAGAATATGAAAATCAACGTTTATCCCACCAAGGAATAATCAAAAATAAGGAGGAACACGATGCAACCCGACCAATGGTTCGCGGTATCTCAAAGCCGCTTTCAAAAAAAAATTAGTGCCCACGAATTCGCTTTGACTCTGCAACAATTCAACAAAACTTTTCAATCTTGGTTAAACTGTTCAAAGGGAACATTTAAAGAATTCATACAAGCACTTTGTGAAAAAGACGGATACTTCACTTTCACAGAAGGTGCTGCCGACTGGAGATTATCACCTGACAATGGTTTTCAAATCTGTAATGCTCGTGATGAATACCATCTGGCAAAAATAGAAAGAATTTTGACAAGAATTAAAAGTTTCCAAATGTTTACTCAATTACTCCTTGAAAAAAAGATGGAGAAAGACCAAAACCGATTTTAACTGCGACACCATGCTTAACAATTTCTTTTACAAAAACAGCTTACCAATGGAGGCAACAAATGTCCGAAAACATGACACTCGACACCGTCTTTCTAAAAATAAAAGAACGATTCAAAAAAAATTCAGGTAACCCAAGAAAAGATGCCTGCGGGCAACTTGAAAAGAGCGTTGCAAAATTCAATCAAACTTATCAGGAATGGTTGAATCAATCTCCCGAATTTCAAGCCTATATGAAAAAAACTTGTGGTAAAAATAACTTTTTCAGTTTCGGCCACAAAGACGCTGACTTTAGGATTGAGCCACAAAAAGGGATCGCCAGGATTTCACACACCATTGACGAAACTCATTTTGTCGAATTGTTAAGATTTATCAACGGACTAAACTTTGAAAAATTCGTGGAATTGATTATGGAACGATACTGGGACAAACACCGATACGATCATCGCTAACCGCTTTTGCAAAAGCAAAACACCATGTCAAATGACAGGGTGTTTTTTTGTTGCTTTGACACAACAAAAATTTACGGTTATACTCATTAAATGCTTAACCACCCCTTATACCAATCATTTTGAGGGGGTTTTGTAGTTCCATTAGTTTATAGAGTATATTATGACTAGTTTGTCTTTTCGACCGAGTGTAACGAGTGGAGAAATCTTTTTTAAAATTGAAAAATACAAATTTGAAGTTAAAAGTTATAAAAGATCTCTCCATGCGCCTACTGCTTAGTCGAGATGAAAAAACAAAAATAACTTTATGAACCCCACTTCGCTCCCTTGGAGCTTCTTGCCGTCGCGTAGCCGCTATGGCGAAGCACGGCGAGGGGCATACTTTCTAAACTTTATAAACTTTATCACTAAGTGATCCCTTCGGGATAAACTAACTTTTATGCAAAATAAAATAACCATCAAAGGTGCCAAAGAACACAATTTAAAAAATATTAATCTCGAAATTCCGCGCGACAAAATGATTGTCTTCACCGGACTTTCCGGCTCGGGCAAGTCGAGCTTGGCTTTTGATACTATTTTTGCCGAAGGCCAACGAAGATATATTGAAAGTTTATCTTCCTATGCTCGTCAATTTCTTGGCGGAATGCAAAAACCAAATGTCGAAGAAATCACCGGCTTGTCACCCGCCATTTCCATCGACCAAAAAGCGCACAGCGCCAATCCCCGCTCCACGGTGGCGACAATTACCGAAATCTATGATTATCTCCGAGTTTTGTTTGCCAAAATCGGTGAACCACACTGCCCAATTTGCAATCGCAAACTGGAAAAATCTTCGGCTGATGAAATCATGACCAGCATCCTCGAAAAAGTAAAAAACACCAAAGTAAAATTACCAACAATAACCATCATTGCACCAGTAGTTCGCGGTCGCAAAGGCGAATATCACCAACTGCTTTATGATATTTACAACAATGGTTACCATGAAGCCAGAATCGATGGCAAAATGAAAAAATTAAGCGAACAAGTTTTGTTGGACAAAAACAAAAAACATACTATCGAAATAATTATTGATCGAGTCAGTTTAGTTGTGCCAGAAGCGATTGACGAAAGTCCTTCAATCAAACAAAGATTAAATGAAGCTTTGGAAAACGCGCTCGAATTGGGCAATAATTTTGTTTCCGTTATTTTTCCGGAAGGAGATGAAAAAACTTTCAGCACAGAATTTTCTTGTCCGGATGATGATTTCGCTTTTCCGGAAATAGAACCAAGACTTTTCAGTTTTAACAGCCCTTACGGTTATTGCGAAGCCTGCACCGGTCTTGGCACAAAAGAACTTTTTTCCGAAGAAGTTTGTCCAACTTGCCAAGGAAAAAGATTGAATAAAAATGCCTTGGCCGTAAAGTTGCTTGAAAAAAATATTTTTGAAATAACGGAAATGACAATCGATTCGGCACGACAGTACATTACTTTGTTAGAAAAAAGTTTGACACCAAAACAACTTGAAATTTGCGCCGTGATATTAAATGAAATTAACAATCGATTGCAATTCATGCTTGATGTCGGTTTGCATTATTTAAATTTAAATCGCACGGCTGGGACTCTTTCCGGCGGTGAAGCGCAACGTATTCGTTTGGCATCTCAAGTCGGAACAAAACTTGTCGGCGCCCTTTATGTTCTTGATGAGCCAACAATCGGCTTGCACCAACGGGACAATGATCGTTTGGTAAAAACTTTGCGCCAACTTTGCGATATTGGCAACACCATTATTGTTGTCGAACATGATGAAAATACCATTTTGGAAGCGGATTGGTTGGTTGATATCGGACCGGGAGCGGGAAAAAATGGTGGCGAAATTACCTTTAACGGTCCACTCGAAAATTTACTCGAACCAAAAAAAGCAATGCCCAACAAAATCCTTGACTGTGAAACGCAAGGTTCAGCCAAAAATTCATTAACCGGAAAATATTTACGCAATGAATTAAAAGTTGATGTACCAAAACTTCGCCGTAAAGTTGATGCCAAAACTCCAAAAATAAAAATTGTCGGAGCCACCGAACATAATCTCAAAAATATCAACGTAGAAATTCCTTTGCGTCGTTTGGTTTGTTTAACCGGAGTCAGCGGTTCTGGAAAATCAACTTTGATGCACGATATTTTGTACAAAAATGTTCGAAACAAACTTTTTCGCATGAACAAACCGACCGGCAAATGCAAAAGCGTTTCCGGCATAGAAAACATCGACAAGATAATTAAAATTGATCAATCTCCGATCGGTCGAACACCACGCTCCAATCCGGCTACCTACACCAAAGCATTTGATTATATCAGAGAAATATTTGCGTACACCACTGAAGCAAAAATTCGTGGATACAAAGTCGGCCGATTCAGTTTTAATCGTCCCGGCGGACGTTGCGAACATTGCGAAGGTCGAGGAACAATTGAAA
>JBAYHA010000055.1:0-5416 GCA_041666425.1 Patescibacteria group bacterium
GCCAAAGCCGTGGCTTCATCAATATCCTCCGTTATCAAAAGCCGATAAGCGGCCTCCGCATGTTTCATTCTGCCGGCCGCATTTAAACGCGGAGCCAATTGAAACCCAATGGTAAAAGTATCAAATTTGCTAACGCTCACCTTTTCCAATAATTTTTGCAAACCAAGATTTCTGGTTTTTGACAATACCAACAAACCCCATTTGGTCAATATTCTATTTTCTTCTAAAAGAGGAACCATATCAGCCACCGTGCCAATGGCCACAATATCCAACAACCATTTTTCAAATCCAACCATGCCACCATATTCGACAAAACTCATTTCATACATTTCCGCTGGCGCACTGCGCAACAAAGCCACGGCCAACTTGTAGGCCACTCCCGCTCCTGACAAAAATTTGCACGGATAATTTTCACCAACCACTTTTGGATCAATAATCGCCAACGCTTCCGGCAAAATTTCCGGCGGTTCATGATGATCGGTAATAACTGTTTCCACTCCGTGCTCCTTTAATTTTTGCACTTCATCAACATTGGTTATGCCACAATCAACGGTAATCACCAATTTGGTGCCGGAAAAAATAAAATTTTCAATATTTCTAAGATTCAAACCATAACCATCCAATTCTCGATGCGGGATAAAAACCGAAAAATCAGCGCCAAAAATTTTTAATGTTTTGGCGAGAATCGCCGAACTGGTTACCCCGTCGGCATCATAATCTCCGTGAATTAAAATTTTTTCTTTTTTGAGAATTGCCGTCCAAATCCTTTCGCAACTTTTGCGCATATCGTTAAACAAAAAAGGATCGTGCAATTTGTCAAAAGACGGATTAAAAAAAATGTCAGCCTCAGTTGCCTTTTCAATTTTTCTGTTATACAATAATTGCGCGATCAAGCACGAAAAAACGGTCGCTAAG
Source organism: Patescibacteria group bacterium (assembly GCA_041666425.1). Taxonomy (GTDB): domain Bacteria; phylum Patescibacteriota; class Patescibacteriia; order UBA11705; family JABHMO01; genus JBAYHA01. The sequence continues at coordinate 916 of JBAYHA010000055.1, forward strand.
TCATGCTCATCCGGCAAATTTGGTCGCAAACGCCAATTTTTCATAATTTAAACTTTGTAAATATTTTACTATGAATCAACGCAAAATACAAAAAACCCTCTGGACAATCACCGTAATCATCATCATTTTTTCAATGATCATTTGGACAGTCGGGGTATTCTTCTATTAAAAACTTTTCCAAAAATAAAAAATAAGCGCCTTTTTGGTCTTATTTTTTTTATAAAAAAAGCGCCTTGACCTGCTCAAAGCGCTAACTAATAATTAAATTCCAAAAAACAATCGATTGGCAAACTCATGCGGAACATCTTTGGTCATATAAGTTCGATAAGCTGATTCGACATCATAATCCACTCGAACAACTTCAACCAAAGTTTCATCAGTATTAAATTCCACGATAACAAAACAAGCCCGACAATCTCTATCACGAGGCTGGCCAACACTACCAACACAAACCAAATTTTTACCATTCTTTGGCAAAGCAATTACGCCATTTCCATTCATCGTTATCATCCTTCCGGAAGTTGCGTCACCAACAACAAACGGTAAATGGCAATGCCCCACAAATTGCAAAGGAACAAACATTGAGCAGAGCTCTGTCTTGGCTTTTTTTTTGTCACTCAGATATGGAAAATTATAATTGCAAAAAAACGAAGCATGCGCCAACAAACAACCGCAATCTCGTTCAAAATGATTGATCTTTAACGAATACAAATAATCCTTTTCTTCATCAGTCAAAAGAGCAAACGTTTTAGAAAATACCTCCACTAACCGAGGAGGGTGCTTCACATAAGTTTCCGGCCGAACAAGTGCAAAATCATGATTTCCTGCTAACACAATTCGACATTTTTTTCTCACCCAATCAAGAACTTCACGAACATCTAATAAATAGCCCAGAGTATCACCCAAACACCAAACTTCATTAACCATACGTCTGTCCAACTCTCCAGCCACCGCCTCGAGAGCTGCCCAGTTGCCATGAACATCTGACAAAATGGCTACTCTTTTTCCCATGTTACACCCCTTATTTTGCTTGAATTTAATGAACATTTAGAAACAGAAACATATCACAACTAGACAAAAATGTCAATCACTGTTGCGTTTTTTATTTAAATTTGAACATTTTTGGCAACAAAAAAGCCCTGTTTTTGAAACAGAGCCTATTTTTTATTATTTCACTGCCCATTCTTCTTTTTTCATAAAATCCACCTCAAATATCTAATAGTACGTTTCGACAATTCGCTGATAACTATTGACCAAAGCTCGCTGATTATCAAAAACTTTAATCGTCGCAAAAACTCTCTGCAAGTCGTGACTATTTCTGTTAAGTGAAAGGATCGGTTGCTTTAACATATAACCCCTTACAAAACTACAACCATCGATCTTGGACAAAGGAACCATCACTAGTTTGCCAGAATAATCAACGGAAATACTCCATTGATCGTAGTCCACAATTTTTAATTCCACATCTTTACGAAGAATACGTTCTTCTCTAAAATTAAAAAATCTAGAAATTGCAACCGCCAAAAAACAAATAAATATAAAAAGTAGAAAAACTATGCCCACAGAAAAGGAATCCTCTCTCAAACCAAAATCCAACAAAGCAACACCAAGGGACAACAAAGTTATCAGAAATGTCCAATTCTTTTGCAAAAAGCACTGCCAAAAAAGTTTTTGGTTTGTACTTCTATCCACAAAAAGATCCGGCAAATAACAGGCCCAATCAAATTTATTCATGAGTTCCTCCTAACTAATAATAAATTGTCAACGACCAATTCGAACCACTAATTGTAGCAATATTTATCAATCTTGTCAAGCTGTTTTACCAATCAAAAACGACCAGCGAACCAGTCGTTTTTTGTTTAAATTTACACTCATTATTTCATTTCAAAAACATTAACAATAACAACCATTTTATTTTGATCTTCACTATCTGCGGAAATGGTTACCGAAACGGTACGCGAATCCTTTTTCCCGCCAAGCATAATGATCCCATTCAAATCCGCGGATTGGTTCATGTTCCAGCCTTCGGCCGTTAACTTTTCCTCAACCGATTTTTTAATATCTTCGCTCTTTTGGTCGCTCTTAATTACCAACTGATAACCTTCGCCCATAACATTTTTCATAGCAGAAATTATTTTTCCTTCCGGCACAAAAACATCTTTTGGGAAATCCGTTGGCAATGAAACATTTTCGCCCGTTTCCAAAGTAACACCATTTTCTGTTTCAATTTTCATCCCTTCATTTTTTAAATCAAGATCCACATTTCCGCCCAAATTTTTTTCAATTTGTTTTTCAATTCCCTTTTCCATTAATGTCTTTTCACCGCAGGCCGTTAAAGAAAAAATACATAATACGACAAAAGAAAAAATTAAAATTTTTTTCGACATAAATTTTTTATTTTATTTTTGGTAGGGGCGAGTCGCCCCTACCAATTTGATAATTATCTCTTCATCACCGACAAAAACGCCTCCGGCGGAATATTAACTTTGCCTTTGCCAAAAGCCATCATTTTCTTTTTACCTTTTTTTTGTTTTTCGAGAAGTTTTTGGCGACGAGTCCAATCACCACCATACAATTTAGCAGTAACATCTTTGCGCAAAGCGGAAATTCTTTCGGCCGCGATAACTTTGCCACCAATGGCCGCTTGAATTTTTACCACAAACTGATGTTTTGGAATGGATTCTTTTAAATTTTCCACAATTTTTTTGCCCGTATTATAAGCGGAATCACGATAAATAATTGTGGAAAAAGCTTCCACCGGTTCATCCGCCAAAAGAATATCCATCTTTTGCAAATCGGCCGTTTTGTAATTAACGAATTCATAATTCATCGAACCATAACCGGAAGTGACAGTTTTTAATTTGTCATAAAAATCAACAATCAACATAGCTAGTGGAATTCGATAATGCAAAATAACTCTGGTCAAATCAATATATTCCGTGTTTACATATTCACCGCGACTTTCTTGGACCAAAGTCATAACATTTCCCAAATAATCTTTTGGCACCACAATATCAACATTCATTATCGGTTCTTCCATATGATCGATTTGTGATGGATCGGGAAATTCATTGGGATTTTTTATCAAATACTCTGTTTCACTCAAAATCTGTTCTTTTTTTACACTTGTCGGCATTTTTACTCCAGACTTCACCACCATTTTGTAAGCCACGCTCGGCACAGTCACCACCAAATCCAAATCAAACTCTCGGCGCAATCTTTCTTGAAAAATTTCCAGATGTAACATGCCAAGAAAACCACATCGAAAACCAAATCCCAAGACAGGCGAATTTTCCGGTTCGTAAACCAAGGCCGCGTCATTTAATTTTAACTTGCCAATACCCTGACGCAAATCATTATACTCATTTCCTTCGGAACAAAAAACTCCGGCATAAACCATTGGCTTTACTTCTTTGTATCCGGCCAGAGCTTCAATATTTCCTTTGTCTTTTTTCAAAATAATCGTATCACCGACACGACAATCTTCAATTTCCTTTAACCCCGTCACAATATAACCAATTTCTCCGGCGCTGAGCGATTCAACCGGGACCAAATTAGGACGAAGAATTCCACATTCGAGAACTTCACCAAAAGCGATTGTTCCGGACATGGCAATTAAATCACCTTTCTTGACAGCGCCATCAACAATTCTCACATACGCCACCACTCCACGATATTCATCATAAAAAGAATCAAAGATTAAAGCGCGCAATGGTTTTTCAAATTCTCTTTTTGGTTCAGGAACTTTTTCAATCACTCGATCAAGAATTTCGGCGGTACCAAGTCCGGTTTTGCCAGAAGCTAATAAAATTTCTTCTTTTTTGCAACCGAGTAAATTAACAATTTCTTGCGTTACCTTTGGCACATTAGCCGCCGGTAAATCAATTTTATTGATAACAGGAATAATTTCCAAATTTTGTTCTACTGCCAAATACAAATTCGCCAAAGTTTGCGCTTGGATTCCTTGCGCCGCGTCAACCAACAAAATCGCGCCTTCCACCGCGGCGAGTGAACGAGAAACTTCATAATTAAAATCCACATGCCCCGGAGTATCAATCAAATTCAAAATATAACCTTTGTATTCCATTTTGGCCGGTTGTAATTTGATAGTGATTCCACGTTCTCTTTCGAGATCCATTTGATCGAGAACCTGATCTTTCATTTTTCTCTTATCAACAGTATTGGTCAATTCCAAAAAACGGTCAGCCAAAGTGGACTTACCGTGATCAATATGGGCAATGATGCAAAAATTTCTTATTAAAGACATGAGATATTTTTAGACTACGAAACTTCGAAAAGATAAAATATTGTTTGGGATTGTTGTTCGTAGTTTCGTAGCCTTTCGCAATTTCGTAGTCTTGTGCTATTGTAACTTTACCAAATTTAACCACAAAAATCAAGCCTCGCCTTTTATAAAATCGACTCGTTTTCCAACTTTGTTTTGCGCCAGAATTTTAATTTTATTTTTTGCCAGAAATTTTGAAACTCTTCAATCCCCAAC
>JBAYHA010000056.1:0-5264 GCA_041666425.1 Patescibacteria group bacterium
TCTATAATTATATTCTCAAAAAAAACTCCCCCATTTGACGAGGGAGCACTTGAAAAATTATGAAGTAACCGAAATAAATAATAAATAATAAATAACCAAATTTAAATATCAAATATCCAAATACTAAATCTCGGTCTCAAAACTGCCGGCGAGACGACACCCCAAAAAATCATAATGATCATCTGAGGAATAAGCAACGAAATCCAACTGACTACTACCACCAATCCAATGAGAATTAGCCACCCGACCCGACACCGGCCGTACCGACCCCGGCAACCAAGTATAACCTTTTTCGTCTAAATGCTTGCCGGTTCGTTCAAAATACTCTCTCTGCAAAATCAGATACCCTGATTCGGTGAATCCTCCTGTTTTCGTTTTGGGAAAAATGCCCGTTGTCGGATCATTCAAATCATCTACTGATTTTCCCAATGTTTGGGCTAACAATTCATCATCTTCCAAGTCTTGCGCTTCTTTGCTCAAAATAATTCGCAATCCGGTTATTCTGTCCTCTGCTCCACCAATTCCACCCTCCTTTTTATAATTATCGCTTAACCATGTTTTGTTATAACCGGCTGTCATTATCTCATGCAAATCAGCATAATGTTCCGCCTGCTTCACAATCGCGCCATCCTTGATTTCCGGACGACCAACAAGGTTTGCCGGGATAATGGTCAAATGATCAAATCCCATGGCCATCAACCTTTTCATTTCTTCAATTTTCTCGGGCTTTAACTTTATCTTTTCCGGCAATTTTACCCAGTCAACCTTTTTACTTTGATAAAATTTTGTCCAATACTTCAATCTTTCTCCCAAATCAAATCTAATTTCTCTGCCCTTGTCATTGCCTTCGGCTATTACAGCCGTAATGATTGTGTTTTCTGTAGAATCTACCAAAGAGTTCTTTAACTCCATCAACCTTCTGACATACTCATCACGAATTCCCCGAATTTGGTCTGATTTTATAGCTCGCTTAGTGGCTTCAAGCTTTGCCACAAATTCAGAATAAATCTCAATCTGCAGTTTTTTCAATTCTTCAGCAGAACGAACCTTTTCTTCTTCCACCGACTCTTCTGTTTCTTCCTTTTCCGCGGTCAACACCATCCATTCAGGAAGTTTTTCGAAGCAAATATATTGAAGCGCAGACAATGTCACCCAATACTCGAACCCATTATTTTCTTTATCATTATAAACAAAATAAATCTGCAAAATTTTCACCAAATATTCAAACCATACTTTTTCGAAAATCTTACGCCCATCACAACCAATTAAGGAAAATTCAAAAGATTGAAAAGATTGAACAACGTTCCAAGCCTTAGCTTTAAATAAAACCCCTCCTGGACGCACAATTTCCCATGAATTTTGATAGGCAAAAACATATCTCAAATTGGCATATTCTTGTTTGCCACCATCCAGTCTAACTTCCGCCACAAGACAACGGCCCCAATTTTTAATTTCCTTATCGGTATATTTATTCAGCTTAAAATCTATCAACCCACTAGGGTAAAAAATAAAAGTTGCAAATTTTTGCGGTTCACATTCTTTCGAAAAATAGTAAAAAACACAGCCAATAATTACTCCCCCAAGAGCAACCAATCCTTTTGATATTTCCCCAAAAATCAATAAACAAAACAAAATAGCCAAAATAAAAGAAAATACAGACAAACACCCAAAAATAATCTTTTTCCTAAATTCTGATGAATAGTACTCCTCTTTGATCTTTGGATACACAAATCTCTGGAAAGTTTCCAAGTCATACTTGTACGCACCATAACTGACTTTCATCTCTTCATTCGTCATCACAGCACCTCCTTGTTTGTCGGGAAGGAAAAATTCCCTCCGGACAAGGCCAAGCGGATAAGCCCAATGTCTTATCAGCTTGCCTGAAACACTAATTTTCAATGAACTAAGTTATTTTACAGGGAAATTTTTATTTGTCAAGGGTAGCCAATTTATAAATTTAAACAAAAAAAGCATCGATCTTTGAGACTAATGCTTTTATGAATAAATTTATTTTTCAAAAAAAAATCGCGGAGAATTACCGCGAATATTTTAATTTGCTTTGGAAAATTTCAAAAGAAAAATAAAAAGCACCGACAATTGTTGTCAGTGCTAATGCAAAATCAAACTTCAAGATAAAATCTTAATCTTTCCCGATTTTACCAATTCAACTTTTTTATCTCTGAATCGAAGCGAAAAATCAAGTTCAATGTCTTGAAGAAAATCATAACCATTTTTTTCTATAGAATTCGAAATCTCTTCCCTGATTGGTATTAAAGAAAAAGCGACCAGTAATTCATCGTGACATTTTTCACTGCAAGCTTCAGCCAGCGCTTCCGTCAAATCGAGTTCAAAAGGAACAACTAAATGCAATTTCATTCCTTCTTCAAAATCTTCCGCCAAAAGATAATCGGAATAAGGACGATTGTGCAAAAACTTTTGACCGGAAAAAGTATTAAACTTCAAGGTCGCACCATGAGTGCCAACTTCACAAATATTAATCGTGTCCAATTGGCTGGTTTGATTTTTGTCAAAAACATTAATCTCACTTCCCCAAAGTCCCCCATATTCCGCTTCCCAAAATTTTCCGAGAAGTGGCAATGTTTCAAATAACAGTCCATTGTAAGAGAAATATTTCTTGCCATTACTCACCACAACATCAATGACGAATTTCATCTCTTTTTTCTTCGGTCTAATAATCGGCCAATTGAAATTCAAAATTGCCAGTTCACCTTTTACCACTTTTTCTTTGGCATAAGCAATCTTTTTATTAAGAACTTCCTTGGCTGACGAAATATCCGTTCGCCAATTTCCCTGATATGGAAACATTTTTTGCAATTCTTCGCGGAGAGGATTCCACGGTGAACAAACATAATGCAAATACAATTCCCCAATAAAATCAAATTCTTTTTTCATTTCAAAAACTATTTCATCACCTACTAGCAAATTTTCTACACAAAATTCTGAAAATTGCTTATCGCCAGCAGTAAGTTCTTCTTTTTGAAAATCAACAAAGCCAAAAGCTACCTGATCAGAATCCGCCCAAACCTTGTATTGGCTGACTTTCCCCTGATCAAAAAATTGACCTTGGCGATAAAAATAAATGGTACATTCTTCATTGTGAAAAGAATACGGTTGCAATTCCAAATCAAACTTAATCCCCTCACATTCAAAAACTTTTTTGCCGGCGAATTCTACGACCTTAATGGTAATTTTCATAGGTTCCTCCGATATTTCAGTTGTCAAAAAACAAATAAATTAACTTAACAATATAATTATAGTGTATTTTAAACACTTTGTCAAGAGCCGTGTCACCAAATAATCTTTCTTGTTTAATTTTAAACAAAAAAAGAGCCATGTCATCTAACACGGCTCCGATCCAAACGGTCGTTTTTTAAATTTTTGTATCCATACCAAATTGTCCCATCAAGCACAATTTACTCAACATCGAGATGGATACCGGCACCTTTTTCTTTTAATGCTTTATTTTTAATTAAATACACAAAACCATCAAAAAAATGTTTCTTTACTTGTGGAGAAGAAAATTTATACTCATCCATTATCGCGCTTATTTTGGCAGGGTCAACAACGTTCTCGACAGTAAGTCTGTCAATAATTTGTTGGCTGTTCTGCTGATCAAGTGGCAAAATGTTAACTTTCCCTGGAGTTGCTTCAAACATAAATTTTTATTAAAATTTTTTAAATAATATGCGATTCGTAAGCTAAATAATATTTTATTTTTTAAGTTTTTTAAATTTATTTTTTATTTTTCCAAAAGCTTTTTCACTTCTCTGTCAAAATCGGATTCAAATATTCTATCCTGAACCACTCGAAACTTATCATATTCCAATTCAGCCTTAAGCCTAGCTTCAAGCATAGAAATTTGACCAAGATTGGTAAGAATCGGCGTGTTAGAAAGTTTTAAGAATTGTTCTAAAAACAGCTCCCAATCTTTCATATTCATAACTTGGCTATTTCGTGCCCGAGTTTCCGCCATGTCCAAATAAGAAGAAACAATTTGTTCGAGTCTTTTTATATGCTCTTCATTTAGATAATTTTTGGCGATTACAATATCGCTCTTCATGATTTTTCCATGCGGTGCGTTTTTCCATGTTTTCATTCCCATAAAAACTTTTTCATGATCAACTTCATTATAAATAATTTCAGCGGCGGTTTTTCCCGTTATTGCCCAATGAAGTTTGTTTTGTACACTTGAAAAAAATTGTTTAGTGATATCCGCTTGATTATCGTAATCAGCCGAAAGTGCATAAATATCAGTTATTTTTTGATAAAGCCGACGTTCACTCATACGGATTTCACGAATCCGCTCAAGCATTTCATCAAAGTAGTCTTTACCAAAATGCTTGATTTGCTTCAGCCTTTCATCATCCATCGCAAAGCCCTTAATCACATAGTCATGAAGCACTTTTGATGCCCATTTTCGAAAATCAATCGCCCTGTGTGAGTTCACGCGATAACCAACCGCTAAAATAGCGTTTAAATTGAAATATTCAACCTTTCTATTTACTTCTCGCCCACCTTCAAATTGAACTGTTTCCAAAATGGAAACAGTTGCCTCTTTGTTTAATTCTCCATCCCCATAAATATTATCCAAATGCTTTGAGATAGCAGGAACATTAACCTCAAACAGTTCGGCAAGCTTTTTTTGAGTAAGCCAAAGAGTATCATCTTTAAAAAAGACATCAATATTAACCTTGCCATTTTCTGTTTGAAAAATAACAAAATTATTAAATTTTTCTAATGATGAACTGTTCTTTGTCATATTATTAAACTATATGCGAATAATATTTCAGCTTTTCCGTTCCGGAGCGATAAAGTTGCGCCGGTCGGCCGGCTTCACGGTTGAATTTGTCCATTGGTTCGAGCAAATCAAGCGACAGAATTTTTTTGCGGAAATTTCTTTTGTCGAGCGGTGAATCATAAACGACTTCGTACAATTTTTGCAAATGCGAAAGCGTAAATGATTTTGACAACATAGAAAGTGCAATGTTGGTATATTCAAATTTCCATTTCAGTCTTTGCCAAGCATAATCGATAATTTCCCGATGCGATTTGCCAAAAGCCAATTCCGGTAAATTTTTAATGTCAAACCAATCAGCATCCGTCGCATCATCAGAAGCGTTTAATTTAATTTTTTCCGATTCACGAACGAGATGCAAATAAGCAACCGAAATAACTCTGGCGCGCGGATCACGCTTAACATCACCAAAAGTATAAAGTTGCTCCAAATAAGCGCTCCTCGCCAA
>JBAYHA010000057.1:0-4886 GCA_041666425.1 Patescibacteria group bacterium
TAATTTAATTTCTTTTCCTGCGGAAAAAATCAATCGGCACATCAAAAATTTAAACAAAACTGTTGCCACCACCGAATTGATCGCCAGAGAGCTGGCCAAAAAACTTATTGGTAATATTCCCATTATCTATTCCACTGCCAAATGGCAAACTATCAGCAAAATTTGGAAAATAAATTTCAACGAAAACTCCAAAATCCCCAGTTTTTACAATATTTTTCCCGAACTTTGTCACAATGAACTGGTTGGATTCACTCAACCACTAACAAAATTCACAACAATAATATTAAAAGATAATTCCGACCACCTCGAAAACCAAAAAAGAATGCTCGCCTTTGCCGAAGTTATGAAAAAATCCGCACACCCGATTATTATTGATATTCCGGAAGGATCGATTATCGAAAAAATCATGCAAATGCTCCTCCTCGGCTCGCTAACTTCATATTATCTGGCGCTCGAATACAAAATCAATCCCGCTCCGGTAAAAATGGTCGAAACTTTCAAAAAACTCCTGTAATAAAATCCTCGGTCGAAAAACCGTGGCTCAATAAAAAAAACTCCCCTCAGCCATGCTTGGAGGGGAGTTTTTTTAGTTGCTTTTTAATTTGAGCTTGAAGTAATATTAGCAATATTAACCACCGCAAAATCAGCAATAGCATAAGCGGCAAAAATCAAAATCAAACCAATAATCGCATTCTTTAATAATTTTTTGGCCTTGTCCACATTTTCCACATTTCCACCGGCCGTCATCCACAAGAATCCGGAATAAACCACAATCACCATCACCACCATACCGAGCAAAGCCAAAACAAATTTGATAACATTGGCCACCATTTGTTGCAAAGAAGCACCTTCCCCTGTTGTGCCCAAGGCTTCATTAGCAAAAGCGGTGGTATTTGTTTTTATATCACCTATATTTCCCTGATCCAGATCAACCTCCGCATCAAGTGCATTTGCATTCACCGTGCTAACAAAAAATGAAAAACCCCAACTCATCACCATAGTCAGCATTAACATGATACTTAAAAATTTTCGCATAGTTTTTTCTATTTTAATTATTATTTATCAAGTTGTAAGATATAATAGCATTGTTTATAGTTTATCGAATGATTCATTTGTCATTTCGACCTGCCTGCGCGTAGCCAAGCAACGCTTCGGCGGAGGCACGGCTAAGTGAAACGCATGGCAATGCCCTGTCGAGACCATATCGCATGATATGGTCGAATGACAGGGAGAAATCTTTTTTATATAGTAAATACAACATTGGATTTTAATTAGTTGGAAAAGATTTCTCGACCCTTTCGACTTCGCTCAGGGCAGGCTCGCTCGAAATGACAAAATGGGATTGGTCGAGATGACAAAATGTAAACAACGCTGAATATTCTTACAATTACGTTATATTTAAAATATTTATTATTACAAAAAAAGAAATCGCATACGCCCCCAATATCAAAAATAAACCGATAACACTGTTTTTTAGTAATTTTTTGGCTTTTTCTATATTTTCCACATTTCCACCGGCCGTCATCCAGAGAACTCCGGCATAAATCACCAGCACCACCAAAATCATCCCCAACAAAGCCAAAACAAATTTAATGACATTCGCCACGATCGTCACCAACGAAGTGTTTGATGGCCCAACCGATTGAGCTGCAAACTCATCCAAGCTTCTGCTCACCTTGCTCGGACCGGAATCATAATCTACCGGCTCCGCAAAGGCTAATACACTTCCGACTGAAAACAAAAAGACAATTCCCAGTAAACTTATAATTGATACAAATAAAAATATTTTTTTCACAAAATTTTTTATAAAAATTATGCTGCCACAGATCCAGGGTCGTCTGGAAGATAAGAACCTCCTCCGCCATTATTAGTCACAATGTTCGCAATATTAACCACCGCAAACTCCGCAATCGCATAAGCGGCCAAAATCAAAATCAAACCGATAAGCGCATTTTTTAAATATTTCTTGGCTTTTTCAACGCTCTCCACATTTCCTCCGGCCGTCATCCACAACACTCCCGAATAAATAACAATCACCAACATAATCACCCCCAACAACGCCAAAATAAATTTGATAACATTAGCAATTATTTGTGGCAATGAAGTATTAGTGGCCGTACCGGAAGCATTCCCAAAATCAACTACTCCACTCATAATCTTCTGGTCTTGCGACCCCGTAGATAAGAATGCTCCACCCGCTGACTTGCTCTGCTCAGACAAGCCTACAGCAAAACAACCCGAAACCAAAGAAAACGACAGGAAAAATAAAGCAATTATCAAATTTATTTTTGTTCGCATATTTTTTGCTAACAATTAATTTCCGGTAATCAACTCCAAGTTGCTTACGACAAAAGCAGAAAGAGCATAAGCACCCAATATCAAAAACAAACCAATAACACTATTTTTCAAATATTTCTTGGCTTTTTCTATATTTTCCACATTTCCTCCGGCCGTCATCCACAATACTCCAGAATAAATAACAATCACCAACATAATCATCCCCAACAACGCCAAAATAAACTTGACGGCATTACCAATCGTTTGTTGCAAAGTCACTGGTGAAATGCCGGTTGACTGATCCGCAAGTTCATCCAAATTTTGACTTGCCAAATCATTCCCCACCTTGAAAGGAATCTCATTGGGAATACTCTCCGCTTGAACACCCTGCCCCAACCAAAAACTCATCAAAAAAACTATCACTACGAAAATTTTCATATTTAATTTACTGATGTTAATTTTACAATATTCACCACCGCAAAATCAGTAACAGTATAGGCGGCCATAATCAAAATTAAACCAATCACCGCATTTTTTAATAATTTTTTGGCTTTTTCTATATTTTCTACGCTCCCCCCGGCCGTCATCCACAGAACGCCGGCATAAACAGTCAAAACCAACATCACCATACCAACAATGGCCATAACAAATTTGATCACATTGGCGACAATATCCGGCACACTAGCTGAATTCTCCATACCCAAAGCCGTTTTGTTATTGGTTACGCCAGTGGTCAATAATTTTCCACCACCATCTTTTATTTCTATTTTTTGGGCTGTTGCAAAAATCGCCGTTGGTAAAAATAATCCCAACAACAGAACCATAGTTATAATTTTTGTTTTTTGCATAAATTTATTAATTTTTATTGGCTGTTACTAACCAAATTAACCAAATTTTGAACCACAAAATCAGTAATCGAATATCCGGCCACAATCAACAACAGTCCAATCATTCCATTTTTTAATAATTTCTTGGCTTTTTCTATATTTTCCACACCTCCTCCGGCAGTCATCCAAAGAAAGCCCGCATAAACAATCAAAACAATTAACGCTGTCCCACAAATAGCCATGATAAATTTAATGCCTTTGGCAATAATATCCGGCAGAGAAGCGGAATTCTCCACTCCGGCCGCCTTACCAACATTCTGAGCATTTTTTACCACCTCCCCAAAAGCATCCGCCGCCAAAACATTATTCGCCGAAAAGAAAAATAGCGCCACCAGCAAAAATAAAATTTGGAATTTCTTTTTTATCATAAATTGTTATGATTTTTTTACTAAATTAACAACATTAGTTAACACAAAGTCACTGATGCTATAAGCCGCCAGACAAATCATCAACCCAACAGCCGCATTAGTCATTATTTTTTTTGCTTTGGCCACATCCTCAGTCTCTCCTCCGGCAGTCATCCAAAGAAAGCCACCGCGAACCAAAGAAATTAAAAAATACACACCCAAAATTCCAATCAATGCGCCAATCAAAGCCCCGATAATCTTGGTTATATCAGAAGAACCTGCATCCTTGAACCCGGCGCCGGAAAGCTCCAATCCCGCCTTTGCTTTTTCTTGCGCTGTCCCGGCAAAAGAAAAATCAGCCACCACAAAACTGCTGACCAACAAAATACAAACTGCCAGAATAAAAACTCTTTTATTTTGTAACACCGCCAATAATTGTGAAAACATAACTCGCTATTGCGTAAGCTAAAAAAGTTATTATCAAACCAAGAACCGCCTGACCCATTATGTCTTTGGCTTTCTCAACATCTTCGGCATTTTTGCCGGAGACGGTCCAAACTATTCCCGCATAAAAAATTAACATCAAAAACAAAACACCGAGAAAACCCAACGCTCCGTTAACCACCGTGCCAACAATTTGTGTAATGTCTCCCTCATTTTTTAAATTAGCAACTTTGGCTGTTTCACCAATATTATCAGTAATAATTCCGGCAAAAACATCTGTTTTGAAAAAACAAAACACCGCAAAAAAAATAATCGAAATAATAATAAAACTTCTTAACTTCATACTGAATCATGAAAAAAGGAAAGCTCCTTTGCTCATGACTCAGGCGGAGTTGCCTCCGCCCAATATCTTTTTTTTAATCTCCTGTTTCGAGTGCCGGAGTGGAATCTGTTGCTTCCAATAAGCTAGAAAATACAAACGAAGTAATGGCATAAGCCATGAGAACAATTGCTAAACCAATAATACCGGAAATAATGTACTTGCGGGCGTCATGAGTTTTTTCGTCAGAACCGCCGGAAGTCATGTACTTGAATCCACCGATAAGAACGATGATCAAAGCAACAACACCCAAGAAAGTTAAGGCGACTCTAATAAGATTGCCGATTGTCGCTCGCAAATCGCCATCACCGAGAGAACTGGCTGTACCAACAGCATTAAGACCAAACGGGTCAGCCGCCGGATCAGCTTCAGCTGCCACTACCGGCAAAATTGCCGTCATCATGGTAAAGACAAAAATTGCGATTGTCGCAAACAATTTAACATTTTTTAACATGTTTTTTTTATTTTAATTATTATATTTTCAAAAATTCTTCAAAAAGTTAAGCGCTCGATAACAAACTTGACCAAAGTATAACTGGCAAAAATCACCAA
>JBAYHA010000058.1:0-4836 GCA_041666425.1 Patescibacteria group bacterium
CCCAAAAGAAACAACTGCCAAAGATGACAACAAGCCCAAGATGGCGATTACCACCAAGAGTTCAATGAGAGTAAAACCCTTTTTGATGTTCATAGTTTTTAGTTTTTAAATTTATTTTATAATATTAATTTTAGTAAAATAATTTCTTAATTCTTAATTCATTATATCACATATTTGACGAAATTTGATACATTGGCAAAATAACCGCCATAATCATCAAGGCCACGGCAAGACCCAAGACCACCATGATCACCGGCTCCAACAGCGACATAATATTTCTAGTAGAATTATTTACTTCCCGCGTATAAAATTCACTAATTTTTTTTAATACCAACTCAACCTTTCCTGAAGCCTCGCCCGTTTCCAACATTTGTCCGACCATTTTTGGAACAAATTCGTCATTTAAAAAAACTTCCGCCAATTTTCCACCCCCTTCAACTTTTTCTCTGGCCAAAGAAACCAATCGACGATAATATTCATTCCCCATCATCGAAGATGCCACGCCCAAAGCAGTTACCAGCCCAACTCCACCCAACATAAGAGTACGCAAACTACGTGCGAATCTAACCACCGTCAAATTTCTGACAATTTTCCCAAAAATCGGTATTTTTAATTTTAACTTATCCACAACCAAAAGCCCTTGTGGCGTTTTTTTGTAATATATTATCGAACCGACAAGCAGGCTCAAGCCAAGCAGTAATAGCCACCAATAGTCCAACAAAAAATCACTGGTTCCTTTTAACAGTTTTGTCGAAAAAGGCAATTCCGCTCCGGTCTGAGTGAGCATGTCAGTCAAATTTGGCACAACAAACATCAACATCAAAATACCAATAATAATCAATCCGGAAACAACAAAAATCGGATAAATCATCGCACCCTTTATTTTGCTTTTTAGTTCAAAATCTTTTTCCAACTGGTCAGCCAAATACAACAAAACCTCATTCAATCTGCCGGAATACTCACCCGATTTGACAATGTTAACAAAGAAATTATCAAAAACATCCTCATATCTCGCCAAAGATTCCGATAATTTGATCCCACCTTCCACTTCGGCCGTAACCGCCCCCAAAATTTTTTTTAATTTTATGCTTTTGGTTTGCGGAACAATATTTTTCATGGCTTCCACCAAAGGAACTTCCGCATCAATCATAATCGACAACTGACGAGAAAAGATAACTAAATCTTTGGTTTTTATTCGATTAAAAATACCCTCAAGCCAATTCGTTTTTTTCTTTTCTTCCAAAGACAAAACCAGCAAATCTTTTTCACTCAAAATATCCACGGCAATACTTTCCGTTTCCGCTTCCACCAACCCTTGTGTCAAACTGTCGTTTTTTTTGCTCTTGGCTCGATATTTGTAAATAGACATTTTATTTGACTTAAAAACTTACTAATCCTGATCCTCTATCTCTTTGCTAACACGAAACACTTCTTCTACCGTCGTCATCCCCAACAAAGCTTTGATAATTCCGTCTTGCAGTAAATTAATAAGACCAAGAGACGCAATTTCCGCTCGAACTTTTTCTTGCGGAAAATCATTAACAATCAATTCTCGCAAGCGATTATTAATTGGCAAAACTTCGGAAATAACCAAACGGCCGGTATAACCGGTGTTTTTGCATGAAGTGCAACCTTTTCCTTTGTAAACAATTAATTTTTGTAAATTTAAATTAATTCCCGCTGGCAATAGTTCCTTTGATAAACTTTTTAGTTGATTTTTTATTTTTTGCGAAGCTTCTTCTCCCAATTCATACGACTCTTTGCACTTGGGACAAATTCTTCTGGTTAGCCGTTGAGCAATCACCAAATTCAAAGTTGACGCCAACAAAAACGGCTCCACTTTCATATCAATAAGCCGAGGAATAGACCCAATTGAATCATTGGTATGCAAAGTGGAAAAAAGCAAATGTCCGGTCAAGGCCGCATGTACGGCCATCTCGGCGGTTTCCGAATCGCGAATTTCCCCCACCATAATAATATCCGGATCTTGACGCATCAACGAACGCAACCCAGAAGCAAAAGTGAATTTTACCTCCGGACGAATTTGCGCTTGATTGATCCCCGGAATATTATATTCTATCGGATCTTCGAGCGTAGTTATATTTATACCTTCTTTGTTCAACAAACTTAAAATGGAAAAAAGCGTAGTTGATTTTCCGGAACCGGTTGGGCCAGAAACCAAAACCATACCATAAGTCTGCTTGATGGCCTGACCGATAATTTGGCGAGTATTCTCACTAAAACCCAACTGATCTAAAGTCAAAGCAGTGCCACTTATATCCAAAATTCTCATGGTTACTTTTTCTTTGCCAAAAAGTGGCATCACAGAAACACGCAAATCATACTCGGTCTGTTCTCCTTTGAATTTAAATCTGCCGTCTTGGGGGACGCGCGTTTCATCAATTTTTAAACCGGACAAAACCTTGATTCTGGAAATAATTGAATCATGCAAATATATCGGCAAATTTAAAACAGTACTCAAAATTCCATCAACACGAAAACGGACTCGCGAATAACTTTCAAACGGTTCAATATGAATATCCGACGAATGATTGTTAATAGCATTTTTAATAACCATGGAAACTATTTCCGCCACTGGCGCACGTTTGACCACTTCGGAAAAATTTTCATTTTCTTCTTGTTTAACATTAACGGCTCGGGCCTTTGAAGCAGCGGAAACAGCACTCTGCACTTCGGCAGAAAAAGTGCCCAACCTTTTGGCCACTTCGGCGAAAGAAAAGGTTGAACAAACAAAATATTGCGCATTGAGCCCGTTGCTCGCCACAAAAAAATCAACCGCCTCTCTGGTCACATAATCGTTTGGGTCAATAAGAGCCACAGACAAAATATTTTTTTCTTTGGCGAAACAAAGAGCATTATTTTCTTCGGCCAACTTCCTCGGCAAAATCAATAATAACTCATTGGGAATTTCTTTTTCCAACAAATTAACATACGGCAAATTAAAAAAATCAGCCACCGCTTTGGCCAGTTTTTCACCATCGACAAAACCACCTTTGGCCAGGATTTCAAACAAAGTCTTCTGCCCAGAAGATAACATCGCCTCTACTTCCGCAATTTGTCCCTCCCGCAAAAGTTTTTTGTCTTGCAAATTTTTGAGGAATTTTTTTTGCCAATCGTTCAGCATCTATTTTTTGTTTATAAATGGATTTTCTTTGTTCCCATTAATCTGTTCAACTTCCCAAAAATCATTGGAAAAAACCGATTTCTTTTCGAAAGTCGAAGACATTTTTTCTAAAAATTCCAAACTGGTATCCGGATTATACGGATCATTAACCGTAAACTCGGAAACATATGGCAACTCAATATCAGAAAATAAAAAAAACTTCACGAATATTCCGCTTGCCAAAATAAAAATAGCCAGAACAAGAAAAATTATCGTCAAAATTTTGTTTCCTTTTTGCATAATTATTCCGCAAGATAATACAAGGAAATTTTTAAATTGTAAGTTTGCTGTTCCGGACGATAACTAATCGCCGTAACATCAAGAAAACGACCAGCATTTTCCAAATCGCGCAAAAAATTCTTCAATAAAAAATAATCCCCACCGGAGAGCGCCACCGAAAGAACTGATTTGGTTGCGTTATCTCTTTCTTTGTCGCTCGCCGTTTCCTTGGAGACCTCCAAATTATTCATGGTCAACCCGTTGCTCTTGGCCGTATCTTCCAAAAAAACAAAAATTTCCGGCAAATCACTTTGCGTCGGCAACATCGCCGAAACATCTTTTGCCAGATCGCCAAATCTCTTGGTTAATTCTTCCACTCGTTCATATTGCTTTAACTTGGTTTGCAAATCAACAATTTGTTGATCGATATTTCGTTCGGCTGAATTGATATCATAAGTTAAAACTTTGAAAAAATATCCGAACACAAGCAACAGAGAGATTAAAAACAAAATCACCGCTGACTCCAAAATCAGCTTGCGATAATTCACTGTTTTTTCGGCCAAAGAAAAAAATTTTTTATTCTTTTTGTCAGCAGAAATTTTGTTGACCGGTTTTATGGTTGACATGTTTATTTGTTCAAAAATTCTTTTTTTATTTTTAGATTGATCGCAAAACTGGCCGGATATTCGGCCAAGGGATCGGCGTTATTCGGAACAACTTCCATCATTCTGACTGAGTTTATTTCCACGCTTTCGACAAAATCAACGTTTTTGAAAATTTCTAATTGCTTGGCCACATCACTGTATTTTTTTCCGCGTGCGGAAATAATCACCGTGCCTTTTTCATCGGCCGACAAATCCAAATAATAAACATCTTGCGTAATATTATGTTCCAATTTGTCCAAAAAAACGGTCCACAAAATCCGATTTTTTTGCAATTCCTTGACCGAAACAATTTTCTTTTCCAACTCTTTTAAAACTTTTTTGCTTTGCGCGCTATCTTTGATCTGCCCTTGCAAAGAGTTCAAAATTTGCGATTTTTCGGAAATTTTTTGCGTTCGCTGTTCTCTCTCATAAGCAAAATACAAATAAGCCCCCACGAGTAAAATAATAAAAACTAAAAAGAGCAAAGCTAAATTTCTCGTCAATCGCCAAAACCTGCGCCAGACCTTGGAAACATAATCTTCGGCCAAAAGATCAAAATCCGTATTGGAATGAAACTTTTCTCCTTCGGCCAAGTGCAATTTTTCAATTTTGCCGGCATTAATATCTCTGACAAAATACTCCACTTGCTTTTGTTGACTCTGCGTTGGCGGAAGAGCTCTACTTCTGTTCTCCGGTTTTGGCGGTTCAACTTTTTTTGTCAAATAAAAATCAGGCTTAACTACTGTCTTTTTTTCTTCGTCAAAAAAAACCGCTCCTTCTTTTTTGGTC
>JBAYHA010000059.1:0-4719 GCA_041666425.1 Patescibacteria group bacterium
AAGACCGGGCAAAAGGAAATAGATAAAAAAACTTTTATAATTCTATGCCAAAAACTAAAAACAAAAAGTTCAAAAGCAATTCGCAAATTTATATTTTTTTGTTTTGTTTAATTTTATTTTTAACCGGATATTTGATTAGTAAAAATTTATTTTTACCAAAAAATGATTTGGTAGCTATTTTGGAGGAAGAACAAGTTGTTGTTAGTCCGTTTTGTGAAAATTTCAATTTGCTCAATAATCGTTGTTTGGAAAATAATGATAGTACTTTTTATTATGGTGTTATGATTGAAAATCATGGTGAGGCTCGACCGCAAGCTGGATTGAGCAAGGCTGATTTTGTTTTTGAAACAATTGTCGAAGCGCCGATCACCAGATTCCTCGCGATTTTTTCCAGCGACAAAACGATTGAAAAAATCGGTCCGGTTCGATCTGCGCGACCTTATTATGTTGAATGGGCGAGAGAGTTTAATATCCCGTATTTGCATGTTGGTGGCTCCAATGAAGCCATTGATTTGTTAAAAAAAACCACAGTTTTTGATTTGAATGAATTTTATAACGGTCGATATTTTTGGCGGGACAAAAATCGGTTTGCTCCACACAATGTTTATACTTCCAGCGAGGAAGTCGCTACCGCGGTAAAAAATAAAGGCTGGGAATTTAAAAATGATTTTGGTAAATGGAATTTTTTTAATGAGCAAGAAGAAAAAAATTTAACAGTTGGTCAAACGCAAAAGGTGATAATTGATTTTGGTTCGAGCAATTATAATGTTGAGTGGGTTTTTGATCAAGAGAAAAAAGAATATGGTCGCTGGCAAAACGGGCGAATTTTTGTTGATGATTCCGGCGAGCAAATTATTGCCAAAAATTTGGTGGTGCTGTACAGTTCGAGCAGGGTGATTGACAATGAAGGCCGAAGAAAAACCGCAACCATTGGTTCTGGTCCGGCTGAGGTACATTATTATGGAAACAAAATCGAAGCGGTTTGGCGAAGAAATTCTTTGACCGAGAGGACTGAATTTTTTGATGATTTGGGTAATAAAATGTTTTTTTCTTCCGGAAAAATTTGGTTGTCGGTCGTGCCGGATCATTATGATCGTGCGGTTACGCAAATAGTTGAAGAAAATTTTGACCAAAATTTAAAATAAATGAACAAAGAAACTTTTTATAAAATTTTGTTATTGGTGGTTTTTGGGAGCGGGCTTTTGATTTTTTTGTGGAATTTGGCGCAGGGCAGGAACTTTGCCAAATCTCCGCAGATAGATTTGGCGCAATTTGAATTTATTTTGCCAGAAAAAAACGAAGAACACCCGTCGGTTGTTGTGGAACCGCCAAAAGAAGCAAAAACTGATTTGTTTCAAGAATTGCCGGTGGGCTATGTTTATTTTTTACAAAAATTTGCATCGTCAACAGCCAAAGAAACTGTGGAAAAAATAAATGGGTTTTTAGAACAGTTTGTTTCCCTTGACGGTGAAAATTTGGAAGATTTGCAAGCGCAAAAAGAGTTCAAAATAAAAATCAGTGATCCGATTGTGCGCAATTTTGTTCTGGCGTTGTTGCAAAAGGAATCTCGTTGGCAAGTTTTGCCTGAGGAACCGCCATATTGGCGGTTGATTTTTGTTGAGCCGATTTATTTTGCGGAAGCCAAAGATATTTTGCAAAAAATTTCTATTTACGTGGAATTGATTGGTGAGCCAAGTTTGGTTAATCCGATTGCCAGAATAAAAAGTATTAATTTGTCTGATCTGGATCGACAAAAATTGCAAAATGATTTTCGTGATGTGGTGATTGTCAAATAAAAAAATTCCGATTGAGAAATTTTTTTATTTTGGTAAATTTAAAATTTTTCGCAATGTAGAATTCGGTCAAATCCATGCCAATCCAGGTGGGTTTTTGTTCGGTAATTCGGCAGAATTTTTTTTGTGATTTTTTGTAACGGTTCGGCTTGATCGTGGCCGATTTCGAGCAAAAGGTGTTGCGGTTGATGAGTTAGTTGGCTGATTTGGTGAAATAATTTTTCAAATAAAGCCAAGCCATGATTGGGTGCGTACAAAGCGATTTTTGGTTCAAAAAGCAGACTTTTTTGGGCACTGGTCTTGAATTTTTTGGCAATATTTTTGTCTAAATATGGCAAATTGGCTACAAGTAGGTCAATTTTTTTGTTTTTTAAAGGTTTGAGCAAGTCGCCTTGAATAAATTTTATTTTTGCGTTTAATTGGCGACTGTTTTTTTTGGCGACACACAAGGCTGAAGCTGACTTATCCACAGCCAACCATTGTCTTTTTTTATTTTTCATTTCCAAAAACAAAGAAATAATCAGGCAACCGGATCCGGTGCCTATTTCGGCGATTGTTTGGATTTTTTTGTTTTCAGTTAGAATTTTTTTACTCGCTTCGACCAAAAGTTCGGTTTCCGGTCGAGGGACAAGAACATTTGCATTGACGAAAAATCTATGGCCGAAGAACTCCTTCTTTTGGAGCAAATAGGCGACAGGAAAATTGGTGGAGCGTTTTTTTATCAAAGAAAAAAAAGTTTTTTCTTGCTTGGTTGTGAGTTTTTTTTCTGGATAGGTAAACAAGTATTCTTTTGATTTTTTTAATACAAAACGTAAAATAAGTTCACTGTCAATTTGCGGTGAACTTATTTTTTTTGTTTTTAAAAGTTGTTGCGCTTTTTTTTGTGCTTCGCCGAGGGTCATTTTTGAAAATTAAGAATTCAGAATTGAGAATTATTTAACGCTTTCTTTGAATTGCGCTTCTTTTAGCGCATTGATGAGCGGATCTAAATTGCCGTCAAGAATTGTGGAAATGTTGTTCCAATTTTCTTTGATTCGATGATCGGTGATGCGATCTTGGGGAAAGTTATAAGTGCGAATTTTTTCACTGCGGTCACCGGTGCCGATTTGCGCTTTGCGTGTAGCTCCAAGTTCAGCCTGACGTTTTTCATTGTCCAAATCCAGCAATCGGGAACGCAAAACAATCATCGCTTTTTCGCGATTTTGCAGTTGCGATCTTTCGTCTTGGCAATTAACGACGGTATTGGTCGGCAAATGGGTAATGCGCACGGCGGAATAGGTGGTGTTGACGCTTTGTCCGCCATGTCCGCCGGCGCAAAAAGTATCGATTTTTAAATCCCCAGGATTTATTTTGAAATCAACTTCTTCGGCTTGGGGCATGATGGCTACGGTAACCGCGCTGGTATGAACGCGACCGGCTTTTTCCGTTTCCGGAACGCGTTGCACGCGATGAACGCCACGTTCAAATTTTAAAGAGCCAAAAACATTCTTGCCGTTTATTTCAAAAATAATTTCTTTGAAACCGCCGAGGCCGATTTGGTTGCTAGATAAAACGTTTATTTTCCAGCCTTGTTTTTCGGCGTAACGTGAGTACATGCGAAAAAGTTCAGCTCCAAAAAGAGCACTTTCGTCACCGCCGGTACCGGCGCGAATTTCCACAATGATATTTTTTTTGTCATTCGGATCTTTTGGTTGCAGTTCGAGTTTTAATTTTGTTTAAATTTGTTCCAAAAGTGGTTCCAATTCGGAAATTTCCACTAGTGCCAATTCGCGATATTCTGCGTCATTAGAGTTGGTCGCCTCGCGCGCTTGGTTTAAATCATCGGCAACTTTTTCGTATTGGGAAATTAAATTGACAATGTCTTTTAGTTCCGCGTGAGCGGAAGAAAGTCCTTTTACTTTTTCGAGATTACTCAAAACAGAACTGTCTGAAAGTTGTGTTTCCAGTTCTGAAAAAGTGGCTTTTATTTTGTTGATTTTGTCGAGCATATAAAGAGAGTTAAAAGTTCATAAAGTTTATAAAGTTCATAAAGTTCATAAAGTTCATAAAGTTCATAAAGTAATTTTTAATATTCTGAACTTTTTAGTTTTATAAACTTATATTAATTATATCAAAAAACCGCGTGATTTTGAATTAAATCAAAATTAAACGCGGTTTTTTGGGTAGCTATTTGGAAGTTTTTTTGGCTAGTTTTTTGGCTGATTGAGCGGCTTTTTTGGCTGCTTTGCCTTTGCGAGCAGAATTGTCTGTTTTTTTGGTCATTTTTTCGTTGAACTTTTCGACACGTCGAGCAGTATCAACCAATTTTTGTTTGCCGGTGTAAAAAGGATGGCAAGCATGGCAAATTTCCACTTTGATAAGTTCTTGGGTTGAGCCAGTGGTGAATTCGTGACCGCAAGCGCAAATGATTTTGGCATTTGGATAATACTTCGGGTGTATGGCTTTTTTCATATAATTTTAGATAAAAATTAAGAATATTGTAGCAAATGGAATGATAGCATGAAGATAAAAATAATGCAAGAGCAAGGATCGTAGTTATGTGGTGTTAGCGGTTCTGTGGATAGGTTAAGAATAATTTTTTAATGTGTGCTATAATAAAATTGAATATAAATATTTATGAAAACCAAAAAATTTTTGGCTGGTTTGGCGTTTGGTGCCTTGCTCGGAGGTGTGTTGGGTTTGTTTTTTAGCCCAGCCAATGGCAAAAAAAATCGGGAAAAGTTTCTGAAAGTTTCTAGGAAGGTAAGTGCTGAACTGGTGCAAAAATTAGCAACGGCAAAAAATTTATCCAAGAAAGAATACGAAAAGATTGTGGAGAATATTATTAAGAAATATTCGAAAGAAGATTTGTTGGAAAAAGAAGCTTGGTTGCAGATTGCGAGTGAATTAAAAGATCGCTGGAAGGAAATTTTGGTGGAAATAAAAA
>JBAYHA010000060.1:0-4664 GCA_041666425.1 Patescibacteria group bacterium
ACAAAAAATTAAAAATTATTCATGTGGCCGGCACCAGTGGCAAAGGTTCAACCGCCAATAACATTTATCAAATTTTACAAAAAGCCGGATACAAAGTCGGTGGCCATTTTTCACCATTTGTTTCTGTCTCAACCGAAAAAATCCAAATCAACAACCGTTTTATTTCCACCGATGAATTCGTCAATTTGGTAGAAAAAATAAAACCGATTATCGAAAAATGTCACTCAACTTTTGATACCCCGAGTTATTTTGAATTATGGATTTTGTTGGCGCTAAAATATTTTGCTGACAAAAAATGCGCTTATGTAGTTCTTGAAGTCGGCTGTGGCGGTCGTTTTGACGCCACCAACGCAGTAACAAAAACATTAGTTTCAGTTATCACCAACATCGGGCTGGATCATATGCATATTCTCGGCGACACCATTCCAAAAATCGCTTTTGAAAAAGCGGGCATTATCAGAAATAACGGCCGTGTCTTTACCTCAGCCGAACGACCGGAAGCACTTCAAGTTATCCAAAAGGAAGCCAAGAAAAAAAATGCCAACTTAACAATTATAAAAACAGAAAAAAACGAAAATCCAAATAATCTTTTGGCCAAAGCCGTCTGCGAGTATTTAAAAATTCCTGACAAATATATTGCGGCCGGCTTCAAATCCATGCCTTTGGCCGGCCGCTTTGAAATTATGCAAACCGCACCGACAATAATTCTTGACGGTGCGCATAATCCGGACAAGATCGCTTTTTTCACCAACAAACTTTTGGAATTTAGAAAATTTAATAATTCCAAAAAAGTACATTTGATTTGCGCCCTGACCGATCATCGCGAAGCGCGAGAAATCTTTTCCACACTTATTCCACATGTTAATAAAATTTATGCCACGCGCGGACTGGTCGCCGAGAGAAAATTCCAAAACCCAAGCGAACTTTTAAAAAACTTACAAACTATCAAAAAAATTCCCGGACAATCTTTTCTTGATCCCAATATCGCATTAAAAAAAGCTTTACAAAATGCCAACAAAAATGATTTGATTATTATTACCGGTTCATTTTTTCTTGTTTCTGAATTGCGCCAATGGTGGCATGACGAAATCGAACAACTAGAAAAAAGAAATAATTTAATCTAAATAAAAATTTCGAATAACAAAAAAGCTCCAAAACCATGTTAGGTTTTGGAGCTTTATATTAAATTATCCACGAGAAAGTCCCTTTTCCAAAATCGAAAAGAGTGCACGAATACCAATTCTTCGATCATTCAGCTGACTATTCATAAGTCGAATAGCCACAGTCGTAGGAAAAGAAAAATGAGACCACTCCCCATTCCCCACTTGTTCCGGAAAATAACAATCATCATAATAAAACAACGGCAACAGAACATGAACTTGATCATTGGCGACAAAGAAAACTCCGTGTTCCCGCCACTTTCCCCCAGGCAAAGAACTCCCCAATATTTTTAATTGTTGAGACCAACCTTCTACAAATTGCGGATTTTGGAAAAAAGTAATTTCTTCTTTGGTTACTTTATGTCCACCACACGAATAAGCCCCACTGGGATTAAACGTTTCCACCATTTCTTGCGAAACACAAACTTGCGGTAAAAATTTACGCAAAAGCAAAAACAATTTTGTCCGACTGGATTCACTCCACTTCGACAAATCAATTCGGCCGTTCTGGTCAACGGCATCAATTGCCCCATTGATCATCAACAAAATTTTGCTAACCGCAAAATGGTTGAGAGTATCTGTATACGAAAAGCAATGTTTTGTAAAAAGTGGATTAGGAAATTTTTTTACCAAACCGGTTTTTACCAACGAATTAAAAATCACTTCCGCTGAAATATCCAACAATTCACTTGGAAAACCTTTGGCCATATAAAGTAAATCTTCCAACTGATTCCTCGGATCATCCAAAAATTCATCAATTTCCCAAGAAATGTCATCAATCTTGTCAACAACAAAATCAACAAATTCAAACTGAAATTCACGCCAAGCGGCATTGAGACCAATCATTTCGCCCTCCATTTTGGCAAAATTGTCAAAGAACCAAAGAAAACTTATCTTATTCTAAATCCCACGAAATGTCAAGACAAAAAAAAGCCAAAAAAAAGCCACATTTAGAATGTGACCTTAAAAAATTATTCATATTACGCATTAACCAGAACAAAGTTCTACACCAAGCGTTGCCATAGAAATCGCTAAGCTATCATAAACCTGAATGGACGTATCGTATATTTTCAAAAAACATCCACGTTCATTTTTCATAAAATAACAATCCCCCGACCGCGGATGACTTAACAACAAATAATCACAATTTATCAATGCGATAACATTCAAAAAATCAAAATCCGCTAACGTTAATTCATTCTGATGCATTTTTTCGATAAAAGATTCAACTTGAACCCTGGTTACCGAACACCGGCTACGATCATTTTCTCCATTTAAACCAAATTCCTTAACCAAAATAATTTCCCAAAACAAAAAAACTCCCAGACCGTTTGAAGTCTTGGAGTTTTCATTTTCTATTAACTTTCGTAAAGATCCATAGCCCATTTCCATACACCGGTTGCTTGAATCTTCAAGAAAAACCGATACGTAATAATACTTCTGGTCGTACCAAAAACAACACAAATCACCGGACAATCATTCTGAATAAAATTAAAAGCTTGTAAAGCATTAATATCATCCGATCGCAAGAACCCAATCTGCGCTTGTTTCGCCAAGCGCAAAAGACTTCTTTTGTCTTCTGCCAATTCTTGATCACCAACAATAAAAGTCGTCTTCCTGTCAATGACAATCTTATAAGCAATTCCATCACGAGAACAAATAAAGTTACATATTTGATTCGCTTGCACCAACTTTATCAACTCTTTTTCACAAATTTTTAACTCCGCCTTTTCGTCCACTAATTTTTTTTGCGCTTCCTGAAATGCTTTTTCTTTTTCCTGAGAATCTTTGGCCAAACCGTCAATAATTTCTTTCTTCCCCAAATAAAGCCCCAAATATTGCACCCACTCTTGTGACATCGTTCCCTCCTAATTTACAAAACTTGCTCCCATCTGTTCTTTTGCCAAACAAAATAACGATTATCATTGGCGAATTTTCGCCTAATCATTCGACGCGTGATAACTCTTGAAATAGCCGTGCCAACAAAAAAACTGTGCAACATTTTGTCGAGCCGTTCCTGCCTTTCATTTTCAGAAAAACAACCACTATTAGTCAAAATCATCATGAACTCACCAGCGGAAACAGTGTCGTCTTTCCTTGTCATGATCAAAGTTTCCACTCCCGCGATTTTCTTGTAAACTTCCAACTTTACGCTATGTCTGCCAAGCCAATAACGAACCTCCAAACAAGGCAACAACAAAAACTTTTTTTCAAATTTTTGTTGCCACTTGATTTTGCGCCGGATCTTACTTTCCAGTCGATGACGAAGCTTTTGCGCCTGTTTTAGAACTTTCTTTTGCTCCTGCAATAACTGACTGACCGACATCGCATACTTTTTTGTTTGTGCCAACTCGCGGTTAAAACTGTTACTCTTCAAAGTCAACCTCCTTGGTTGTAATGCACATCCATTTTTGACCGCCAAAAATAAAATAATAACAAGTCGAACTTTCTTCCCGCAAAACAAAAGACTCTTCCGACACACTGACAATTTTGCATTTTTGCAAAATTTCCGGCCAAGCCAAATCATCCCAATGTGCCGGTATCCCCCTGGCGCCGACAGGAATTTCCCTTTTGGTATCCGGCCGTTTAAAATAACACAAATCCATTCTTTTTTGAGACAAACCATCCTCATCCAGAAGTGTTTTCCTCACCGCAATTATCGGAACTTTTGCGTTATTCAACTCGCGTAACAATCCCACAACAAGAGTTTGTTTCTCCGTTCTTACGAGCAACAAAGCCTGTTGCAACTCTCGTTCGGAAGTACACTGCAAATCAAGTTTTTCCATTATTTTTTTGATCCCTTGAGAATTCATCCCGCCTCCTTAATTGTCAAAAAACATCTCAATACCCAATATTACGGCAAAAACACACCATTGTCAACAAACAAAAAAGCCCGGAAAATGTTCCGAGCTATCTTAATTTAATTGACGCTGACACGCTCTGCCAGAATCTGACGAGCGCGAATAATCAAGCGTTCTTTTGCAGTTTCTCTCGCCAAATCAGAATACTGATTTCGGGAAGCATCAAAAGCTTCTCTGTTCACCCTTTCCTCATCAACATAATCACCAAGGACCACAGTCCAAACACCTTGTGAGTCCCAAGAGATTTCTCCTCTTGTTCCTTCAATAATAACCATGTGCCGATTCATGTTCCTCCTGAACTTTGTTCATTTGTAAAAAGACCAATCTTCATACTTTCAAAACAAGCCAAATGCTACCATCAATAACATAAAAATAATCAACCCCTCCACGTCTCAAAATAAAACTCTTTATCGTATCATCGATAACTCCATGTTTAAGAAGACATGTCGGCCAGAACAAATCAACATAACAAGAAGGATTTTCTTCTATCGAAAATTGCCCCAGAATAACATCACCAACTCGAGATTTAAATCGAACATTCCAAATTGAATCAACACTAAATTCCTCCATCACAAAAAAATTTTCGCTCGTGCGCAGGTCGATCAACAAAGATTCCCTCTGAGAAATAATTGACGAAGCCAAA
>JBAYHA010000061.1:0-4657 GCA_041666425.1 Patescibacteria group bacterium
ACAAATTTCCGGATTGGGAGTAAAAATTAGATTCGACTTTTTGGAAAATAAAAATTGATCGATTTTTTGTAAAAAATCTTTTTCAGAAATATCATCGATTTTGACACCGAGGATAATGGCCTTGTTTTTAAATTCGATTGGCATTGAAGCCATAAAGGATGTTCTTCTTCTGTTTTGTCATCCCGAGTGAGCAGTGGCGAATCGAGGGATCTTTTCAAAATAATAAAAGTCCAATATTGTATCTACTATTTAAAAAAGATTTCTCCACCCATTCGACTTCGCTCAGGGCAGGCTTGGTCGAAAGGACAAAACAAAAAAAATTGACAATTTTAAATTTATTTAAATTTTTTCAAAACTTCATATCTATTGCCTTGTTTGTTCAAATCACTGCGGATCAAGTCAAATTCCGTTACCGGAAAAGACAATTTGTCATAGACAACAAATTTTGACAACGGACCGCGTTGATCTTTGATTCGACCAAGAGTTAAATGTGGAGCAAAATCTTTTTCGTCAAAAGTAATTCCCTCTTTTTTTAATATTTGCTTAATTTTGTTTTGGAAAACAACTATTTTTTCAATATCACCAAGCAAAGACATTTTCATAACTTTTACTTTGCCGCTTGATGGAAAATAACCAATATCACCAAGTTGAACCAACCAAAAATCAGGTTTTGGCAATTTATCAACTTCTTCAATAATGTTGGCTAATTTTTCCTCGGCCAAGTTTTCGATAAAAGCCAAAGTCAAATGCAAATTGTCCTTATTTACCCATTTGATATCAGAACGCAAATTAAGTTTGTCCAAACGCAAAATAACATCTTCCAACAGATCTTTTATTTCAGAACTTAAGTTAATGGCAAAAAAGGCGCGCATAAGGCAGTTTGTAAAGTTTATAAAGTAGAAAGTTCATAAAGTTTTAAACTACGAATCTACAAACCCCTACGAAACTTCGAATGCTTCGAAATTCAATATGATTATTTTATTTATTTTTGTAGTATTTGTAGTTTTGTAGGTTTTAGAAGATTTGTAGCTTGTTTGTCTAACAATAAACTAATTCTACCAAATTACTAGCTTTTTGGCAATTTTATACAAATATGAGCCTTGAATATTGAAATATTTAAATTTATGGTGTAATATATTATTTCTACGTTCTTTGATAAGGAGCACACATGAATCCATATGTTGGAATTACTGATTTCATGAATTTTGAACAGGTCAAAGCCATGCTGGCTGTTTTTAACCAACACAAAAAAATTGATTCAGACAGAAAATTACATGTCGGCGTTATGATGAGTTTCAAAACTTTACATAATTTGCCAACCAAATGGGCAGATGCGTTTCCCCGAAAAGAAGAGATTCGGCGAATTTTTTCTTCCGATGAAACTTACAACTGCTTGCATTTTGTTGATTATGAAAATAGGCCGGATTTGTGGCGAACTTTGGTTCAAGCGATTTCTTTTGGTGGAATGCGTCTTGACGCGGTGCAACTTGATATGGTTTGGCCTGAGCCAAGTCATATCTCACACGGAGTTCATACTTCGCGCAAACCCGTCGAAATAATTCTCCAAATTGGTCAAAAAGCTTTTGATGCAGTTGATAATAATGAAACTTTTTTGATCAACAAACTTGCAGAATATGAAGGAGTAATTGATCGAGTTTTGCTAGATCGCAGTATGGGCAAAGGAATTCCGCTCCAACCCGAACTACTACTTCCCTTTGCCAGAAAAATTAAATGGCATTTTCCAGAAATTGGTATCGGATTTGCCGGTGGTATTGGTCCAACAACGGTCAGTTTAATTGAACCGCTAGTGAAAGAATTTCCTGATTTGAGCATTGATGCCCAGGGAAAACTTCGCGCCAGTGGTAACGCCCTTGATCCAATTGATTGGCCATTGGCCGAGGATTATTTAATTGAAGCATTGAAAATTCTATCGTAAAACATAAGTCCGTTAAAATACGGGCTTTTTTAGTATCAAAAACTTATTCACAGCTAATTTTTATCTAAATTTAGATGTTGACAAAAAATGAATATCTTTTATAATGGTATTAGCACTCTGGCAGTTCGACTGCTAAAATTAATAAATTTATATCGTACGGAAAGAACACTGTTCTTTCCCTACTAAATTATATGGATATTCGCAAATTTACCACTAACTCCCAAGAAGCCTTGCAAGAAGCGCAGGCGCTCGCTTTTGAACATCATAATCCCCAAATTGATACTATTCACTTGCTTCACTCTTTGCTCACCCAAGAAGAAAGCATTGTGTTGACTGTGTTGAAAAAAATGGAAATTCCTACTGAACAGATTATTGAGCAATCACGAATAGCTCTGACTCGTATGACAAAAGGAAAAATGGACGCGCCGGACGGACAAGTTCATGTTACCGGACCAATGAATTACGTTTTGGTCAGCGCTGACAAAGAGTCAAAAAAAATGGGCGATGAATTCATTAGCACCGAACATTTATTTTTGTCTTTGTTAAAAGTTGAATCAATTGCCATGGAAATTTTGCACATTTTTCGTGTTGATTATGATACTGTTTTAAAAATTTTGGCTGAGGTACGTGGAAATCAAAAAATTGACTCGCCCGACCCCGAAAATAAAATTAATATTTTAACCAAATTCACTATCAATTTGACTGATGAAGCACGGGAAGAAAAAATGGATCCGGTTATCGGGCGTGACGAAGAAATTCGCCGAGTTTTGCAAGTATTATCGCGCAGAACAAAAAATAATCCTGTTTTAATCGGCGAGCCGGGCGTTGGCAAAACAGCCATTGCCGAAGGGCTGGCTCAACGAATTGTCTCCGGTGATGTTCCGGAAAATCTGCGCAATCGAGAAGTTTTGAGTTTGGACATTGGCGGGATTGTTGCAGGCAGTAAGTTCCGAGGAGAATTCGAAGAACGACTAAAAGCCATTATGCAAGAAATCAAGAAAAACAAAGAAAAATACATTGTTTTTATTGATGAATTACATACTATTGTCGGAGCCGGATCCATCGAGGGTAGTCTCGACGCCAGCAATATGTTAAAACCGGCGCTTGCGCGAGGAGAATTACATTGCGTTGGCGCAACAACATTAAAGGAATACCAAAAATATATTGAAAAAGATACTGCGCTAGAGCGTCGTTTTCAGCCGGTTTATGTTCCGGAACCTTCGCTTGATGACACCATCGCCATTTTGCGCGGAATCAAAGAAAAATATGAAGTTCATCATGGAGTAAGAATCACTGACGATGCTATTGTCGCCGCGGCCAAACTTTCTCAAAAATATATTACTGATCGTTTTTTGCCAGACAAAGCCATTGATTTAATCGATGAAGCCACTTCCGCCTTGCGAATTGATTTAAATAGCATGCCGGTCGAGTTGGATATGTTCAAACGCAAAATTATGAAGCTGGAAATCGAAAAGCAGGCTATCTCGCGCGAAAAAAATGACCATACTGAAAAAAAATTAACGGAAATTGAACTAGAACTAAGCGATTTGAAGGAAAAAGCCAATCAGTTGGAAATTCATTGGAAAAAAGAACGTGAATTGATTTCACAAATTCAAGAAAGCAAAAAATCCATTGATTTATTTCGCCAAGAAGCGGAAATCTTGGAAAGAAAAGCTGAATATGAAAAGGTTGCTGAAATTCGTTATGGTAAAATTCCACAAGCAGAAAAAAGCATCAGAGATTTGCAATCTCGTTTAAAAAAGGTTCAATCAGGTCCGGGCGGTCGAAAAATTTTAAAAGAAGAAGTTATGGCCGAAGATATTGCCGCCGTAGTCAGCAAATGGACAGGCATCCCGATTAATAAAATGTTAGAAAGTGAAATAGAAAAATTAGCGCACGCGGAAAAAGAACTCGCCGGACGAGTCATCGGTCAAAACAAAGCTGTGTCCGCGGTCTCAAAAGCTTTGCGCCGTTCACGTGCCGGGCTTAGTGAAGAAAACCGCCCAATTGGTTCATTTCTTTTTCTCGGTCCGACCGGTGTCGGCAAAACTGAATTAGCCAAAGCCTTAGCCGAATTTATGTTCAATAGCGAAGACGCCATTGTTCGTGTCGATATGTCCGAATTTATGGAAAAGCACGCTGTTTCCAAATTGATTGGTTCACCTCCGGGTTATATTGGTTATGATGAAGGCGGTCAATTGACGGACAAAATTCGTCGTCGTCCGTATTCGGTTGTGTTGTTTGACGAAGTGGAAAAAGCGCATCCCGAAGTTTTTAACACTCTCTTACAACTTCTTGATGACGGTCGATTAACTGACGCCAAAGGCCGAGTAGTAAATTTCAAAAATACAATCATCATCATGACGTCCAATATCGGCAGTGATACAATTCTGGAATCATTAAACAAAACCGATCTTGGTTTTGGGAACAAAGAAGAATCGCTAAAAGAAAGCAATGAAAAGAAAATTTTGGGAAAATTAAAAGATTATTTTCGTCCCGAATTTTTAAACCGAATTGATGAAATTATTGTTTTTGACGCTTTATCAAAAGAGAATATTCGCGAAATAGTTGATTTACAATTAGCCAAAGTGGAACAACGACTAAAAGAAAAAGATATTGAAATAATTTTTACCGAAGAAACAAAAAACAATCTCTCAATCGAAGGTTATGACCCCCAATTTGGCGCTCGTCCGTTAAAACGATTGATTCAAACAAAAATAT
>JBAYHA010000062.1:0-4581 GCA_041666425.1 Patescibacteria group bacterium
AAGAACCCCGCCAAAGGCGGAAAAGGAACATATGAACAAATAAACAATAAAATAAGGGCACGATGTCCTAAGACGAGCTCAGTTGCTCTCTTACCACCACCCGATCATCCCATGGCAGATATTTTTCATTGGCTACGGCCATTTTTTGTTCCGCGCCCTTGCCGGTGATTAAAACCAAATCACCTGATTTTGCCAATAAAATCGCCTTTTTGATCCCTTCGCGTCGATCCAAAATTTTGAAAACATTTTCGTCTAGAATTTTGCCCGCTTTGACTGCACCGACAAAAATATCATTAATAATTTCCAGCGGATCATCATCATAAGGATCTTCATTGGTAATAATTACAAAGTCCGCATTTTTACCGGCCAGCTCACCCATTATCGGACGGCGAGCCACATCGCGACCGCCACCACAACTACCAAGAACATGAATAATTTTATTTTTTGGAAAAAGTTTTAACGATTCATAAAGTTTGGTTAACGAAAATGGCTCGGGCGCATAATCAACCAAAACGGCAAAATCCTGCCCCTCGTCAATCAACTCCATTCGACCGGGGATAACCAGGATTTTTTCTAAATTTTGTTTTACTCTTTCAAAATTTAAATTTTCTTTTTCAGCAATAATCAAAGTGGGTAAAACATTGTAAACATTAAAAGCTCCAAGTAATTTTAAATTTATTTTTTCATTTTTGTAATCAAATGAAGTTCCGGACTTGTTTAAAGAAACATTTTGCGCGCCAAAAATTTCCAAATCATTTTTTATTTTGTTCTCACAAGTAAAACCGATTTTATGTTGAGCGGGAAAATTTAAAAAATAGTCCGAATATTGATCATCAATATTCACCAAAATAGTTTTTAAAATTTTATGACCAAAAATATTTTTTGTTTTCTTTTTTGTTAGATGAGAAAACAGTTTTCCCTTGGCTTTCTGATAATTTTCAAAGCCGCCATGAGCTTCAATATGTTCGGGAGTAAGATTGGTAAAAATTAAATAATCATAATTTATTCCGAGATGTCGAAATTGTTCGACACCCTGCGATGAAGTTTCGATAATCGCGTAACGACAACCGGCTGAAACCATTTCTTTTAACATTTTTTGCAATTGAAATCGACCGAGCATAGTCATTTTTCGATCATTTAACCATTCTTTGTCGCCAACCTTAAAATTAACGGTCGAGGTCATGCCTGTTTTGATTCCATCGACTTCCAATCCGCGCGCCAGCAAATTCGCCGTCGTAGTTTTGCCATTTGTTCCGGTCACGCCGATGACAATTAATTTATTACTTGGAAAACCGTAAACAAAGGCCGACAAATAAGCCAAAACTAAATGGTATATTTTGAAAATAAATTTTGGAATTAATTTTTTGATAAGTGTTTTCATGAGAAAAAAATTAGACGCATTTATTATATGAATTTATTTTTTTGTGTTGTTCAAAAGCCAAAATGATTAATTTTTCTATTAATGCTTCATACTTTATACCGGATTCTTGCCATAACTTGGGATACATACTGATTGAAGTAAAACCAGGGATAGTATTAATTTCATTTACAAAAACTCTTCCGTTAGGACAAAGAAAAAAATCAACACGCGCAAATCCCGAACAACCCAAAACTTGAAAAGTTTTTATCGCTGTTTCTTGAATCTTTTTCAAGGTTTTGTTTGTAATTTTTGCCGGAATTACTATTTCAGCATTATCTTTTTCCAAATATTTCGCAGAATAAGAATAAAATCCTTTTTTTACCAATACTTCCCCCACAATTGAGGCTTGCGGTTTTTCATTTCCCAAAATTGCACACTCAACTTCTCTGCCCTTGATGTTTTTTTCAATTATTACTTTTTCATCATATTCGAAGGCCTTATTTACAGCGGCAAAAAATTCCTCTTTGTTATTAACCTTGGAAATCCCCACCGACGAACCCATATTGGCTGGTTTTATAAACACCGGTAAACCAAATTTTCTTTTTATCGAAAAAAAATCAATTTTCTCTTGATCTTTTTTTATGACGACAAAATCACCAACCAAAATTCCAGCATCTCTCAATAAACGTTTTGCAAAATCTTTGTCCATACCAACAGCGGAACCAAGAACACCGGAGCCGACAAATGGGACATTTAAAATTCTCAAAAAACCTTGCATTGACCCATCTTCGCCGTAAGGCCCATGCAAAACGGGGAAGACAATATCAATTTTTTCTTCTTTTTTTGCATTTATAAACATCTTGCCATTTTTTGAATATGGAAAAACCTCATTTAGTTTTTCTTTTTCCACTTTACCAAATTCAAAACTTTTATTGCTTACAAATTTTATTTCAAAAGAAAGCCACCGTCCTTTTTTGTCTATATAAATTGGAACGACCTTATACTTTTTTTTGTTTATAAAATTAATTACATTTTGTGCGGAAATTATTGAAACATCGTGCTCTGCCGAAACCCCACCAAACAAAACCATAATCGATTTTTTTTGATCTTTTTTTTGCATAAATTTGTTTAATTTATAACAATATCATACCTTATCTTTAATACTTTTTCAATAAACAAAAAACCCGAAACATGGTTCGGGTTTGATTAATTACTGATTTTCAACGGCCAAGCGCTGAACTTGTTGCCAAGTGAAATCAATATGAACAGTACTAAAGCAGGTAGGATCAGCTTTTTTTTCTCTATAAATTCTTACCCAATCACTCAGCGTTCCCTTCCCGGACAAAACACCCAGAAGTCGGTTGCGGATTTCATGATAATCTATGCTTCGGGCAGAAACAAAATCAAACAATTCTTGAAAAGAAACCGTTTCGGCTCTCTTCACAAAAATGTCCAGGGCGATTTTCCGAAGACGATAATACACATCAAAATGCGCATTGTTCTCAACAGCTTCCGGTCCTTTTTTATAAAATTTGAAGAGGTCACCAAATTCTGAAATTTCCAGCCTTTCGTTCAACTGTTTTTCCAGCGGCTTAATAATCGGTTCGGCCAAGTCTTCACAAGTCTCCTTGGCCAGAATACTAACAAGACCTCGATCGCGAGATTTCTCACAAACGAAACTATTCATTACTTGAAAAACAGTTTCATATTTTCCTTGTAATTCCTTAAGCGAATCTTCGGACAGATTCAATAATTTCTTTTTACAAGCAGAAGTAACTAGTTCATCTTTTCTATGAGCTGCCAGCAGATATTTCCGACAAATTTCCGCATAACTTAATCTAACAAGACTCCGCTCAAGAATAAATTCGTAATTCTCATTGTCCGTGGAAATATTTTTCAACAACAACAGTTCTTCCAAAGACAATCGCTCAATTTCCTCTCTTGGCAAAACTTCCGCATAAAGACGAATGGCGTCCCATTCTCCCAGAATTACCTTCCAATACTCAAACTTCACCGGATCAAATTTGGTGATTTTTGGTTCGGGTACTTTTTTTTCTTCACTCATTTCAGCGCCTCCATTGTTCGGTTAATTACTTAGTTTGTATTCACAGAACAACTTATTATTAATCTCTACAAACTCTAGTGAATCCGCCAAGTCTTTATCGACTGAAACAAATTCCTTGCCTCAATATGGACAACGATACGACACTCCTTCAATCAACGACTTTTTCATGAATCCCCTCCTGCTTTATTATAAGCACCAGTTCTTTCTTTTAACAACCGACACGCCAAAAAAAATCCAGGCACTTGATTTTTATATGCATTAAGCAAATCCTCAGTTGATAATACCTCTTTGGCGATAGCAAAAACTTCTTTTGCTTTTTCTTTGACACAATCAACTTCAAAAAAACACCCATCGGCTCATCTCTGGAAATACGACCCCTCCCATCCGCTACCAAACAGGAAAAAACATAACAACAATCCTCGACACTTTTTGTATTCATTAACCTTTTAATAATCACTTGCCATTTTGTTCTTCCCAACTTATTGTCTGCACAATAATGATTTCCCTGATTACCAGTGCATTGCTTCCACAAATCTCCCATAAAAACCACATTAGCAGAAATTTCCAAAAAATGTCGACAAATCAAATTTTCACACTCGGAATACAACTTATCTGACAACTTATGGTCTACACCAAAATCTCCATTGGAGGAGAAGTGAAGATCAAAATAACATTGAGCACAAATACGTAGATCGTCTTTGACATAACTTTTGAAACACTTTTCCATAACAGAGAAAGACTCGCTTGCAAAACTTAAATCATCCAGCAATAACACTCTTGCCTTTATATATCGATAAAACTGTCCAAAATAAACATGCCCCTCGTAATTACCCTCTGGACAAAAAACCCCTAAATAAAAAGCAAACTCCGCCCTCAAGGCGACAGATGCTCCTTCGGTTTCCTCGATAATCAACTGAACTTTTCTCAACTCCACTTCACTTAAAGCTAATTTTACAGGAGCGGGAACCCGTCGCCAATGAAAAGCCAACGCATGGGGCAACCCAACCTTATTATAAAGATAAAAAAAATCATCCAAACCGTCCGAAAGTTCCAATTTTTGCTCATTGATCGTAATAATATTCATGACAACCTCCCATTTTTTCAAATTGTCAAAGAACCACAGAAACAACATTTTGGCAAAATTAAATAAAAATGT
>JBAYHA010000063.1:0-4523 GCA_041666425.1 Patescibacteria group bacterium
AAAGTTTTTTGGTAATTCTTTTTTGGTAATTTCTTCTTCTGGCAAATGCACCCTGAACACCGGCTTGATAGATGATTCTTTAGCTCGTTGACGAGCGTCATCTTCTTGGCCACGCAAATCCTCCGGAAGAAGGCTGATTGATGAAGACATTTATTTTTGTTTTCAATTCTTAATTCTTGCCAAAGGCATCACTTCGTGACAATTCTTGCCGAAGGCATCCCTTCGGGATAATTCTGCATTCTTAATTCTCCCAAAGGGATCACTTGCCCCTTTGGGGCTTCGTGATAAATT
The DNA here is from genome assembly GCA_041666425.1 of Patescibacteria group bacterium. Classification (GTDB taxonomy): domain Bacteria; phylum Patescibacteriota; class Patescibacteriia; order UBA11705; family JABHMO01; genus JBAYHA01. The sequence continues at coordinate 292 of JBAYHA010000063.1, forward strand.
CTCAATTATTCTATATCTCTCATCGCCAAACCGACGGCCGTAGCCAAACGATTACCTATTCCGTCCAAAACCTCTTGCAAATCCAACGGATAAATCACTCTGGCCCACGGATTACCGATAAAAGTTCTGATTCCCAATTTGTCGGAAAAATATTTTGGTAAATTAAACAAACTGGAGCTTCCTCCTGTCAAAACCACTCTTTCGATTTTTTTGTTTTTGTTGTCCGGCTGATCCAGATAAAAATTGATGGTGTATTGCACTTCGTCAACAATAGTACGAATGGCCCGTTCCACAATTTCCGGCAATTGGCCTTCCGGCGTATCCATGTTCGCCAAATCTCTTTTGTACTGTTCGGCTTGTTCCATACTAACATTTAAAGTTGTCGAAATATTCTGAGTAAAAGATACTCCACCAACACCCAAACTTCGACTAAGCAACGGCAATCCGCCATCAATTACCGTAATGTCGGAATTAGCTCCGCCAATATCAACCACTACCACAGTCGAACGATCTTTGCCCACCAAAGAACGCGCCAAAGCAAAAGATTCTGTTTCCAAGCTAATCAAATTCAAATTGGCTTTTTTGAAAATATCAATGTATTTCTGAACAATATTTTTGGCTGCGCCGGTCAAAAGAATTTGCAAATTTTTTATTTTGTCACCGGTTTCGCTTTGTTTTTTGATAACATCTTCGGGCGTGATTATTTTCCAATCAAGAATCATTTCTTCGAGAGGCAATGGCAAAACTTTTTTTGCTTCCCACTCAACGGCAGTGGTAATTTTTTTTGGCGAAGCCAAATCTTTGACTGCCATTTCGGAAATGGAAATGATTGCATTAAAAACAGCCTGCCCCGGCAAAGCGGTAATGGCTCGATTGGTAACAACCTTGGCAGAGTCGCAAACTTTGCGCAACAAGGACGCGGTTTTTTCTACATCATCAATCAATTTTTGGCCGTCACCTTTTAACGATCTCTCCAAATAACCGTAAGTCACCAATTGCGCCCGGCCATTATTGTTGGTCAATTCAACTACTTTTAAACTGCTTCCGCCAATATCGACACCCAAAAAATTGGCTTCGGCCGAGCCTTTGCCACTAAATAATCCCATATTTTTGTTTTTTTATGTATTGTTTATTTTGTCGAAACAAATTCAATAATATTATAACATTTTTTTTGAATTTTTGCGAAGTTATACACATCTACTGATAATCACCAACTTATTTTCTACGAATACTTCAAATCAACCAATGAGACACCTGCAAAACACTAATTATTCAAAACCGGTAAGCTTTTTACCAAATCAGTAAATCCGGGTGGCGGGTTTAAAATAACTCGACCATCGTAAATTATTTTTTCCGCCGATTCTTTGGTTTCAATGTCGGCATAATCACGCTCAAAATTAAATTGTCCGGCTACCAACAAACCGCTAACCGTCAACTGAACTTCTGTTTTTGGATCACCACTGGTACCGGTAAAAATCGCTTTTTCCGCATAAATATTCGCAAAAATATGCGTAACGTCATTTTTGATATAAACATTTCCGCCGGAACCATCATCATTTTTTAAAACCATTATACCAAAGTTCGGTGCACCGAAAAAAGAAGAAACGGCAGTTTGATCTACATTAATATTCCCCTCGATATACAAATCCCCCTTCACCACCAAAGTTCCGGAAGCCTTTGGTTTGCCGGAAGTTTTGGCAAAATTCTTTTCAAACAAATAAAAATCATTTTCTGAATAATACACATTACCAGCCAAAACTTCCGGCAATTGCGAGTCACTCATAATCGACACCACTTCCCCATACTGTCCGGCCAAAATTCCCTTTATATCCAATTGACCAAAAGAACTTTGGTATTTATTTTCTTTTTTTGGAAAAAGTAATGGACCTTTTTCATCATTTATCCAAGCCTCATTATTGCCACATTCTGGCGAATTAGCACAAGCAGAATCATAATGAATTATTGTTCCATCAGTTTCCAACAAATACGTGGAGCTATAACCGTGGCCGACCGAATCCTGCAAAGACCCCAACTCTCCGCCAACGTAAACATCCCCGCCCACGGTTTTGAAATACGGCAAGTTGGTTTCCGCAGTTCGAAAATCAGAAGCGAATTTGTACCAACCATAATTTTCTTCATGCCCACCCTTACCCCAAGCCCAACCAGAAATAACATTGCGCGAAAAATCAAGACCCAAACCATATTCATAACAGTAATCACAACCGGCACAAACCTGATTAGTGCAAAAATTACATTTCTCACAAATTGCTCCGGATCCACCAAAATCACTTTTTTCAAAACAAAAAGCGCAACTATCGGTTGATGATCCCTGTTCACGATAACAATTTTGACAAGCCACCTTTTTGCCCAAAACCGTTTGCAATGGACCGCGCAAACTAACCCAGCCTTCATTGTGCAAATTAGGAAATCCCGCCCAACCGTCAAGCAACCCAAAAGCATCAACCATGGCAAAAGGTAATTCATTATTCGGAGTTAAATTCAACCCCCAATCAGTACACGACTGACCAAAACAAAAATATCCGCCATGCTCACTCCAACCATGCCCTGATAAAACATCATTTTCTCGATCATAATTAATACCATAATCTTGATCAGAACAATTTCCCAATTCCGAATTAATACAATTCAAAGAAATCCACCCAATATTCGGAGAATAAGTCCAGCCATAGATGCGGTCTAAACTCCCGGCAAAAACAAAAAACTTCAAGCTGACAAAAATTCCGCTTAACAAAAATAACATCAACGCGAAGAAAAATATTTTTTTCTTCATATTGATGTTATTATAGCACAATTAAAAATAAAAATTAAAAATGCCGTTGATCCAAAATCTCATTCACCACCGCATCAGCCTCCGCGTTTTGTTCGCGACGAATATGCGTAAAAATTACTTTTTTGAATTTTGATTGTAAATTATAAATCTTTAAAAATATTTGTCCCAAAGTCGCGTCTTTAATTTTGTATTCACCATTAATTTGTTTTACCACCAACTCAGAATCAAGTCTAAAATGTAGCTCCGAACCATTTAATTTTTCGCACTTTTCCAAAGCAAAAAGAACGGCCATATATTCCGCTTGATTATTGGTCACTTTGCCTAAAAATTCGCCCCCCCGAAAAAGTATCTCTTGTTTTTCATTTTTTATTATCACGCCCGAAGCACCCGGCCCCGGATTTCCACGGCTTCCACCGTCGGTGTTTATAATTAAGTTCATATTTTTTCAAATGATCAACAGATCCACCGACCAACTGACCAATTTATTAATTAACTAATAAAATAATTACTCCGCTTTTTTTAACTTTATAAAAAAAACAACTCTTGCCAAATTATTTCACCAATTTCCTCTCAAAAATATATAAATTTTATTTTTGAGTTGCTCAGTTGCTTGCCCTTCCGTAGCTCGCAGAGCGAAGGAGGGCTCTTTTGCTCAGTTGCTTGCCCTTCCGTAGCTCGCAGAGCGAAGGAGGGCTCAGTTAATCTTCAAATCTACCACTCTAACTTCTCTCTGCACCTGACCGTTCCAAATATTTTTGCTCACTTCAACAAGAGCCTCGATCTTTTGATCGGTTTTTAGTTGAGGAAGAAATTCTTGTGCTTTGCCAAACAACATGATTTTGTGCAAACGCGGTGAATTTTGACGAACCATCAACCGCAAATGATTGCCGGTTGCCCCAAGAATTTCAAAAGAGGCCAGAGTCAAATCCTTGAGCCAAAAAATCGGTCGAGGATTTCCTTCCCCAAAAGGTGCAAATTTTTCCAATTCATCAAGCAAACTCTTATCATTTGAGTCCAAATCAAAAAACCCTTCGACCAAAACTGACGGTTCAATAAAAATATTTTGCAAAGTATTTTCAATTTTTTCTTTGATCGTTTTTTCAAAATCATCCTTGACCAATAAATCTTTCAAAGTAAACCCACACGCTCCGGCGTGCCCCCCAAACCTAGCCAAATATTCTTTGGCAAAATTCAAATGTTCGGTAATATTCAAACCTTCCACACTTCTTCCTGATCCAACAATTTTGCCATTGCAATTGGTCATGGCCAGAACAGGACGAAAAAATTCATCCGCCACTCGCCCGGCAATCAAACCAATAATTCCCGGTGCCCAATTTTCATTATACAAGAAAAAAACTTTTTCTTCATTTTTTTCTTTTAAAATTTCTCTCATTTCCGTTGTTGCGATTTCTAAAATTTTTTGTCTCGACAAATTACTTTC
>JBAYHA010000064.1:0-4483 GCA_041666425.1 Patescibacteria group bacterium
ACCTTTGGCTCCGCCGGATAATTGGGAAAGAGCGCTTTTGTTAAAATTCCCACCATTTGAAGCACCCAGTAATGCAAAAACAGCGTTAGCTTTTTTGTCTGTAACAATTGATTGATCGCCGGCTTGATTGGTCATGTTACTTTGGACATCCGTCAAGGCGTAAAGAGAATTTTCGGCTATCGTAACCGCATAAGCGAGTGTATTTAAAGTATTGTTATATGCTTGAGTTAAATCTTTGTCCGCTTTTTCTTGAATATTTTGCAAAGTCAAATTAGCATCGAGCAAACTTTTTTCGGCGTTATTGACTGTTGTTTGGGCAGAGGCGATTTCTTCCGGTCTGGTTCCGGCTTTTAATTCATCAAGTTTGGCTTTTTGGCTTTCGGCTCCGGCTTGATATTGTTTCATTTGCGCGTGCGCATTTTCGAGAGAAGCTTGCGCTTGTTTTAGTTGAGCAACGAGATCTGTGTTGGCCATTTCTACCAAAATTTTGTTATTTTTTACTTCATCACCGACTTTGACCTTGATGCTGGTTATTTTGCCACTTTTTTCAAAAGATAGTTCCACGGCTTCGGCCGGTTTTACTGTTCCGGTAACGCTTACTTCTTGTTGTAGATCTCCGCGCAAAACGGGGGCAGTTTCGTATTCTGGCGGTTTTTGTTTTGTGCCAAAAATTATCCCCAAAATAATCAGTATAATAATTCCTATTACGAGATAAAACCATTTTTTCTTGAACATAAAAAAATTAAAAATTTATTATATTATTATAGCACAAAATCTGTCTTTTTACCATTTTTTGGAAATAAAAAAACCGCCGAAGCGGGATTTTTTATTTTGACAGAGATTTTATACATTTGGTGCAGAGGTGTTGTTTTTTGCCTTCCACTCTTTTGACTTGAATGTTTGGCATTTGCCAATGTTTTGTGGCAACATGAGAGTGGCTTCGAGAAATGGCAATTTTTGGACCCCGACCGCATTTTTGACAGATGGCCATATTTTTAAAAAAATAGTTAATGATTTTTAATGATGGTTTTATACTATCATATATGTTATAATAATTCAAGTCTAATAATAATTTTACCAAAATATGCCTATTTCCGAACTGTTTTCTTCGCCAATGCTTTTTTTGGCTTGGCTGTTGGCCATTGTTTTTGTCATTACCATTCATGAATTTTCGCATGCCTTGATGGCGACTTTTTTGGGAGATTCCACGGCAAAAGATAATGGGAGGTTAACGTTAAATCCACTGTCGCATGTTAGTTTATTTGGTTTATTTATGTTGGTTTTGATTGGTTTTGGTTGGGGAAATCCGGTGCCATATAATCCCTATAATTTAAAAAATCGCAAATTCGGTCCGGCGTTGGTTGCTTTGGCCGGTCCGTTAGCCAATTTGGTAATGGCCATTATTTGTTTGATTTTTTTCAAATTAATTTTTTCAGAAATTCATCCGTTTTTTGCTGTTTCTGGAAGCTTTTTTGGTGGTTCGATAAATTTGGGCGCGGTTTTTTTGTCGCTGGTGATTTTTTTGAATTTAGTTCTACTGATTTTCAATTTACTCCCCATCCCGCCACTTGATGGATCAAAAATTTTGTTTAGTGTTTTGCCGGATCACAAATTTGCCGAATTCAAGCAAAAATTTGAGACTCAAGGTCCGTTTATTTTATTAATTTTGATTTTTGCGGATAACTTTTTGGGGGTTAATGTCTTTGGGCGGATTTTTGCCATTTTTTTGAATTTTATCGCCAAAATTATTTAGAAAAAGTAGAAATATATGAAATCAAATCAATCAATTGAAAATTTAACCAAAAAAATAATCGCTTTTCGCGATGCTCGTGATTGGCGACAGTTTCATAATCCCAAAGATGTGGCCATTTCTTTGATTTTGGAAGCCAGTGAGTTAATGGAGCATTTTCAATGGAAAAATTCTGAGGAAATAGGTGAATATGTAGTAAAAGAAAAGTCGGCTATCGCCGAAGAAATGGCCGATGTTTTTTATCTAATTTTGCTATTAAGTCATGATTTGAATGTTGATATTATCGCCGCATCTTACAAAAAACTAAAAAAGAATGAAGCCAAATATCCGGTTGCCAAGGCCAAGGGGAATCATGTAAAATATAATAGATTGTAGTTGTTTTTGTTTTTATGTTTTCTGATCGCAACTATTGACTCCATCTGTTTTGTATGATATCCTAATTATCGACTAATGAAAAATATTTTTTAAACTATTATAAACTATTATTTTAGGTAAATTATGCCAACTATTAACCAATTGGTCAGACGAGGACGCAAATCCCAAAAGACTAAATCAAAAACTCCTTCTTTGCAAAGTGTTTTTAACAATTTGAAGAGAAAGAGAAAAACTTTACCAAAAGGCGCTCCATTTAAGCGTGGCGTTTGTTTAAAAGTTACGACAACCACCCCAAAGAAACCGAACTCTGCTTTGCGCAAAATCGCTCGTTTGCGTTTGTCCAACGGTCAGGAAGTTACAGCTTATATTCCGGGAGAAGGTCATAATTTGCAAGAGCACTCCATTGTTATGATGCGTGGAGGTAGAGTCAAGGATTTACCGGGTGTCCGTTATCATATTGTTCGTGGTGTTTACGATACTCAGGGTGTTGACGGTCGCAAGCAAAGTCGTTCACTTTATGGCGCCAAAAGACCAAAGAAATAATCATTTCAATATAATTCCCCTTAACTTTTTGGTTCGAGGGGATTATTTAATAATAAAAACAGTTTAAAATTTATAAAATTATGAGGTAATTTAAATTACTTTATAAACTTTATAACTTTATGAACTTTATAAACTTTATAAACTTTGTAAGGAGTAATATTTCAATTTTTAAAAATCGAAATGTGAACTTTAACTTGCGAAGTAAAATTTTATGAGAGGCAGACCAGCACCAAAAAGAAAATTAAGACCTGATGCCAGATACGGCAGTCTTGTTGTTACCAAATTCATCAATTATTTGATGCAAGATGGCAAAAGATCAGTAGCGGAAAAAATTGTTTATACCAGTTTTGATGAAATCGAAAAAATGATCAAGTCCGGCAAATTAGACAAAGAGTTATATCCAAACGCTTTGGCTGTTTTTGATCAAGTGGTCAAAAATGTGGCTCCGCAAATTGAAGTTCGCGGTCGCCGTATCGGTGGAGGTAATTACCAAATTCCATATCCTGTTCGCGGAGAAAGAAAATATTTTTTGGCTTTACATTGGTTAATCAATGCTGCTCTTGGCAAAAAGGGACGTCCAATGGCCAAAAGATTGTTGGATGAAATGATTGGCGCATTGAATAATGAAGGTGAAGCGATCAAGAAAAAAATGGATGTTCACCGCATGGCCGAAGCTAATCGCGCTTTTGCTCATTTTGCCAAATTTTAATAAAAAATAAAGACCAAAGATATTTATGCCAAGAGAATATTCGTTAGAAAAAACTCGCAATATTGGTGTTATTGCGCATATTGATGCCGGCAAAACCACTGTTTCGGAACGTATTTTATTTTACACCGGCAAAAAGCACAAGATTGGCGAAGTGCACGAAGGTGCGGCGACGATGGATTGGATGGAGCAAGAACGTGAACGTGGCATTACCATTACTTCAGCGGCTACTACTTGTTTTTGGAACAATCATCGCATCAATCTCATTGATACTCCGGGGCACATTGATTTTACGGTCGAAGTAAAAAGAAGTTTACGCGTTCTTGACGGAGGTGTTTGTGTTTTTGATGGTGTGGCCGGCGTGGAACCTCAATCTGAAACCAACTGGCGGTATGCCGATGATTACGGCGTGCCAAGATTGGCTTTTATCAACAAAATGGATCGTATGGGTGCTGATTTTTATTTTGACCTTGGAACAATTCACGAAAGATTGACCAAGAATGCGTATCCGATTCAATTACCGATTGGCGCAGCCGAAACTTTCAAGGGGATTATCGATGTTATTACTCGGGTCGCTTATTTTTACGAAGATGATTTGGGTGTCAAGGTTTTAGAAACAGAAGTTCCGGAAGACATGAAAGAAAAGGTAGAAGAATATCGTGCCAAATTGGTCGAAGCTGTTGTCGAAAATGACGAAAAATTAATGGACAAATATTTGGCCGGCGAAGAAATTTCTGTTGAGGAAATTAAATTTGTGTTGCGCAAAGCCGTTATTGCCAACAAAGTCGTTCCAGTGCTTTGCGGTAGCGCATTAAAAAACAAAGGAGTCCAAAAATTATTGGACGCAGTGGTTGATTATTTGCCAAGTCCGCTTGATATCCCACCACTAAATGTGGCTGATCCAAAAGATCCAGAAAAAACGATTGTTATTGCTCCAAGTGATACTGACCCGTTTGTCGGTTTGGCATTCAAAATTGCCACTGACCCGTTTGTCGGAAAATTATGTTTTGTTCGCGTTTATGCTGGTTGCTTAAAATCTGGCTCATATGTTGTTAACACAACAAACGGGATAAAAGAAAGAATCGGTCGGTTGGTTCGTATGCACGCTA
>JBAYHA010000065.1:0-4296 GCA_041666425.1 Patescibacteria group bacterium
CAACCGTTCCCATTTTGGGAACAGTTGAAATTATTAGCGGAAGACGGTAAGTTGCGCGAAACTGATTGTGCTAAGGTAGAAGGAATTTTGAGAATCGTTCAATCAATTCCGTCTGCTAAGGCTGAGCCTTTTAAAAGATGGTTAGCTCGGGTTGGTTATGAACGAATGCAGGAAATTGAAGATCCGGAGTTGGCGACCAGGCGAACTCGACTTTTGTATAAATTAAAAGGTTATTCCGACAGTTGGATAGAGAAGAGAATGCGTGGAATTGCCGTGCGAGATGAACTGACCGAAGAATGGAAAAAACGAGGAGTTAAGGAAGATATGGAATTTGCAATTTTGACCGCGGAAATTTCCAAAGCAACTTTTGATTTAACGCCAAGTGAATACAAAGAAGTCAAAGGTTTAAAACAAGAAAATTTGCGTGATCACATGGGTGATTTGGAATTAATTTTTTCGATGCTTGGTGAAGCTTCAACAACAGAAATTGCCAAGACCAAAAACGCGCAAGGTTTTGTGGAGAATAAAATTGCTGCGAGGAAGGGTGGTAAGATTGCCGGTAATGCTAGAAAAAATTTAGAAATAGAAACCGGCAAAAAGGTTGTGACAAAAAAAACTATATAAAACAAACGCAAAATAGAAAAAATTTAAGAATTAAATAGTTATGCAAAAATCTATTGCCAGATCTTACGACAAAATAGGCCAAGAATATACAAAACAACATGGATATGGTGAGCAATTGTCTATTCCTTCACTAAAAAAGTTTTTATCTTTTTTGCCAAAAAATGCTGAAATTTTAGATGTCGGTTGCGGCGGTGGCCAAGATTCCAAGTTTTTATCTGATAACGGTTGTTCTGTTTTAGGAATTGATGTGTCGAGAGAAATGATCAAATTAGCAAAAAAGTTTTCACCAAAATCTAATTTTAAAATTACTGATATGATGAAATTATCGTCCATGAAAAAGTATGACGGCATTTGGTGTTGTCGGGTTTTTCATCATATTTCAATTAAGGATCAGGAGGAATTTTTGGATAAATTAAAGTCATTATTAAAAAAGAATGGTATTTTATATTTAACTTCCGTTGTTAGCGACAAAAAGACGGATTATGAGGCTTTTGATTCCGGTAATGACGGTTTGTTAAAAAAAAGATTAACGGCAAAAAATTTCAAAAAATTAATTGCTCAATTGAATTTTGAAATAATAAAATTTAAATATTGGGTAGGTAAAAAGGGGATGGAAGTTATTGCCAGGAAATTATAAAATGAAAAAAATATTACGTAGGGGATGAACATTGTTCATCCCGTACTAAATTTGAAAATATATGAAATATTTTTATATTAGCATTATTTGTATTTTTATCGGCGCGTCCGGATTTTTTTTGTGGCCGGTTTTTTTTCCTGAGAATAAAATTGAAAAATTAAATTTTTCAATGGAAAATTTGGTGCCTTTTGCTGATTGGCAAAGCAAGCAAGTGGTTATTGCAGAAGAAAAACAAAAAGTTGAAGACGAGAATAAGTCAGTTACCTTGTTGGCCGTTGGCGATGTGATGTTGTCGCGAGTTGTTGGTGAAAAAATGGTGGCCAAGAAAAATTATTTTTATCCATTTGAAAAATTAGCCGAAGTTTTAAATTCAACTGATTTAACTTTTGGTAATTTGGAAAGTCCGATTATTGCTGGTTTGCCGGTAAAAACAGGCTCATTTTCTTTCCGTGCGGACGAAGTGGTTGGCGAAAGTTTGAGCAAGGCCGGTTTTGATATTGTCAGCTTGGCTAACAACCATATTCTGAATCAAGGCCAAAAGGGGATTGCCAAAACGGTTGAAGTTCTCGAAAAAAATAAAATTGATTTTTGTGGACTTGCGGGGATTAATTTAACTTCAAAAATTATCGAAAAAAATGGTTTGAAATTAGTTTTTTTGTGTTATTCTTATGACGGCTTTGCCGTTTTGCAAAATAATTACGGAGTTAATGGTTTGGATATTGAAAAAATGAAAAAAGATATTGAAGAAATTCGCACGCAGGTTGATTTTGTTGTCATAAGTATGCATGCAGGAACGGAATATGCGCATACTTCCGGAGAAGTTCAACAAAAATTTGCGCACGCGGGGATTGATGCCGGAGCGGATTTGATTATCGGCCATCATCCGCACGTGGTTCAAGAAATGGAAAAGTACAAAGACAAATTTATTTTTTATAGTCTGGGAAATTTTATTTTTGATCAAATGTGGAGTGAGGATACTCGCCAAGGCGCAGCGATCAAAATTAATTTTACCAAGAATAAATTACCGCAAGTTCTTGAATATATCCCGCTCTATATTTCCGATTACAGTCAACCGGATTTGGCCGTGGGAGCGGTTAAAGAGGCTGTTTTTAAAGATTTAGGGATTTTAGCAACGGAGCAATGAAGCAACCGAGCAATGAAGCAACAGAGCAATGAAGCAAAATAAAATAATAAAATAATAAAAAATGAATTTTGAGGGCAATGAATTTAGACGAAATCTTTATAACAAAATGAATAAATTAGTTCATCTTGTTTATGGTGTTTCGAGGAGTTTTCCAAAAGAAGAAATGTATGGGGTTACTTCTCAATTGCGAAGAGCCACGATGTCAATAGTTTTGAACTATATTGAGGGATATTCAAGGTTTAGAAAGAAAACTGTTTTGTTGTTTCTTGAAATCTCTTTTGGTTCAATGAAAGAGTCAACATATTTAATTGATTTTTGTAAAGAAGAAAAATATTTATCGCTTGATGATTTTGAAAATATAAATGGACTAATTAATGAGGTTGGTGCTATGTTGTGGAAAGAAATGATGTTTTGTAGAGATAAAATAAAAAATAAAAATATATAATTTATTATTACTAACTTGCTCAGTTGCTTCATTGCTCTGTTGCTCAGTTAAAAAGAATATGAAAATAATAGAAACATTAAAACAAATAAATTTGGAACCATCAAAACTACGCGGTCAGAATTTTTTGGTTGACAATAATATTGTTGAAAAAATAATTAAAACAGCAGAGATCAAAAAAACTGATAATATTTTGGAGGTCGGTCCGGGATTGGGTGTTTTGACCAAGCTGTTAAGTGTAAAGGCAAAAAAAGTTTTGGCGATAGAGAAAGATCGTCGGCTTTTTGATTTTTTACAAAATGAAGTTGGTAAAAATGTAAAAATCATTAATGAAGATGCGTTGAAATTTGATTTCAATATTGCACAAGAATTTTTTGATAATGAAGATTATGAAATAGTAGCCAATTTGCCATATAGCATTACCAGTAATTTTTTTCGGTTGTTTCTCGAAACAGATTATCCCGCTACCAAAATGACGGTGATGATTCAACGTGAAGTTGCTGAGAGAATTCTTGAACGTGATGGCAAATCAAGTCTTTTGAGTTTAGCCGTAAAATTCTTTGCCGAACCGCAGATTGCGTTTCATGTTTCGCCCGGTTGTTTTTTCCCTGCGCCAAAAGTTGATAGTTCGGTAGTTGTTTTGAGAATGAAACAACCGACCCTGCCTGCGCAGGCGGGCAACCGATCAACTGACCAACTGACCAAAAACATCAAACAAAAGACAAACAATTCTAATTTTGTCATTTCGACCAAGCCTGCCCTGAGCGAAGTCGAATGGGTGGAGAAATCTTTTTTATTTAATACTTACCCCGTCATACGACAGGGCTTTCGCTACTTACTACTTAAAACTACCTACTTTAAATTCATCAGAGAAGCCTTTTCCAGCAAACGCAAGCAGATGTTGGGAAATATTAAGTCGTGGCCAAAAGAAGAGGTAAAAAAAATAATTTTGGAATTGGGTTTTGATGAAAAAGTCAGAGCTGAGGATATTAAGTTTGAACAGTTTTTGGAAATAGCAGAGCAACTGAGTAAAAGAGCAACTGAGCAAAAGAGTAAAAAAGTAAAAAAGTAAAATAACGAGTTCGATTTTTTGTTTTTAAATTGTTCAGTTGTTTCATTGCTTGATTGCTCAGTTAAAAAAAGTGGAAATTTACACCAAAAGATATCCACTTTTTTTTGTTTGTAGCGAGGAAATATGGTATAATATTTTTGTAAAGTATATTTATTTAATTTTAGCCAAACCATTTCGGGAGAAGTGGGGAGATTTTTTTGGCTATGGATATTGAACAAAACAAAAATCAAAACAAAAGTGATCAATCTGCCATTGAGCATGATTTTGATTTTCCTGAACTGAACAAAAAACAAAATTTTCCCCAGCTGGAAAATCAAAAGCATTTGTTTGGCTGGAAACAGTTGCAAAAAAATCAAAAAATAATGCTTTCCGTTTTA
>JBAYHA010000066.1:0-4140 GCA_041666425.1 Patescibacteria group bacterium
ATTTTAACGTTGATTACCAAATTTACAGAAATGTCGAGCCGGCAATCGTTATTTAAAAGTTTGGTTGAATTTTTGCAAGATAGCGGGTATTTGCGGTATTTAAACGGAACCGAAAATCAAGAAAATCGCCAAGCTTTAAGTGATTTGACTCAATTTGCCAACAAAATAAAAAACTTCGCCCAAAATAATCCTTCTTCCAGCCTGTCAGACTTTTTACAACTTTTGGAAATGGAGATGACTGCCGGAGAATCGGGTTTGTTGGCTTTTGATCCTGATATTGGTCCGGACATGGTAAAATTGATGACCGTGCATGGATCCAAAGGTTTGGAGTTCCCTTATGTTTTTGTTTGTGGCATGATTGAGCGCAAATTCCCAAGTGACAATCGTAGTGAGAATATTCCCATGCCGGAAATTTTTGTCAAAGAAAAAAACAGCGCTAATAATTCGCATCTGGAAGAAGAACGAAGACTTTTTTATGTCGCTGTGACCAGAGCCAAAAAAGGTCTATTTTTCACTTGGGCCAAAAATTATGGAACAGAAAGAGATCGCAAACCATCAAAATTTTTATTGGAAGCGGGATTTACTGATTTTGATAATTTCATAGCAGTTTCTACAAACCTGTGGTCTTCGATTGGGGATAATCAAAAAAAAGAGGTTGGCGCAAAACCAATTATTCCGGAATCTTACAGCATTTCGGACATGGAGCTTTTTGAAAAATGTCCATTGCAATACAAATATCGCAAGATTATAAAAATTCCAACTTTTGGTTCGGGGGTACTTACTTTTGGCAATACCATGCATGCGGTTTTGCAAAAATTTGTTAGTGAATTTGTTTCGCTTGGCTCAATAAGCCAGACGGATTTATTTGGTGATTTAGCCAAGTCGACGAAACCGGATGAAAAAAGGCTTTGGCAAATTTACGATGAATGTTGGCAAGATGATTGGTACAAAAGCGAAGGCGAAAAGAAAGTGTTCAAGCAAAAAGGTAGAGAGATATTACAGCGATTTTATAGGGATTTCACAAAAGAAAATCCCGTGGTGAAGTTTTTGGAATTGCCTTTCAAAATAAAAATCAACGGCAACTTGTTCAAAGGAAGAATTGATCGTTTGGATGAAAAAGATGGACTCTTTGAAATTATTGATTACAAAACCGGACGACCGAAGGAAAAACTGACGGCCGAAGACAAACGACAGTTGGTTTTTTATCAATTGGTTGCCGAAGAAGTTTTGCAGGTCCAACTAAAAGGATTAAGTTATTATTATTTGGAGAATGGCACAAAAATGGAATTTTTGGCCACAAAAAAAGACAAAGAAAAACTTATTGAGACAGTAAATGAAAATATTGAGCAAATAAAAAATAATCAATTCTCACCAAAACCGAGTGAGTTTTCTTGTGGTTTTTGCGATTATAAGAATATCTGCGAATTTCGTAAATTTTAAGTATGGATTCCTTGTCCAGCCTTCTTGGCAAAAAATTTCATAATGTCAAAATCCAAAAACAGGCCGAAGCCGGTTTGGTGGTTGAATTTGCCAATAATTTTTTTCGAGAATTATGGGGTGCGCAAAGTCTAAATAAAATCAAGGCTGTTTCTTACAAAGAGGGGATTTTGAAAGTTAAAGTGAGTGGGTCTTTGATGAACCAAGAACTTAGGTTCAAAACAAATCGCATAAAAGACGCTGTCAACAAGGAATTTGCGCTAAATGTAAAACAAATAAAAGCCACTCCAACTTTTGTTGAAAGTTTTGAAGAAATCTGCTAAAATTAAATTATAAAAACGGGTATGAATCTTCGAAAATTCATTTTTATAAGCGGTTTTGCCACCGTGGTCTCATTGGTTGGGTTGCTTCTTGTTTTGTTTTTTGTCAATTTGGCTGATTATGGTGTTTGGGCGTTATTATTGTTTTACGCAATGCTTTTTTTAACCGTTTTTGGATTAGCGATTATCGTGGGATTTTATTGGTTTTATAGAATAAGAAAAGTTAATGAGTCCATTCAGCGCATTTGTCTTTATGCTATCAAAAATGGAGCATGGTTTGGCACCGTTTTATTGTTGGCCGTATTTTTGCAAAGCCAAAGACTGTTGAATTGGTTGGTGTTGTGCGCTCTTTTGTCTTTATTTGTTTTTGTAAAAATAGTTTTTCTTAATAACTCCAAAAATAAAATATAATTTCATATGAGACAATCAAAACTGTTCACCAAAACACGCAAGGAGGCACCAAAAGATGAAGTAAGTCTAAATGCTCAGCTTCTATTGCGCGGAGGATTTGTCGAAAAACAAACAGCCGGTGTTTATAATTATTTACCGTTAGGTTTGCGCGTTTTGAACAAAATTCAAAATATTATTCGTCAAGAAATCAATGCTGTTGGCGGAGTGGAAATTTTGATGCCCACTCTTACGCAAGCAGAAAATTACAAAGCTACCGGACGGGACAAAACGATGGCAGAGGTTCTTTTCTCAACCAATGGCCAAAATGAGGCTTTATACTATTTAAATCCGACACACGAAGAAATCGTTACGCCACTTATCAAAAATTTCGTGCAGTCATATCGCGATTTGCCAATTAGTGTTTACCAGATTCAGAATAAATTTCGCAACGAAGCGCGAGCCAAATCAGGAATTTTGCGCGGTCGGGAATTCAGTATGAAAGATTTATATTCTTTTCACGCTACCGAGCTTGATTTGGACGAATATTACGAAAAAGTAAAAGAAGCTTATTTCAAAATTTATCAGCGCGTCGGGATCGGAGAAAAAACTTACTTGACCTACGCCTCAGGGGGGACGTTTAGCAAGTATTCGCATGAGTTCCAAACTTTGTGCGAAGCGGGAGAAGATATTATTTATATCTGCGATAAGTGTCACATTGCTATTAACAAAGAAATAATCGAAGAACAAAATAGTTGTCCTGTTTGCGGTAATTCAGAATTAAAAACCGACAAAGCTATTGAAGTTGGTAATATTTTTAAACAAAAAACAAAATTTACTGAACCTTTTTCATTGAAATTTACGGATGAAGATGGCGTCGAAAAACCGGTGCAAATGGCCGCTTATGGAATTGGCCCGTCCAGAATTATGGGTACGATTGTAGAAATCAGTCACGATGAAAAAGGTATAATTTGGCCAGAAGAGATTGCTCCTTTTAAATTCCATTTATTGAATTTGGGCAAAGACAAAGAAGCGTTTGCTTTTGCCGATGATTTGTATCGAGAAATGCAAACCCGCGGTTGGGAAGTGCTTTTTGATGATCGCGATGATTCGGCAGGAATCAAGTTGAACGACAGTGATCTTTTGGGGATTCCTTATCGGATTGTTGTCAGTTCCAAAACCATGTCGGAAAATTGTGTTGAGCTAAAATTACGCTCGGAAGCATTAACAAAACTGATAAAAATAGCCGATTTTTGGCAGATGTTCGAATAATTTTTATGTGGAAAAATATTTTAAATAAATTCTCAAAAAAAATCGGTATTGATCTTGGGACAACCAAGACGATAATTTTTTTAAAAGACAAAGGCATTATTATCCAAGAACCATCAATTGTTGCCATCAATAATCGTTTGGATCAGATTATCGCCGTAGGTGAAGATGCTAACAAAATGATTGGCAAAAATCCTGATTTTATCACTATTACTCATCCTCTTGTCAACGGGGTGATCTCTGATTTTGAGGTAACGGAAAAAATGCTAAAATACTTTTTCGATAAAATTTTTCAAGAAAATTACAACTTTGTCACTCGTCCAAGCGTGGTTATCAGTATTCCTTTGGATGTTACGGAAGTCGAAAAAAAAGCGGTTGAAGATGCGGCCATTGGTGCCGGCGCCGGCAAAGTTTATTTGGTAGAAGAAATTATGGCTGCGGGTATTGGCGCCAGATTGCCGGTGCAAGATGCTTCCGGTAGTATGATTATAAATTTAGGGGGAGGGAAAACTGAAATAGCCGTTATTTCGTTAAATGGCGTCGTTATCTGGAAATCATTAAAAGTTGCTGGTGAAGAGTTGAGCAAAGATATTGTTCAATACGCCAGAGACCATTTTAATTTGATGATTGGTGAAAAAATCGCCGAAGAAATAAAGAAAAAAATCGGTTCAGCTCATGACATGGGAGAGTCTGGGAGTATTGAGATGCGTGGACGTGATTTATTAAG
>JBAYHA010000067.1:0-4121 GCA_041666425.1 Patescibacteria group bacterium
CGTTTCTCTTTTTGCCGTCGTCGGCTGTTTATAGTTTACCACAATATGCAAAGTTTAGGTATTGCATAACAGCATATACACTGGTAGTATTATGGTAGAAACACTACGATCAAAAGAATACGCTCAATTTGTCGGAAGATTGCGAAAAGCTCGGCTTGAAGCGGGGCTTCGGCAAATTGATGTTGCTAAAAAATTGAAACGTACACAGTCATACGTTTCGCGTGTTGAGGTTGGGGAACAGAGGTTGGATATTATTGAACTCAAAAAGTTTGCTGAGTTGTACAAAAAAGATTTTAATTATTTTGTGAAATAAATTTTATGGAAATAATCACTAATGAAATTTTTAGAGCCCTCGGGTATCTATTTGTCGCGTTTATAGTTTGGAATGCCTATAATATGGCATGCAATAAAGCCAAAGGGGGTAATTTTAAAATTGTTTTGTTGAAAGGTTTTTTATGGTGCGGAGGTATCGCATTGTTTGCAAGTATGACTTTAGGAAATGTTATGTGTGAACAGTCGATTTATCCTAATGGCGGATGTGAACAATATTCTGATGGTGGATATATACCAACAACAGAACAACGAACCGCTAAATTCGCGTATCTTATGACTTTGTTATTTGTACCAGTCGTTTTTGGTGCGATAAAAGGAAAAGATGAACGTAAATAACTAAAAAAGCGAATATTAAAATAAGTTTTTTACAACCTGTCGTTCTTATTTTTTCAATATGTTTATTTCTTTGGCCTAGTAAAAATAAAGATAATTCATACTAAAATTATCGCTTGTGCTTAAAAATAAGAAAAATGGTTCTAAAAACAATAAAAAATATCAACAACAAACATTGGATATCATTGGCGAACGGTTATTTAAAATTATCAAAACAGGGTTTTTTATATTTTAAAAAACAAGAAGATCTCGGAAAAATTAAGTTTTCAGAAAATTCAAAAGAGAAGTATCTTTTGGAAGACGGGAATATGATTATTGCTTCAATTTGGAACATAAAACATGCGATAGAATTAGGAATAAAAGGAGTAGGTATTGAATTAGGCGGGATATATCCGTGGGGTCATAATTTAAAAGAACTGTTAAAAGATTTAGACGATAAATTACGAGATTTTTGCACCCAAGAGCATATTAATTTTTTAAAAACAATTACAGTAAAGTATTATACATGTAATTTTTCTGATAAAAATATAATTAACAAAAACGGGGAAGAATCAAAGGAAATCGAATTTGTTGATGAGAAGAATGACCTCTTTAGGTATCCGGAAGTTGATGGCTTTTATTTAGATTATTCTTTTGTTCACGGGTTAGAGAAAAAAGATATTGATATATTTTTAAAAGACATTGATAATTTGAAATTAATTTTTTCTATAATTGAGTCACAACCCGCTATTTTTAAAGCTGAAAAAGAATGGGGTATTCCAAAAAAGGAGACGGAGAGAAAAATATTGGAAATATTAAAGACGAAAAATTCAGATATCAAAAAATAACTTTATGAATCAACAAATTTTAGAAAAAACGTTGGATCTTGTTTATTCTTCAACGAGGGCAATGCCTGCGCATTTTACGAGTAACGGAGATCGTTCTCAGTCGTTTTGCATTGACTTTGAGTTGTTGGATGCTGATGCTGACTATAATATGGCTTCATCTGCGTATAATTTTCCGAACATCGATTTAGTTTCCGAAAAAATAAGCTTATCCCCCGAGCAATTAACGGCTGTGATTAAATGTGGTGAGAACGTTATGGTGGGGGCGTTCATTATTTCAAAACTTGGCGGTAAAATAATGATTGAAGAAATGAAAAAAAATATAATTGAAAATTCCATAAATACTTTTGATTCGCGAGTCAAAAATCTTGAAAATATTTTTTCATCAGATGCTGTCCAATTTTATTTAAACCATTGTGTAGAGTATGCGTTTTGTGTTTCTGAATGATGCGTTCAATAAAAACGGCCTTTTTGATGTGATGGAGTCAAGTATGATTGTTTTGTAAAATTTGTGCCATAAATAAAATTATAAATCTCTCAATATTTTTAAAAATGATCCCGAACATCTATCTCGACATTGATGGCGTACTTTTGAAAGGTAGGGAACCTTCCTTTTTTGCGAAGGAATTTCTCGCCTATGTTTTGGAACAGTATCCCGATTGCGTTTTTTGGCTAACTACACGTTGCAAGGGTGATGCTGACATTCTTATCCGCCATATGTCGCAATTTTTTGATACTGAAACTCTTGATCTTATGAAAAAAATTAAACCAACGAATTGGAATGTCGCAAAGACCGACGCGATAGATTTTTCAAAGCCGTTTCTTTGGTTTGATGATACTTGTTTTGATTTTGAAAAAGCCATATTGCAAAAACATGAAGCGTTGGAAAATTGGGTGGAAATTGACCTTGCAAAAAATCCAAATGTTTTAAAAGATTTTTTAACCGATTTTCCTTTGCCAGTATAAAAATTATTTTTTTAAAAGTTAAATTTATGAAATATGACTGCATATATTTTAGCGATAATTAGTATACCGATAACAGCAACGATTTTAAGTTGTATTTCTTTACTTTTGACAAAAATTGAGAGTGTTTTTCTTGAAAGACAACTGCGAATTTCAAAAAAAGGAATCGGGTTTGCCTTGAAACGTATTTGGTTAATTTCGATGTTTGTTGGAGCGGTTGATACCACGATAACAAAAACCGGTGCTTTTTTTGTGGCAAGAAATGTTTTTGGATATTTTTCTCAACAAATGACGGTTACTTTTGTTATTTTATACGCAACAGTTTTTATTGTTATGGACTTAGCACGAATAAAAAAATTCAAGAACAATGAGGGAATATGGACGGAAATTGGGTATTTGTTTGGAGATATAATTGGTAGTGTAATTTCAATTATTGCATTTACTTCTTAATAAAAAAAGACAACCTCTACTTTTTATGATAAAATCATAATCATGAAAATGTTTTGTTTTACTGATTCCAGCGGAATTTTAAAAAGCGACCGATTTTTTGGTACAGGTCTTTTGGTTGTTAAAAATGTCGGGGATTTGGGCGATAAGTTGAACAAAAACAGCCAGCCCGTTAAAGCGTTTGTAAAAGAGTCCAAGCACAAAAAAACGGATGAACTGGTAAAAGCAAACAAGGCGGATGAAGCCGTGAAAATGTGGCGCGGAACTTCTCATTTTGAAATGAAATTTGATACCGTCGGGAATAAAACCACCTTGCCGTATTATGAAAGAATGGTTGATATTTTTCTTTCCGATTCCGATAATCGTTTTTCGGTGATGATTGTTGATCGCCAAAATCCCGAATTCAATAATGACGGTATTGGTGACGCTTGGGAAGCATACACAAAATATGTTGCTTTGCTTGTCGTTCGGGAAATGAAAAATTTGCAATCCGATCATCTCTGTCTCGTTGTTGACGAAATCACAAAACCACACAGCAAACCATTGTCGCTTGAAGACACTTTGATGAGTAAAATTCGGGAAGAAGTTGCAAAAGACCCCACCCTTGATTTTGAAAAAGTGTTCGGCGCTCTGTCTATTGAGTCACAGTCAAGTTTACCAATGCAATTATGCGATGTCCTGCTCGGTGCGGTAATGTATGACTACAAAAAGAAAAACAAATTGACTTCAGAAAAAACCGAAGCGAAAAAGGAAGCATTCGTTCAAAAGATACGAAGTGCGATGGGGGAGGAAACACTTGCACACGAATTCAAAAGTAATAACACCAAAGCATTTTTTGAAGTTTTTGAAAGCTGTGCTTAAAAAAAAGAAAACAACACGCCGAAGCGTGTTGTTTTCTCGTGGGTCATAGACAAGAAACCTACACCCACTATTTTTTGATACGTTTTATAGTCCCATTATATTACACTTCTTTCAGAAAAAATACAAGAGCTGTGGATAATCGGAATTGTTGGTTTTTCTTTGCTGGCGGTAACACCTGAACCGCGAAGCGGTGAAAACACTGCAGGTGTTATCGTTCCGCCCGTGGCGGTTTTGGTGTCTCCGCAGGAGAATAAGAAAAGCTTTGCTCTTTCTCTCCTCGCGCAAGCGAGGGAGAAATTGCAATTTCGGAAACGAAAGAAACTTGATCGGATTTTGGTTGAAATTGCCAAGAAAGGAAAA
>JBAYHA010000068.1:0-3963 GCA_041666425.1 Patescibacteria group bacterium
ACTTTATGAACTTTCTAACTTTATGAACTTTACAAACTCTTAACTTGCTTCCGCAAATACGCCTCAATAAATTCATCCAAATCGCCATCCAGGACTTCATCAACTTCTTGTTTTTCAAAATCGGTACGATGATCCTTTACCATTTGATATGGATTCAAAACATAAGACCGCGCTTGATTGCCCCAAGCGGCTTCGGTATATTCACCGCGCAGTCGCATTCGTTCTTCTTCTTTTTCGACCAAATAATATTGTGCCAATTTTGACTGCAAAACTTTCATCGCTTTTTCGCGATTTTGAAATTGCGATCGTTCATTTTGACAAACAACCACAATGCCTGTCGGCTTGTGCGTAAGTCGAACCGCTGAATCGGTTTTATTAACACTTTGTCCACCTTTGCCACCCGAACGAAAAGTATCAAACTCCAAATCATCAGGTTTGATAACAATTTCTGAAATTTCATCAATAAACGGCAAAATTTCCACCATGGCAAAAGAGGTATGCCGCATTTTTTCGGCATCAAAAGGTGAAATTCTAACCAAGCGATGCACGCCGGCTTCGCTTTTTAAATTTCCATAAGCATAACTGCCGGAAATTTCCAATGAAATACTTTTTATTCCCGCTTCGGCGCCGTCCGATTGATTGATTATTTCTGTTTTGAAATTATGCTTTTCACAAAACCGCAAATACATTCGTAAAAGCATGTCCGCCCAATCCTGCGCATCCGTTCCACCAGCGCCCGCATAAATTGACATGAGAACATTTTTCTCATCATATTTGCCATTAAACAAAAGTGCAAACTCCAGTTTTTCAAATCTTTTTTGCAAACTAAAAATTTGTTTTTCCAAATCCGCTCGCAAATTCACCGACTGATCTTTTTCATCAAGTTCCGTCATTTCAATCAAATCATTTATTTCTTGTTTCATTTTTTCCCAAACTTCCACCGTTTGTTCGAGATTAGCCGCTTCTTGGGAAACTACTTTGGCTTTGTCCGCATCATTCCAAAATCCGCTTTCATTCATTTCATTATGCAACAAAATAATCCGTTGTTTTTTTTCAAATAAATTCAAAACAGACCAAGCCTTTTGCAGCCGGTCTTTGAGATTGTGTAGTGTTGATAATAAATCCTGTTCTTGCATATTCAGGCTACGAATCTACTAATAATAAAGCTACGAATTCTACAAATCTACTAATGATACACTGCGAATTCTACAAATCTACTAATGATACACTGCGAATTCTACAAATATTAATTCTTTATTAGCAACATTCGTAGCCTAGTTATTCGTAGCATTAGCAGCATTCGTAGCTTAGTTATTCGTAGCATTAGCAGCATTCGAAACTTAATTATTCGTAGTATTAGTAGTATTTGTAGCTTAGTTATTCGTAGCATTAGCAGCTAATTATTCGTAGCATTAGCAGCTAATTATTCGTAGCATTAGCAGTTGCTATTTTCTTTTTTCCAACTTAACCTTCACCTCTTTTTCTTCATCCTTACGCAAAATTTTCAAAGTCACTTCATCATCAGGTTTATATTTGGAAACTTCACTGACCAAAGAATTATTTTCTGATAATTTAATCCCATTAACCTCCAAAATAATATCATTTTCTAGTAAACCGGCTTTGTCCGCCGGAGAATCTTTGACCACCGCCACATCCGCCTCGGTCATCCCGCGCAAAATCAATGCGCCGTAATTATATTTCAAATTATTACTTTTTTGTAAAGCTTCATCAACGGCAACATAACGAACTCCTAGCCATGGACGAATAATTTCGCCAAATTCCTTGACGGTAGAAACGACCGTTTTGGCACCATTAATCGGAATCGCAAATCCAAGCGATTGCCCTTGCCAATTAACCGCCGTATTAATACCAATAACTTCTCCGCGCAAATTCAAAAGCGGACCACCGGAATTCCCCGGATTGATCGCTGCGTCAGTTTGGATGGCCGCTTCTATCGCTTCGCCACCGGAACGATTATCGCCCGCATAAATATGCCGATTTATTCCACTGACCACGCCGCGCGTTACGGAATTATTATATTCACTCAACGCATTGCCGATTGCAATGACCGTTTCACCAATTTCAATTTTGTCAGAATCACCAAGTGTCAAAGGAATCAAATTCTGCGCTTCAATTTTCAAAACGGCCATATCATTAATTGGATCTCTACCCAAAACTTTGGCATCAAATTTTTTGCCATCATTAAAAACTACCGAATAATCGGCTTTTTCATCAACGACCACATGTTTGTTAGTTAAAATCAAACCGCTCGCATCAACCACAAAACCGGTGCCACCGCCAATAACTTCTTGACCATTTTCATCAGGCAAAAAATTCTTTAATTCCGCCATCGCATCAGGGCCGGTGGAATTATAAATATTTTTTAAATCTTTGGAAACAACAATACTAACCACACTACCCGATGTTTTTTTTACCACATCAACAGTCGCCGAATCTTCGCAACCCAATATTTTATTTTCATTTTTTTCTAAAGAAAAAGGATTAGCCAAAAATTCTTGTCCGGCAGTAAATTTTTCCAAATAAGGAACCAAAAACATTGAACCCATCGCTCCGGCAAAAGCACCGACAATCAAACTGACTATAATAACCACGCAAAGTAACACTCGATGATGTTTTTCCATATTGTTTTTATTTTAATAAATTGAGATTTTCGATTGTTTTCAAGACATCATTAGTCGCGTTAAGATTATTTTCGCCCAACATACCGGTAAACTGACCATACATTTGAAAAGCCTGCCTTAAAAAAGGCAAAGCGTAAACAGCAGCCACGATTATCGGCACAACAATCAATACGACTTTGGTAATACTAAAAATTTGCTGCCAAACAATGTAGCGATTTATTTTTTTTACCATTTCATGAATTTCCCGTGTTTCTTCGATGTTTTTTAGTAATAATTTTTTAATCTCTTCGTCCATATTAGGTTAGTTTATAAGGTTTATAAAGTTATTATCGATACGAAACTACGAAAGGCTACGAAACCACGAACAACAACTCACTTCTCCGCTTCTACTTTCGTAGTTTCGTAGCCTTTCGTAGTTTCGCAGTCCTTTTTAAATAATCTCCTTAACTTTCAAAAATATTTTCTTGTGCCCTGCGCCAAAAACACAAACCGTAAATTGTGGAGGTAGACAGTTCATGATTTAACAAAAAAAATATGTTGAATAACTAAACAGAAAAGATTTCTCCACTTCGGTCGAAATGACAAAAATTAAATTGCTCATTGTTTCTTGCTCCGTTGCTTGCCCTTCCGTAGCTCGCAGAGCGAAGGAGGGCTCAGTTGCTCGGTTGCTCAGTTGAAAAAAAACTATCTAATCTTACAAATCGGAAACAAATCCTTAATCTGGCGATGAATTTCGTTGAGATCTTTGCGTGAATATGGTTTTTCGTCGGAAAAAAGCGGATTCATAAGGCTATCAGTCGGTCGGAACTGTTGAAGAAAATATTTCTTGGCACCTTTAATCTGATTCGCCATTTCGAGAATGTCTTCAAACGAATGTAAACTCGGCACAATGGTCGAGCGAAATTCATAATCAATCTTGCCACGCATTAATATTTTAACACTTTTCCTAATCTTATCCAAATCAATTTTGCGACAAACGACTTGATTGTACTTGTCCCACGGCGCCTTGATATCCATGGCCACATAATCAATTAATTTTTTGTTGATTAATTTTTGCAATAATTCAGGATCTTGACCATTAGTATCAAGCTTGACAAGGAATTTCATTTCTTTTAATTTGCCAATAAAATTAATAAGTCGAGGTTGCAATGTCGGCTCACCACCGGTTATGCAAACCGCATCCAAAAGTTTTTTTCTGGATTTTAAAAATTGCCAGATTTTTTCTTCTGGAATTAATTTACTAACACCCTTAACAATCTCCGGATTATGACAAAAAGAGCAGCGAAAATTACACCCAAAGGTGAAAATCGTCGCCGCCACT
>JBAYHA010000069.1:0-3961 GCA_041666425.1 Patescibacteria group bacterium
AAGTTGGCGATCAAAATTTCTTTAAAATCACTTTGGCGGTATGGTTCAATGGTGCTTTGGTTCACAGTGGTTAGCCAGTTTTTTTATAATTTTGACATGCTTTTTGTAAAAGCGTTTTTTTCGGCAACGGAAGCCGGCTTTTATGGCGCGCTTTTAACCATTGGTCGGATTGTTTATTTTATCGGTGGCTCGGTGCCTTTGGTGATGTTCCCGGTAATCGCTGGGTTAAAAGATGATGTTAGTCCACGCAAATACAAAGTTTTGCTCAAATCTTTGGGATTGATGGCAATTTTGGCAGTGCCAACGGCTTTATTTATCGCGCTTTTCCCTGAGCTTGTTATCAAAATTATTGTTGGCGCGCAGTATTTGAGTTTGGCGCAATATTTGCCGATTTTTGTTTGGGGGATGTTCTTCTTGACGGTGATGACCGTTTTGGCGCAATATTTTCTTGCGTTGGCCAAGAAGTCTGGCCTGATAATTTTGACCGTTGGTGTAGCTTTTGAAACCGCAGTTCTTGGTCGATGGCATGATAATTTTTGGCAAATAATTTTTGGTTTATTAATTGTTTTTGGGTTAATTTCAATTGGTTTGTTGACGGTTTGTTGTCGCGATTATATTTTTAGTAAGCAAAACTATGACAAAGAAAAATAAAAAATTTTTGATACCGGAAAAGAAATTTCAAAAATCTCTTTTGTGGCAAGAATTAGCGCAAAATATTAAAAGCGTTTATCCGTATTTTTTGGGGTTTTATTTATTAACTGGTGTTTTTTCGTTGATATTCGTTTCTTGGAGAGGTTATTTTTACTGGCCGGCTTGGCATGGTTTTATAATTATTTTTACATTGATTTATCTAACGAATTTCGGCAGACCGATAAGGAGTTTTCTTCATGAAAATGGTTTTTCGTGGAGTTTTTTAAAAAATGTGGTTGGTTTTATCCGGAAAACAATTAGGGCAAAAATTATTCATTTAAATAATGTGTTTGGAGAGATTAGAAAAGGGGGTGGGGTTTTTACTTGGAGATTGATGATGGGCGGAATTGTAAAATCGCAAAAATTTTTGTTATTAATTTTGCTAGAAATTTGGGGATTAGGTTTGTTTTTGTTAAATGGAGTAAGAGTGTTTTTGCTTTGGTTTTTTTACAAAAAATTGAAAGTTCTTGGGTTTTTTATTTGGAGTAAATTACAAAAAGTAAAAATCAATGATTGGGTAAAAGTGGTGATTATGGTTCTATTTTTGTCTTTTGCAGTTTCGCAAGAGCTTGGCTTTTTTACTTTTTGTGTGCTGATTTTTGGTTTGATTTCAGTGTTGTTTGTTTTGGACAGTCGTTGGTCAGCCGGAGGGGCGATTTTTTTCTTGGCATTTTGTCCTTTTTTGATAATTGCCAAAAAAGAAACCTTGGCCGAGGAAACGGCTGTTTTTGCTTACTATTTTTTGATTATTGCTGTTTTGACCTCTTTGCGTGAATTGAAAAGAGATGAAAAGGTGGACAAGGATGTGGATAAATAGTATTGAGAGTTGCTTTAATCATAAAGAAAAAGAGAGTATAATTACTATATAAAGGTCGAGAGTAAAATTTAATAAAAATTAAAAAGGTCGAAAAATAAAAACATAACAAGCAAAGTCAAATTATAAAAATTACGTAATTTTATAATTTTTTAATTGCTTGTGGAATGAAACTGTTTGAATATTTGGTTAATCTTCAAATAGTGAATTATAAAATTAAAATGAAAAAATTAAAAAGTTTATTTAGTTCAGAACAAAAATTAGCCAAAGTGCTTTTTAGCGTTTTGGTTGTTTGTGCTTTTGGTTTTGTCTTTGGACCAAACCTTTATGCGCAATTTGCTCGTCAAGACGGTGGTACCGGCTGGGGTTATGGATATGGTTATGGATATGGTTATGATTATGGATTTGACGCTGGACGAGTAGCCGGTTATAAAACTGACTTTACTGATTCAGATGAAGATGTATATGGCTGGGGTTATGGTTATGGTTATTTGCCAACCGGTGTAACTTATGATGCTGACGCAGGGTATTCAATTACTGAGGATGATCTTGTATCTTTAGTTTACGCTGGCATTATGGTTCCTGATGGTGCGGATATTACGAATACGACGTCCCTTGATTTCCAAGATGAGGTGACAATGACTGTCAATAGCGTAATTTCCGTTAATATTCCAAGCGGAACCACCTTTACCGCAGCTACGGCCGGAGATTTTTCCGCTTTTGCAGCTTCTGAAACAGTTACTACCACTGATTTATCCGGGGTTACGGTTGTTGATGCTTTGCAATTTGGCTTGCCTGATTTGGACATAACCGTTGATCCTGCTATTACCATTTCAGTTACGGTGGGAACAAGTTACAATGGCTTGGCTTTGCGAATTTATCGCAAGGACGTAGCCGGGACTTGGGCTTATACCAATACTGATTGTACAGTCTCTGCCGGTGTTTGTAGCTTTACTACAACGCATTTGTCAGATTTTGCTACCGGAACTTTAACTAGTAGTAGCAGTAGTAGCAGTAGCAGTGGTGGTGGAGCATTTGTTTCAACTCCTTGTACCGGTGTTGTGTATGGTGAATATGGAAGTGCTTGTGTTAATGGATATCAATCTAGATCTATTATTACCAAGTCTCCAAACGGTTGCGAAACAACGTTAGCGCAACAAGTTGCACAGACAAGAGCTTGTACTGTTAATGAAAACAACCAAGTGGTTGTTACAGAAACAGAAGACATTCCAACCTCTCCTGTTGATACTGTTGGTACAACCAATGCCGAAAAAGCTTTGGTTACTTATGTCAACAAAGCGTTAACCAACAGGTTAGCCGGTAGAATTTTGCTCCAAGTTGAGGCTCACGGTGAATCGTGGTATGTTAATCCTTTGACAGGGTTGAAATATTTCATGGGACGTCCGGCTGATGCTTTCAGCTTGATGCGCAAGTTTGGTCTTGGTATTAGCAACAAGGATTTCAACTCCTTCAAGAATAATACCGCTCCGGCCAGATTGTCAGGCAGAATCTTGCTCAAAGTCGAAGATTTTGGCAAGGCATACTATGTTAATCCGGTTGATCTAAAAATGCATTATTTGGGAAGACCGGCTGATGCTTACCAGTTGATGCGTACGCTTGGTCTTGGTATTACTAACAAGAATATCAGACAAATTGCCGTCGGTGAAGTTAAATAGTTTTTCTGTAAAAAATACAAAAGTCCCGCGCAAGCGGGACTTTTGGTTTAGTTAAATGAAAATATATTTTTTATAATCAGCTTTGAATTAAGTTGCTTTTGATAAAATAATAAGGTATAATGTAAACATACGATTTACAACATTTCTATCTATAACTTTTTTTAAATTTAGATAGTTTATCGGTGTCTATTTTAAAAGGTAGCTTTTCTGTATATAAATAGTTGCCATAATATTTAAAAAGGTTTATTTTATAATTGTTGAGTTAATATGCAAAAAAAATCGATTCCCGACAAACTCATGAAAGCTCTTTTACAATTAAATTTAACGGAAAAAGAGATTTATACTTATGTTGTGTTGCTTGAAATGAATAAGGCCACGGTTCAGGAAATTTCCATTGAGAGTGGCATTAACAGGGTAAGTGTTTATTCGGCGATTGAAATTTTGAAAAAACGAGGATTGATTTCTGAGGGTCGAAAAGGTAAACGAAGAGTTTATGTGGCGGAAAGTCCAAACTTTTTACTTTCTTTTGTTGAAGAAAAAAAACAGGCCGTTAAAAAAGAAGAGGATCTTTTGCAATCTTTTGTTTTGCCCATGTTAAACGCAATCAACGTCAAGCAGGAGAACAAACCGCAAATCAAGTTTTTTGAAAAAGCCGAAGGCATTAATCGTGTTTTTGATGAATATGTTTTGCGGAGTCCGGATGTTATTAATTGTGGTTCTTACGAAACAGCAGGGAGAATTATTTCGCTAAAGCAAGAAAAAGAGTACTTTGAAAGGATTA
>JBAYHA010000070.1:0-3894 GCA_041666425.1 Patescibacteria group bacterium
AGAATAATTTCCGGTGAGTTGACTAACGCGCGGGCAATGGCCACGCGTTGTTTTTGTCCGCCCGAAAGTTGATTTGATAGATGATTCCAGCGACTTTCTTCAAGTCCAACTGCTAACAATGAATGTTGGACTTTTTTTATTCTGTCGCTTTTTGGAGTTTTTTGATCATAAATTAAAGGCAACATGACATTGCGTAGAACGGTGGCTCTTTTTAATAAATTAAAAGATTGAAAAACAAAGCCTATTTTTTGGGATCTTATTTCCGCCAACTCATCGTCGGAAAGACAAAAAACATTTTGTTCGTCAAGAAAATATTCTCCGGCTGTCGGTCGGTCAAGAGCGCCTAGAATATTCATCAAGGTTGATTTGCCCGAACCTGATGGGCCGACAATAGCGACAAATTCACCGCTTTTGATGACAAAATTAATGTTTTGCAAAATTGGCAAATCTCCCTCGGCCGAAGGGTAGCTTTTTGAAATGTTTTTTAATTCAATCATATAGTTTCATAAATCAACCGACCAACTTAATAATTTTAAATTAACGCAATTCGCGCATCATTCCGCCCATGGGATTTTGGTTGTTAGTGGTTGAGGTTTTGCCGGTTGCGGTTGTTGAATTTGTTTTGTTAGAAATTTTTTTGAGGATTATTTCTTCGCCTTCTTCAATTCCGCTCGTGATTTCGGTCATAGTGTCATTGCTGTCACCAACAGTAATTGTTCGATGAATTATATTTTTGTTTTCGTCAAAAATTTCCACATAACTTTGACCATTTCCATTTTTAATCGCCGAAGAAGAAATTTGTAAAATATCGGTTTTGTTGGAGACAGTGATAATGGCGGAAATGCTCATTCCGGGTTTAATTCTTTCATCATCAACGTCAAGGCTGATTTTTACATTATAACTTACTACGCCTTGGCTGGTTGTGCCGATGGAATCAACTTCAATCACCTCTCCGGTGATGTTTAAATTTTCGATGGCATCAAAAGTCAAATTGGTTTTTTGTCCGACTTTTATTTGCGCGATGTCAACTTCATTGAGGGCGATGGTGGCGATTTTTTGTTGCGTGATTATTGTTCCAATAGCCGTTCCGCTTGAAGCGCTGTCGCCTAGTTCGGCGGAAAAAGAAGCGATGATTCCGGCAAAAGGAGCGCGGACAGAGTAGTCGGCTAACTTTTCGTAAGCGTCATTAAGGGAATTACGTTTTTGTTCGAGTGTTAATTTTTGCGTTTCAATATCCAATAGGTCGGCGCCGTTTTGTAGATCGACCAAACCGGTCCTTTTTTCGTTAATTGTTCGTTCGTAGCTGATAATTTGTGTTTTGTATGAAGCCAGGCTGTTTTTGATTGAAAGCAAACTGGATAGGTGCGAACTGGTTAGCCCCGTGTATTGGTCGAGGTTGTTTTGGTGGGTAGCCAATTCCGAGGGTAAATTGGAATTAAGAGAGCTTGTCTCTAAAATATTTTCTACAAAATCGAGAAAGTTGTTGAGCGTCTTGATGGAGTCAGAAACGTTCTTGATTGTTTCATAGGTTTCGTTCAATAGATTTTCCAAGGTCTGTCGGTCGGAATTGATTGAACATTTTTCATAATTGGTAAAAGCGATTTCGTAGTTTGTTTCTGCGGTCGAGAATGAAGTCTCTGTTTTGTTTTTTAAAGAGTCAATTTCAAATATTTTGTTTTCATCAGCTCGGCGCGCGGTGTCATAGTAATAAGCTAAATTATTTTGGTTTGATTCGTAATCGGTATTGTGAATAATGTTTTCGATCCCGGTGACTATTCCCGGCAAATCCAAAAAAGCGTCGGTGATTTTGTTGTAAATATCATCGTATGTTTTTTGGAGGTTATCTTCGGCGGATCGTTTATTTTCCTCGGCTGAGGTTAGTGAGTTTTGCGCTTGGAGCAAGGTTAATTCATCTGTTGCCTGGACCAATTTTTGATAAGAGATTTCTGCTGATTGCAAATTGGCTTTGGCGTCGCGCACGGTTTTGTAAGCATCGGAAGAATCCAGTTGAATTAGGATTTGATTTTTTTTGACTGATTGTCCGGTTTTGGCATAAACACGGATAATGTCGCCGGCTGTTTTTGGCTTGATGTCAACTTGATTGGTAGCGGAAATTTGACCGGTTCCGCTGATTGTTTTTTGTAAATTTCCTTTTTCAACCACGGCGGTGGTATAAGTAAAAGTTTCCGGCTCGGGGAAAATTTTTGGAAAAGCAAAATAGCCGATTGTGCCAATCGTCAGAAAAGAAAAAATAACGAGCCATTTTTTTTTGACAACAAAGGCAATAAATTTTTTCATATTGATAAAAAGCAGTTTATGGGTAATTCGATAGATAATTTTATATTTATATTACATTTAACCGGGCAAAAAATTTCATTTTGACAAAAAAAACTCGGTTTTTGTCAAGCCGAGTCTTTTTTTGATGGTTATTGATTGAGCGGAAAGATTGGCGAGGTGCTTTCCGGACGATTCGGGCAGTTGTTTGGCTGGCCGAATGGTGGGGTGTTTTTTTCGCAGAAATGTCTTTTTATTCCGTTGTGGATCATGGGCATTTCCTCGGGATCAAAAATTTTGATTTCTTCTGCCCAGAAAATATTTTCTTTTTTGTTGCCGACGGCCATGATAAAATCAGCGATCTTTAAGTCGGCGGGAGTGTTTGCTTTTGTTAAATTAATTGTTTCAAATCCGAAGGGAGTTTCTATTTGGAGTAGCTTTTTTCCTGAGTCTAGTTCGCTTACTTTTCCGGCGATTCCGTGTTCGCGAAATTTGGAATTTCGTTCGAACATTGGTCGAAAAAGAAAATCTTCCGGCGCTTTTTCGTGGGCGCGTCTTTCCATGATTAAACCAAAATTGGTCATAGTCAAAAGAGCGCCGAGGACAATGATTGCACTCAATAAAAACAAAGAAATTTTGTAAAAAGGCTTTTCGTAAAAGATTTTGCTTTTTTTGATGACAAGATTGGCGATGATGACAAAAAGTATGAGTAATCCGGAAAAAATAAAGGGTAAAGATTCAAAAAAAGCGGGTATTCCGCGTCGGCCGAATTTTAAATAATGCAAATTATCGGATCCTTTGAAGTAAAATACGGTTAAAGAAAAAAAGATTATGGCCAAAACGGTGCAAAGAGCGAGTAATCCTCGCCAGCTTATTTTTTCGGCCAAGAAGATATATTTGGAGCGGATTTTTACTCCGCTCGCTTTTATTTTTTCCATTATTTTTTCTTCAAAAGGGGCTTCTTGTTTGTTGTTCATATTAATTTTTTTTCAAATATTTTTGCATTTGCTTTTTTGCCCTGGACAGGAGCGTGCCGATGGTGTTTTTTGGCAGTTGCATGATTTCCGCGATTTCGTCGTAAC
Source organism: Patescibacteria group bacterium (assembly GCA_041666425.1). Classification (GTDB taxonomy): domain Bacteria; phylum Patescibacteriota; class Patescibacteriia; order UBA11705; family JABHMO01; genus JBAYHA01. The sequence continues at coordinate 3,357 of JBAYHA010000070.1, forward strand.
TTTTTTCTTCGAAATAGTAAAGGATTAGCGGTTCTCGGTATTTTTCTTTTATGTTGGCAAGCGCATTTTGCAATTGAGTTCGGAGTATTTCGGTGTCCAAATCTTTTTTGAAATCGCTTTTTTCATCAAAAATTTCCCAATCGTGTTCGTCGAGAGAAAGATGGCGGCGTTTTTTGACGTGATTGATCGCTTCGTTATGTGCAATGCGATAAATCCACGGAGAAAATTTTTTAGCTGTATCAAAAGAAAAAAGATTGCGAAAAGATTTTATAAAAACATCCTGAAGAACATCTTCAAGTTCATCCGGAGAGCTGATGAATTTTCGCAAATAGTTGGCTAATTTCGTTTTGTAACGGCTGATTATTTCGCGAAAAAGTTCTTGATCTTCGCTTCTGACGAGTTCAGCAAGCTGTTCGTCGGAAAGAGTGATAATATCTCTCATACTCATATTACATTGATTGGGGGAAATAAATTTCAGAACATAGTAAGGATAGCATTAAAATTGTTGCTTGGAAATAAAAAATCGCTCTTTTGTTTA
>JBAYHA010000071.1:0-3663 GCA_041666425.1 Patescibacteria group bacterium
GGTATCAAAGATCCGATTGGTATGTCGGGTATTCGATTGGAGGTAACTACGCAAGTGGTCAAGGGACAAACTTCGCAAATAAAAAACTTGACGAAGTGTATTTATCGTACCGGCGTGGATATTAAGGGAATAGTTTTTACGACGTTAGCGGCCAGTGAAGCGGTTCTTTCTCCAAGACAAAAAGAGTTGGGTGTAGCTGTGGTTGATATTGGCGCGGCGACAACCAAGGTTATTGTTTTTGAGGAAGGTGATGCTGTCCATGTGGCTGTTTTGCCCATTGGCGCTGATCATGTTACTTCTGATTTGGCGATTGGCTTGCAAACTTCTTTGGATGTGGCCGAAAGAATAAAAATCGATATCGGTTCGGCTTTGGCGGATTCTTTTGAAAAGACCAATGAAATAAATCTCAAAGATTTTGGTGGAGAAAATCAGACTTTTTCCAGGAAATATATTGCAGAAATAATCAGCGCGAGAATAGAAGAAATTTTTGAAAAAATTGATGCTGAATTGATAAGAATTAATCGTTCGGGATTGTTGCCGGCAGGGATAATTTTAATTGGTGGCGGAGCCAAATTGCCGGGCATGGTCGAAGTTGGCAAGAAAAAAACCATGTTGCCGGTGGCGATTGGGCAAAACAAAAAATTCAATACGGCGGTTGATCGAGTTAATGATGTTTCTTTTTCCACTGCCCTTGGTTTGGTAATGTGGGGGTACAATTATGTCAACAATAACCAAAGTAGAAAAGGGCCTGTTTGGGGAGGCGTTAAGGACACAACGGATAAGGTCAAAAAGTGGTTAAAAAATTTGATTTCTTAACTGTCTTATGATAAGACAAAAGTAGAGGAGCATCTTCAAAAGCAAAAAAATAACACAAAATATGCCAGAAGTAAAACCAGAAATACAATCGATTGCCAAGATCAAAGTCGTTGGCGTCGGCGGAGGGGGTGGATCGGCGATCGACCGCATGGTTGAGTCAAAAATAAGAGGTGTGGAATTTATTTCTATTAATACTGATTTTCAGGTTTTGCAAACCAGTTTGGCCGGATTAAAAATTCATATTGGCAAAACGATTACCAAGGGGCTGGGAGCGGGAATGAACCCTGGGGTCGGACGCAAGGCGGCCGAAGAAGCGCAGAATGAATTGCGTGAAGCATTAAAAGGCGCGGACATGGTTTTTATTACTTATGGTGGCGGTGGTGGAACGGGGACTGGAGCCGGACCAAAAGTAGCAGAAATCGCCAGAGAAATGGGAGCTTTGACTGTGGCGGTGGTAACAAAACCGTTTTCATTTGAGGGCGCTCCGCGCAAAAAAATTGCCGAAGAAGGTATTAAGGAGTTAGCCGGAAAAGTTGATACTTTGATAACGATTCCGAATGATCGAATTTGGCAAATAATCGACAAAAAAACACCCATGTTGGAAGCTTTTGGCGTAGTGGACGAAGTTTTGCGTCAAGGTGTGCAAGGAATTTCCGAAATGATTACTTTGCCGGGTTTTATTAATGTGGATTTTGCGGATGTAAAAACTATTATGGCAAATAGCGGTTCCGCTCTTATGGGTATGGGCGAAGCGACTGGTGATAATCGAGCGATAGAAGCGGCCAAAGCGGCGATTGCCAGTCCGCTTTTGGAACTTTCGATTGAGGGTGCCAAGGGAATTTTGTTCACTATCACAGGTGGACCGGATTTGACGATGTACGAAGTGAGTGAAGCGGCCAAAACAATTACTGAATCGGTTGACAATGATGCGCGAATTATTTTTGGTGCGGTAGTTGATGAAGCGATGAAAGATCAAATAAAAATTACGGTCGTGGCTACTGGTTTTGAAGATCAGAACAAAACTTTGCGCGGTCCGATTAATGTCAATATTCCAAAAGCCACTCCGAACTATTTTCAACCGCAACGGACGGCGATTGCCTCCAACTCGAGCGGTTCGGGATTTTTTGCAGAAAGCGGGTTTAAAAAAGAAGAATTACCTGATTTTGACAATGCCAAAAGATTAGAAAAAGAAATATTAGATCCTCTTGTTGAAAATCCTGACAAAATAAAACCAGAAGATGTTATTGTTAGCAAAGACGACAGTCCGGGGGATGACAATGATTTAGAAATTCCGGCGTTTATTAGAAGAAAAATGATGTAAAAATATAGAAAAACAGGAGGTAAAAAAACTTCTGTTTTTTTGTTCGGGATGTGGTATAATTTTAGGGGGATTTAAATCGTTTTTAATAGTTTTTTTAAATATAAGAATTATGTCAGACAAATTTTTTGATTCTTTGACGAATTTGTATTCGTTAACAAAAACATTACGTTTTGAGCTTAGACCTACACTTGAAACAAAAGCCTTGGCAGAAGTGATTAAAGAAGATAAAGATATAGATAGATTATATAATGAAGAAATGAAACCAATGTTTAATAAATTGCACGAAGAATTTATTACTGAATCTTTGGAGAATGTAAATTTATCATTTGATAAGTTGGTTGCATTAGAGAAAAGTTTATTGGAAAAAAAAGAGTATAGAAAAGATAAAAAACTTACAAAAGAAATTATATATGAATTGGAAAATAAAAAGGAAGGTGAGATTGTTGTTTTGCAAGAATATTTAAGGGAAGAAATTGTAAAATTATTTAATAAAAAAGGGGATAACTGGCGAGATGAAAAATATTCTAATTTGAAATTAAAAGATGGTGGATGCGAAATATTGACCAAAGCTGGAGTTCTAGAAATTTTGAAATTAAAAAACCCAGATAAAAAAGAGATTATAGGAAAATTCAGTAAATTTTTTACTTATTTTTCAGGTTTTATCCAAAATAGAAAAAACTATTATTCTAATGAAGATAAGTCAACGAGTGTGGCTAATCGAGTTGTAAATGAAAATCTGGTACGTTTTTTGGATAATAAACAAAAATTTGAAGAAGTATTTAAAAAAGTGCCTCAGATAAAAAAATTTGAAGACGCATTTAGTTTGGAAAATTATGATAAATATTTAACTCAATTAGGAATTGAAAAATTTAATTTAGAGATTGTTGGGGAAGTTAACAAAGAACTTAATTTATTTTCTCAACATAATAAGAGTGTGTTACCAAAAGCACCAAAATTAAAATTTTTGTATAAGCAAATTGGTTGTGGTAAGAGAGTTTTTGATTTGTTTTCAATTATTGTTGGTAATGAATGGAGAGAATTGGAAAATTTACAAAACAACAAAGATGATGAGAAACGTTTTAGTCAAAAAGAATTGTTAGAAAAGGTTAGGAAATTATATAAACTTTTTTTTGATAAACCAAATGATTATGAATTAGATAAAATATACTTTAATAAACAAAGTATTAATACTATTTCCAGTGTTTGGTTTGTCAATTGGCATAAATTGTCAGAGTTGCTTAGTGGGAAAAGAATAATAAAAAATAAAAACAAAGAAACAGGTGAATATACAATACCTAAAAAGATTTCTTTGGCTGATTTAAAAAATATTTTGGAGAGCGAAACTAATGTAGAAGATTTATTTAAAAAAGGAAAGATAAATGAAGACGATATAAAGGACAATAAATCTGTGGGTATATACGAAAAATTATTTTCTTTCAATGGTTGGGAAACTTTTTTGGCTATATGGAAATATGAAATAAATAAAAGTTTTCAAGATTTGGATAATAAATTTTTTGAATTTGAAA
>JBAYHA010000072.1:0-3645 GCA_041666425.1 Patescibacteria group bacterium
ATTTTTTATCAAAGATACAGCGGGAATTTTTCAATTAAATCTACTCCAAATCCAGTGGCTTTTATTGGCTTCAGGTTTATTAGCCGGCTACGTGATTACTTGGTACAGCGCTTTGAAAAAATTACCGGCAACAGTGGTAACTTGTTTTTTGGTTTTAGCTTCGCCAATTACCACTTTTTTAAACAGTATTTTTGTTACCCATAAATTGGCCAGTCAAAATGTATGGGGAATGCTGATAATTTTGGCAGGAGTATTATTGTTTTTTAAAATTACTAAAGCAAAAAATAATAATATTCAATTTTCAATTTCTAATTTTCATTAAATTTACAATTTTTAAGCCACAAACGGCTAATTGTTGGTATTGAAAATTAATTTATTGAAAATTGATTGAAAATTGGAAAATTGAGAATTAGATATGTTAGATAAAGATTTAAAACTTGATGGTGCTTTGTTGGCGGCTCGCTACGCTTTTATGCCCAATAAGTTACGTTATTGCGGCGGTGATTCCAATTCCGAGCTGTTTGAGTATGGTGCGGCCGGTCAAAGTGATTTAGGCTTGAAGGAATTGCTAAAAGAATTTGAAACCATGTATCCTTATTTAAGGTTGATTGCCGATGCCAATAAAATTCTAGATCCGTTTAACTATAAAGTGGTGCAAGCTTATTGGCTGGGTAATGAACTTTTGGAAAATGTTTCCATGCAAAATTTTTATCGCTACTTGGTTGACGAGCAAAAATTAAAAAAGAAATTTAAGCTTTCGGTTTTAGAAAAAGTTTTTGGCAAAATTCCTTTTGGCGCCAAACCGCATCACAGTTTTCACGTTTTTAATATCCCCAAAAGAACTGGCCATTATCCGGTTGAACACACTTTAAAGACAATGGATGAATGTAGAATTAGTTGGGGTAGATTAAAAAATCCGAAATCCGAAATCCGAAATCCGAAACAAATTTCAAATTCTAAATTGCAAATGACAAAAACTATGACAGTAAAATATCAGCCATTAGCAATAATTGGTGATAAGATTGAGCTAGGATTACCGGTAGAAAAAGAAGTTTGGTTAGAAATTAATGACAAGGCTTTTGTTTTGCCGCCAAAAGTTGGGGACTACGTGGCAATTCATTGGAACTGGGTTTGTGACATTTTAACCGAAAATCAAGTAAAAAATTTGGAAAAATGGACAAAGTATAATTTAGCTTTAGCCAATTTGAATCTATGAAAGAAGATAAGATTGAGTTGATGGCTGAATTTTTTGACAAAAGAATTGATCATTACGATGGTCATATGCTAAATGTGATTCCTGACGCGATAAATTTTTATAAAGCAGTGAGCAAGCCGATTAATAAAACGGGCAAAAATTTAGAGATTTTGGATTTAGGATCAGGGACTGGATTAGAAATTGAGTATATGTTTGTGAAGGCGCCGAATGCAAAGATTTATTGTGTTGATTTGTCAAAACAGATGCTGAATAAACTAAAAGAAAAACATAGCAGCAGATTAAAAAATTTAAAACTACTGAATGAATCATATTTAAAATATAAGTTTAAAAAAGAAAAGTTTGATTACATAGTATCGGTTGAAACAATGCATCACCTGACTTTTGAATCAAAATTAAAATTATATGGTAAGATTAAAAAATCTTTAAAGAAAAGTGGATGCTATATTGAAGGAGACTTTTTTGTTGACAATCTTAAAGAAAAAAAACTTTTGGATAAATATTTAACTTTAAAAAAGGCAAACCCAAAAATTACCGATGGCCGGTTTCACATTGACATTCCTTTATCGCTTTTTACTCAGAAAAAAGTTCTAAAAAAAGCAGGATTTGAAAGCGTGAGTATTGTTTGGAACAAAAGTGCGGCCGTTATTGTGGCAAAATAAGATATTTTTTACACTAAAATAATGACTAAATATGTCAATAACAAAACAAGATAAAATCAAAAAGCCGCGTGTGGCTATCGTCGGCCTGACTTGTTGTGAAGGCTGTGAATTTTCAATTTTGGATTTGGGCCAAAGATTTTTGGATTTAGCCAAAAGAATTGATTTGGTTGAATTTCGAATGGTTAAAGAAGATCCGCCCAAAACCGGACCGTATGACATTTGTTTTATCGAAGGTTCGGTGGTCACCAAAAAGAATCTGAAAATTTTAAAAGATTTAAGAAAAGCTTCAAAGCAACTGATTGTTTTGGGCAATTGCGCCCACACCGGCGGTATTCACCGGATGAAAAATTGGGTGGGTCGGATGAAAGCTTTGGGTGAAGTCTATGATCAGCCAAAAGATATTGATAATCCGGTAATTTTACCAATTTCAGAAATTGTTAAAGTTGATTTTACTATTCCGACTTGTCCAACCAACGGTGAAGAATTTTTGGCAATTGTTTTACAAATTTTAGCCGGCAAAAAACCGCAAATTCGACAAAATCCAATTTGTTATGAATGCCAAATCAACGGCTATGAATGTCTATTACAAAAAGGCCAATTGTGTTGCGGGCCGGTTACTTTGGGCGGCTGCAATGCGGTTTGCCTGAAAAGCAAACAGCCATGCTGGGGTTGTCGGGGTTTATTGGAAGAGCCAGACGTTGATAAATTTATCAAAAATTGTTTTTTGACTAATCACGATATTACTGAAGTGGAAAAAATCCTGGAAGTTTTTGGCGTCAAAGAGGCTTGGGCCAAGCAACTGCAAAAAGAATGGCAGGCTCAAAAAACGCCAACGGATTTAATGGTAGTTAAAGATCAGAAAGTGATCAATAAAGATAAAAAGTCAAAAAGTTTGATTATTAAAAAATAAAAAAAGAATGGCGTTTCCTAAAGAAAGCCATTCAGGGGGGGGGCGGGAAGTTCCCGTGCTAGCGCCCCTTGTGCAGCAGGAAAAACGGGAAGATCATCACCATGAGTCCGGGGATAATCCCGATGGGTTCTTCGGTGCTACCCGCGACGAGAGCCATCAGGACCAGGCCCGCCAAGATGAAGAGCCCGAAGAAGAAGATGACCCCGAGCCATTCGCCGAGCCGTTCGCGCCACGACATTTCCATCGTCTGTTCCATGATATCTTTCCTTATGTTGGTGCCACAAGTTTAACCCACTCCATACAAAGAGCAGTAGATAATAGTATAATTTAATAATTATTTTGTCAACCTAATTTATATGAAAATAAAAATAGATCATTTGGCTAAAATGGAAGGACATTTGGATTTTATCGGTGATATTTTGCAAGGTGATGTGGCCGAGGCCAAAATCAAAACCACCGAAGGCGTACGGCTGATTGAAAGTATTTTGGTTGGCAGGCATTTTTCGGATGTACCAATTATTACTGCTCGGATTTGCGGTATTTGCCCGGTGGTTCATTCGCTTAATACGATTAAAACCATTGAAAACGCTTTTGGCCTGAAAGTCAGCGAACAAACGATCAAGTTGCGCCAGCTAATGGAGCTTTCCCAAATTATTCACAGTCATGCTTTGCATTTATATTTTTTATCAATGCCTGATTTTTACGGTGTGCGCGATGATGTTGATTTTATTAAAAAACATCCAACCCAGGCCCAAGCGGCAATTGTTTCTCGAGAGTTTGCTTTGAAAATTTTGGAAATTGTGGCCGGTCGGGCGATTCATCCGATTGCCTGTGAAGTTGGCGGTTTTAAAGTTTTGCCA
>JBAYHA010000073.1:0-3601 GCA_041666425.1 Patescibacteria group bacterium
GAACAAAGTGAGTGGAGAAATCTTTTCTAATAGTAATCACAATATTGGCTTTTAACCATTTAAAAAGATTTCTCCACTCGCCTCACGGCTCGGTCGAAATGACAACCAGAATTGGGACAATTTTCCTAACCGACTTTAGTCGGTGTGATAAATAAAAATTTAAACTTTTTACGCCGAATAAATTCGGCTAAGAAATTTATTACGCTTATTCTACTTATTCTCATTTTCTTTAAAAACACCCAACAAATAAACCAAAGGGAAATACACCACCGCCCCAATAACAACACAAACCAAAATCGGCCAATCTTTTACAAAAGAAAGCACAACCAACATCAACCCGGCGGACAAAATACTTTTTGCCGTATTTTTTAAACTGGGAAAAAATTTAATTTCTCGATAAACCAAAACCGCACTCCAAATCATAATCAAAAACTCCGAAAAAAGCGTCATCGCCACTGCGCCGGGCCAGCCAATTCTTGGAATAAGCAAAACATAACCGATCAACGTCAAAATCGCAGAAGTGAGAAATCCCCACATCATTGTTTTTTGGCGATTCACAGCAACAACCGCATAACTGAATAAAGTTGTAACAAAAATTGCCAGAACCGCGATAATCAAAAATCGCAAAATTATTCCGGCCGAGGAAAAATTTTGGCCGGCCACAAGAACCATTACTTTTTCGGAAAAATAAATTCCTCCAAAAACAATCGGCCAAACCGCCAACATAAGCGCGTCAAAAGATTTTTGCAACAGTCGGCGCAAATCAACAATTCTTTTTTCTGCAAAAATCTGCGAAGCATGCGGAAGAACAATACCCATAAAAACAGCTGGCAACATAGTCAAAATATCAATAATCCGATAAGTTGCCCCATACAAACCAACTTCCTCAACTGAACGAGAAAAAGCCATAATAATCGTATCCATGCGCAAATAAAGCAAATTAAAAACAATTGACAAAGCAATCGGCCAACTAAAACTCCAAATTTTTTGCCACATCAAAAAATCAAAACTTAATTTCCAAGAAATATACTGCCGAGAATAACCATAAACCAACAGAAAATTAAAAAAGTTGGTCATTGTTATAACGAAAAACATCCAACTCAAACCAAAATCAAAATAAGCGCAAACAAAAATTCCAAAAACCAACAACGCTTTGCTAAAAATATCGGAAAGTGCGATTTTCCACATTACCAATTTTTGCTGAAAAAGTCCGGTCATTGTTTGCACAAGACTGATAAAAAAATACCCTCCCACATTAATCAAAACACCAAACTTAACAATCATCGGCCAAGGAAAAAGCCAGACCAACCCGCACGGCAAGAGTAAAAACAAAAAAGCGGAAATTACCCGCAAAGACATCACTGAATTCATTATTCTATTTTGATCAGCTTTTGGTTGCGACAACAGTTGTACTGTGGTAAGGCTCAAACCAAAATCAACCAAAATTCCAAAAAACTGCAAAAAAGAAACAACAATTACATAATAACCAAAACCAACTTGCCCCAAATATCTGGTCATGATTCCCAAAGAAACAACCCCAAAAATCAATCCGCCAACTTTGCCGAGAAGATGAATAATTGTGTTTTTAGCAATTTTTTTACCAAGCGACATAAAAATTTATTCAAAGTTTTCCAGTAAATTTTCCAAATTTTTGTACATTTCATTAATCTTTTTTACCATCTTTTTGTTCTGTCGAAAACTACTCAAATACTTCTCTGTTTTGAAACAAAAATCAGGGGGAAATTTCAAAACCCGAAAAACCTCCGCCCTGGTTTTTGTCGACGGCACTGACAAAAAATCAGTCCGCAGGATATTATGCCACTCATCAATTCTCTTTTCTTCTATCTTGAATGATTTTTCAAAATCAAGCGCCTTTTCATAAAAGCCAATAATTTCCGGCCAGTTATCAATTTTATTATAAAAAATTTCATCCTCCAATAATTTGCCAGCCAATATTTTGGCATGATTGATAAACAACCGACTATAATAACCGTTCTCACGCGCATATTTTTCGCGCACCAAATCAATCAAAGAATGAAATTTCCAGCCGGCACCAAAAGAATCTTCTTTTTGCGCCTCAGGCAAAGTCATCTTTTCAAAATGCGTCTCGCTTCTATGAAGAACGCCCAAATAACGAATATCGGGAAAAGTTGAAGCGACAAAAAACTCTTTTCGATCTTTATCAGAAAAATATTTTTTAAAAATTTTTTCACCCAAAACAATGTGGGTAATGGCTGTGCACATAATTTTTATTTTTATTTTACCGGATCATCTCCACCCTTGGAAAAAGGATTACATCGCAAAATTCGCCAAGCTCCTCTTATCCCGCCTTTGAGAATTCCGAATTTTTCAATCGATTCATACGTATATTGTGAACAGCTGGGATGATAACGACAAAAACCATCCGGAAAAAATTGTTTCCAAAAAGGGCTATGATCAAAAGACAAGTATTTTTGATACCATCTAATCATTTTTAACGCTTGTAATCTAACGATGTATCTATTAAATTTCATAGAAGAACTTCCCTTTGTCCATAATTTTTAAAAACTCCTTTTCCAGTGTTTGCAAATCCGCTTTTTTGCCGGCCGGCTTGGCAATAATCATTATTTCCGTGCCATCTTGCAGTTTGGTTAAATATTTTCTGGCAATTGCCCGCAATCTTCTTTTTAGCAAATTTCTTTGCGTGGCGCGATTGTCCACTTTGTTGGAAACAACAAACCCAAAACGTGATGGCTTGTCCGTTTTTCTTTTTATTATTTTCAAAACAAAAAATTCATTGGAAAAATTTTTGCCACCATCCTTGCCAAAACCCAATCCGAAAAATCTATCAATCTCTGTTTTTTTGTTAATGCGATTTTTTTTGTTCAACATATTGATAAAAAATAAGCTAATTTAATTTTAGCTTATTTTTTCGTAAAAATCCATGAAGATTATTTGTTGCGATCAGAAACAGTCAAACTTTTGCGTCCTCTCTTGCGTCTTCTGGCCAAAACTTTGCGACCATCCTTGCTGGCCATTCTAACCAAAAAACCATGTTTCTTGTGTTTTCTTCTTTTATTCGGCTGATAAGTTCTTTTCGTTGCCATAAATTTGAAAATTATTCACAGTATTTGCTGACAAGTATTCAAAAACTGCAAAAGGGCTATTAATTTTTTATAAAAATAGTATACTCCAAAATTTTCTTAATGTCAATAATTAGTGTTTTTATTGTATAAAATTAAAGGAAATTTTTTTTTGCTAAATTTTTCTTGCATATTTTCTTTTTGCGCATTAAAATAGCTATTGACAAAGTTATCCCCAGTTGATTAACAGGTTGTGCACAAAATATTTTTTTTCTTTACTTGTCCACAGTTATTTATCAAGGTAAAATGAAGTTAATTTAAAAACAAAAACTATGGAGGACAAAAATCAACAACTTTGGCAATCTGTTTTAGGAGAACTGGAGTTGGATCTAAGCAAAGCGAGTTTTACCACTTGGCTCAAAAACACTTTTATCATCGAAAATTCCGCCGGTAGAGTGATTATCGGCGTGCCCAACACTTTTTCCCAAGCTTGGTTAAAACAAAAATACCATCAGAAAATTTACAGCATCATCCAAAAC
>JBAYHA010000074.1:0-3497 GCA_041666425.1 Patescibacteria group bacterium
AATTCGTTAAACTACTTATATGATCATATTAAAATGAATTAAGTATGAAATTTTCTGAAGAACTAAAACTTGTTTATCAAAAAAAAGTTTATTGTAAATTTATTATTCTGATTTTGTCGACAATGGTTGCCGTTTGTTTATTGTTATTTATTTTATCAAATCCCCATGACCACTTTCTCAAATTCACTCCAGGCGAAGCTGAAGCCTACGCGCAAATAAAAACCACAAACATTGTCAAAAGCACCAAATTCAATTATTTGCTCGAAATATTAACAACCAAAAGTAATTTGCCAAAAAAATTCTGGCAACAACTTTTGCAAAATAATACCAGAATTGGCTTATATTCCATAAACGGACAAATTTTTGGATTAATTGATAATAACAAAAAAAACAAAAACTTACTTCAAGGCTCTAAAATCGCGTATTTGGAAAATCAAGGTGTTTTATCCTTTCCAAAAAATAATACCCAATTAAAAAACGATTGGCTTAAACAAAAACGATTAACCATGTTTGAAGATTGGCAACTTTATTTCAAAAACGGACAATCGCTAAAAAAATTCACCAACTACTTTATACAAAAAGATCTATCAGGTGGTTTAACCATTTCCGGACGAATTGAAAACACCAGCAAAATAAAATTAACCGTAAAAGGCAACCGAATTGGCTTTGATAACAATTTTGCAAAAAAGAATCTGCTTAATTTAAATGGCTTGCCAGAGAATTTAGTATCTTTCGAAAATAATTTGCCAAAAGAAAGTTTCTCCGAAACAGAATTTTTGCCAGAAAACATCTATTTTCACTTATTAAAAAACATCCCCAAACACCAATCCTACCAAACAACGGCGGATTTTATAATTTTTGCGCAAGATCTAACTTTCGAACAACTCGCCGATATTATTAAAGAAACTTTTGCCTTTACTTTCCCCTCAATCAAAAGTAAAACTTTACCTGATGGCACCACTGCGCGAGCTCTATGGGCAGAGCCAAATGACTGGGAGCTCCAAAAAACCAAAGAAAACAACAATCTCTACAATCTTTGGAAACAAGAAACACCGTTTCCATTAACATTGTCCCGAGAAAATTCCAACTGGAAAATAGTTTATGGCAAAAATACATCTGAACAAACGACATCTCTGCCGGTTTTTGTCAACTCCTGCCTGCAAAAAACAAAACAAAACTTCTATAAAAAAATAGACTCTGATATTTTTCAACATTTAGCTATTATCAACAAAGGTGAGGATAACTTGGCTGTTTGTATAGAATAGCTTACACAAAGCTGTGGATAAAGTAGGGTTTTCCCCAGACTTATCCACAGTTCTTTAATAGCCAATTTATCATAAATATTGGCAAATCTCTTTAAATTTAAACAAAAAAACACAAAAACCATTGACCGAACATTCCCCCCATGCTATAATAGAAGTGTAAGAGTTGATTCTCATACCAATTCTTGCACAAATTATTTGTTCATTCGCTCTTTATTCACAATTTAACTCCCAACAATAAGTTTTTCATTACTTATCATGTTTGGGACCGCACTCCAAACCCTGTCTACTTTTTATTTTACATCTACTTCTCTGAGGAAGCTTAATCTCACTCCCTCAACCCTCAACTGCATGTTGAGACAAAACAAAAATAAAAACGAAAACAAGAAATTCGGTCTTGTCCCTTGCGACAAGCACCAATAAAAGGTAACTTGGGTTCCACAACGTCCTCAACGGCCATTATGTTCTTGTGAGAAAGCCTCCATACTTTCTCCAAAAACGTGCTTGCGAGGCAAATTAGGCGTGATCGCCATATAATAATTTTTTATTGGGTGTTATCACGCCTTTTCTTTTTGGCAAAAAATAGGGTAAAATATAGAAAGTGCCACCAATAGCTCCAATTATGACTAAACAAAAAAATAACAACAATAATTTTTCCGAAAAAAAAGTCCTGAATCTCTTTGATCGACCGGAAAAACATCCCACCGCTCCGGAAATTTTCTCCATATTAAAAGAAACAATCAAAGACCTCACGCTCATCAACTTGGAAAAAACCTTAACCGACATGGAAAAACAAAACAAAATCGGTATGGTTTTTGACAAGCAAAATATCCGCCACTATCACAAAAAAGGTGAGACACACTGCCATTTTATTTGCTCCGAATGCGGATTGGTAAAAAATATAAATTTTGAAAAAGGCGCCATGGAAATGATTGAAAATCATGCGCAAAAAAAAGCACACAGTTTTGGCAAGGTAGAACAAACCAATCTCAGCTTTCAGGGTAAATGTTGGGAATGTTTAAAAAATAATAAATAATAAAAATATTATGTCAAAAACACTTGAAAATTTAACCAAAGCTTTTATCGGAGAATCACAAGCTCGTAATCGCTATACTTATTATGCCAGACAAGCACAAAAAGAAGGCTTGGAGCAAATTGCCGGAATTTTTCTAGAAACAGCCGAACAAGAAAAAACACACGCCAAGCGACTTTTTGAACATATCCAAAAACTAAAAGGCGACCAAGCAGAAATTACCGTCGAAACAGCCTGTCCGACTGTTTATGAAAATACGTTAAAAAATCTCGAAGCGGCTGTAGCTGGAGAACATCACGAATATACCCAAATGTACCCGGAATTCGCAGTCATTGCCGATGAAGAAGGTTTTTCAGAAATCGCCGCTCGTATGCGCGCTATCGCCATTGCCGAGAATCATCACGAAGCCAGATATTTAAAGTTAATTGAAAATATTCAAGCAGGCAAGGTTTTTGAAAAAGACGAGGAGGTAGTTTGGATTTGTCGCGAATGCGGTTATCTGCACATTGGCAAAAAAGCACCGGAAAAATGCCCCAGTTGCGATCATCCGACCGCTTTTTATCAAGTCCAAAGTGAAAATTATTAAAAGACAAAATCATGTTGCAAAAATTATCAACAAAAATAAAACCAAAGCATTTGGCTTATTTTAACATTTTTACATTTTTTGTCTTTATTTTGAATATTATCTCGGTTCTGCCATACACTCTTTTTGAAGATAAGTTCGATCGGTCCGTCAGAACTTTTTGGTTGATTCCCAAATATCTGTGGCGAGAATTCCATTATAGTATCGGAGGGTGGTTATTATTTTTAATCGGTATTCATTTGCTTTTGCATTGGGCTTATATAAAAAACATGAAAAGAATAATTTTACCAAAAGAAACTCTGCCCCCGCCGGAGAAAAATTCGGACCAATAACAAAATTTATAGGCTACACTAACTCGTTTTTATGCAAACATTTCGCATAAAAACGAGTTGTACGAAATAAAAATTTAATTATTTTGCTACCATGAAATTCAAAGAAGCGTACAAATATATAAACCCCACCGAATACATAAATATTTTTTCCAACCCTCACTGGTATTTGGATATACAACCTGAACTCAAGGAATTTTTTTATGATTACGATGGTAATAGGGAAAACAAGTCGCAAGAATGGCTCGAGAAAAGAAAAGAATTTGTAAAAATGGTTTGTGAACTTTTAG
>JBAYHA010000075.1:0-3239 GCA_041666425.1 Patescibacteria group bacterium
CAAAATACCGTTTTTATTATTTAGCAATTGACACCCTTCATTTAAAAAACAAATTTCTTTGATTTGTTCCTCATTATTTATATTATCAGCAAAACCCCAAAACGACCCGCCATGTCCCAAAGTCTCAATGTCGGGATTACCAACCCCAATAACATGTTGACTTTTTAATCCTTGAAAAACAATCGTCCTACTTTTATCACTTGGCTCATATTTTTCACTCAAAGTTACCGGTCCCCAATATTTGGGATATTGAAAAGACAACTTAATATCATTATCGGTAAAAGTTTCCATAACCGCTTTTTCGGCAGCAGAAGTTGTCAAAACTTTAACGGCCGTTTGCAATCGTTCATTTTCGTTTTTTAATACTGAGTTTTCTTGGTGCAAATCCTGATATTTTTGCCAATCGCAACAGGGTTGATCTTTTACTTCTTTTTTGACTTCTTCATTCACAACAACCGCTTGTTTCTTTTCAAACTTTGGTGAAATAAATTTCTTCCAACAAAAAAATCCGGTAGCAATAATTCCAATAGTAAATAACGCCATGACAATTATCAAAATAACTTTGATCGATGTTTTTAGTTTTGGTTTTTGTTTGGGCATAATTTTAGTTTGTAAAGTTTATAAAGTTATCACGAAGTGATCCCGTTGGGAAAAGTTCATAAAGTAATATGGAATATTTTTTTCTTTGTCATGGTGAGCCTGTCGAACCATAAAAAAGAAAAAACTTTTGTAATTTTGTCGTGGTTCGACAAATCTATCCCCATTTTGTCATCTCGACCGAGCTTTTGGCGAGTGGAGAGATCTGTTCTCAAAAACTATTTTAATTTTTTTAATACAGATTTCTCCACTCATTCCTTCGGCCGTGCCTCCGCCGAAGCATTGCTCGGCTACGCGCAGGCAGGTCGAAATGACAAAAAGGAATTATTCCTCTGTTCTGGCGCCTGCCCCGAGCGTAGTCGAGGGGTTCCTTTTCTTCCTTACATCACTACTTTATAAACTTTATACTTTCCACTTTATAAACTCTTTGTAATATTCGGCTCCTTATCATAAAACGGCTTCACAAAATCCCCTTTTAATTTGATAAATTCGCCTGAACAAATTTTTTGCCAAATCGCTTTCATCCTATCCATTTCCGCTAATTCTTGCCATTTTTTTTCTAACCGCAAACCAAACACCGGAATTTCATAAGCAAAAGCCAAAGCGTTAGCGCAGGCGATTCCCGTGCGCAAAGCACTAAACTGCCCCGGTCCATCAATAACAAAAATTTCTTGAGGCTTCTCGTCCCCCAAGATTTTTTTTATCGTGGTTAACAAAAGTTCCGATTGTGAATATGGTTTTTCGACCACTTTTATTTTTTCTTTTTTGCCTGCACCAAAAGCTACGGCAAAATGACTGTTTTCGGTTGTTTCTAACAAAAGTTTCATATTATTAATTTTCTTCGGGTTCATCATTTTTTAAAGCAACGCCCTTTTCTAATAAATCAAGAATTACCAATTTTTTTGGATTATTCAAAATGTCCAACAAAAATCGATCGGCAATTTCTCGTCGCAAAACATATTCATTCTCAGTCAAAACAGTATAACGAATCGGTTTGCCAATTTCTTTTTCAAAATCAACCATAACCTCATTGGCCTGACTTTTGTCAAAATTGCCAATCAGCAAAATATCAACACTGGCTGTTTCGTCATCAGTAAAAATTCCACCAAAAGAAACATACAACAAATCATCCAATTTCTTTATCTTTTCAAGAAGTTTCTTTTCGATAAAAAGTTTAGCCTTGGCAAAAAGATTGCTCAATTCAGGCAAAAAAATATTATTGACATTAAGATAATAAAATCGTTTGGTATTAATTCCCTTCTTTTCACCGCCAGTTGCCAACTTTGTATCTTCGACAAGTTCATCAACCTTGATGATTTTTAGCTCAATTAAGTTATTTAATTCTCTTCTGACTGAATTTATAAGAGAATCGGTCAATCTGGTCAATTCTCGAACAAAAAATTTTTGATTCTTATTCTCTAAAAACAGCTTCATTAACTTTACCCTTGTTTTTGAGCCAAAAAGTTGTTCAAACATATTACACAGGTTATATTTGCTTATGCTTTCATTTATAGTATAATATAGATACTTGCAAACAGTCAACTAATGACTTTTTTAATATGGAGAACAACCACGATATCGGCATTGGCGAAATTTTCATCCCTGCCAAAGATTCCTCCGACAATTACCGCTGTGAAGATTTTATCGTCTATCCAAAAGACAAAGGTGTCCATGGCGGTTATTTGATGGGAGTTATTGAACTTCGAGCCACACAAAAAAACGAAGCTCAAAAAATTTCCCAGTTGATAATCAACACCCTGAACGAAAACTATTACAACCAAATCAATACTTCTCCAGATCCGCAAAAATTGAATTTGGAGACGGTTTTTGAATATGCACTCCAAAAAACCAACTCTTCGCTTACCGAAATGATCCAAATCGGCAATATCAACTTGGTTTTAGAAAATCTGCATTATCTTATCGCTATCGCCAAGCCCAACCAAACAACCAAAACCATTGATTTTATTTTTGCCCAACAAGGTTTGATTTCCGCTTATCTCCTACACAAAACAAAACAAAACAACTACAAGGTTATCAATATTGTTGACAATTCACCGGCCACAAAAGAAGAAAAAATGACCAAAAATCTAAAGATTTTTTCCTCCACGCTCAGCGGGCAGATTTTTTTTCATGATATTCTTTACTTTTGCACAGAAATTTTTGCCAACTACCTACCGGCACAAAAAATAAACAAAATTTTGACAACCAACAAATTTCACAGCTCAATTGATTACTTAAAAACCCTAATCAACAATGATCGAAACGGTTCATATCTGACCAACTGCGCCATTTTTGTCAAAATGGAAGAACAAAAACAACCCAATGAAGCGCAAATTTCACACAAATCAATTGACAAACTGATCAATACCACCGAGAACACCGAAAAATATTTGACTCCCAACATGTCCTTGAATATTACCGAAAAAATCGGCAAGCTTTTTGGCTTTTGGCGAAAAATAAAAACACATTCCGGCAAATTAAAAGGTTTATCTGCCCATCACAACAACAATGGATTGTTAAAATCAATTTTCATTTTGCCAATTATTCTCTGGCAAAAAATCATGTCCATTTTTACTGGCAAAACCAAAATCAACTGGCAAAAACCTTGGCATACTACAAAAAAATTATTCACCCGGCTAAAG
>JBAYHA010000076.1:0-3173 GCA_041666425.1 Patescibacteria group bacterium
CGTCATCATGGAATCTTCTGGGGGCATCAAATGGCCGTATAATAAATTTGGTAAAGATACTTTATAAATCATAAATTAATTTTTGGGCTTTATTTCGCTTAACGTTTACGCATCATCTGAAGTTTTCATCCCGATTTAGCAGGATAAACCTTTTATTTCAGGCAATGCTTTGTTTAATTATCTCCGCCTAAACCTTCATCGAACTAAGGGATGAAAATTTGGGTCGAGAAAATTTTTCACTCCTTGAAATATAAATAATGAAAAATTTTGGAGCCAGATATGCGTTGTTATCTGATGTTTATTTTTTCGCCCTATTTTTTCGTGGCAATCGCTTCAATATATGCAGATTTATAGTAGCGATAGACAGAAGAAGTTTTTCTGATTTTTATCAAATCAAACTTCGCCAATTTCTCCTTCATATATTCTTTGGTAAAAAAGTGGCGAACATGATTATCTTTGTAAAACATATCTGACTCGATTTTTTCACCTATCCCATAAAGCGCATCATCCTTTGATTTACATTTGATAAAAATCAGACCGCCTTTTTTAAGCACGGAATACAGTTTATTAAAGATTTGGGTTGTGGCGTTATCATCAAAATAGTGAAGACTAAGGTGGGCATAGATAACGTCGAATGAATTGTTTTTCAAGTTTAAATCCGAGATATCAAGGCAAACTGATTCCAAATTTTTAACGCCTCCCGGGACAAATCGTAAACCTGACTCAGAAAAATCAGCCGCGGTTACTCGCAAACCCTGTTTAGCAAAATAAACGGCGTCTTGTCCCGCGCCACAACCCAAATCCAGAAGCGTCTTTAACTCACCGTGCTTTTTGATTTCAGAAAAACTTCTTCTGGCGTAGTTGTTTACCGCTTTAACCTTGCCATTTTCCCACTTACCAATCCATAACTTTTTTTGATTGTAGAGCTTTGTCATATCGTAAAAAAAATAGGGCGAAAAAATAAATTTCAGATAACTCGTTATTAGGCGAATTGTTGGCGCTTTTACCCCACGATTTGGGAGTATATGCGAATTGATGTTATGTTTAAAATAACATTTTAATCATAACAAATTTTTATGAATTTAGAAAGCGCTCAACAAGAGCTCAAAAACGAGTTAAAACTTCGCAATTATAGCTCAAAAACGATTAAGGCTTATAGTTTTGCGTTAGTTGACTACGCGAAATTTATCCAACGGCCATTGCTTCCATTTGACCTAAATTTACTAAAAAGTTATTTATTGGAAAAACAGGATAGGCAATACAGTTCGCAGTCAATTAACCAGAGATTAAACGGAATTAAATTTTTTTATGAGCAAATTTGTCATTGTTCGAGAATTACTTTAAAATTCGCCAAAAGATCAAAAAAACTGCCGGTAATTCTCAGCCGAGAGGAAGTTCAGCAATTATTGGCGGTGGTCAAAAATTTGAAACATTATTTGATTTTGGCTTTGGCTTATGGCGCCGGCTTGCGCATTTCCGAAGTTGTTAATTTAAAAGTTGCGGATGTTTCCATTTCGGAATTGACTGTTTTTGTCAGAGAGGGCAAGGGGCGAAAAGATCGGCGTTCGGTTTTTCCGGAAAAAATAAAAGAAAAATTAGCTCAACTTATTCTGGGCAAAAATCCGGACGATTTTGTTTTTGAAAGTGAACGTGGTGGCAAATTAGTAGCTAGAACTTTGCAAAAAATATTTGAAAATAGTTTGCATTTGGCGCAAATAAAAAAAAGAGCGACTTTTCATTCGCTCAGACACAGTTTTGCCACGCATTTGTTAGAAAACGGCGTGGATATTCGGTATATTCAAAATCTGCTCGGCCACAACAATATTCGCACCACGCAGATTTACACGCAAATGACCGATTACGGCTTTCGCAATATAAAAAGTCCGCTTTAAAATATTGTCCAGCCACTATTTGTCTTCATTAATTTTCCTTTTAATGAAAAACCGGCCGCTTTTTGGTGTCCGCCTCCGCCGAATTTTTTGGCGATTTGCGCAACATCGATATTGTCGCGGGTGGTGCGCAGGCTGACCTTTATTTCGTCGTTTGGATTTTCGCGAATAACCATGATAATTTTTGCTTCATGCATTTTGGTTAAAAAGTTGGCCAAACCTTCAAAAACATCATTAACAATTTCGTTTTCTATTGGCAAAACAACGCTGGCAATGCCATAGTGAGCGTTAAATTCCACGGAGCTCAAAATCTTCCCCCAAATTTTTAATGTCGCCAGACTGTTTCTTTGCAAAAGAGAAGAAATTATCAAATTTTTGTCTGCGTTTTTTTTCAGCAGCTCGCCGGCAATAAAAAGTACTTCTTTGTTGGTTGCGCCATTGCTAAAAAAATTGGTGTCAGTCAAAATACCGGCGAGCAAAGCCGTGGCTTGATTTTCGTTTATCGGCAAACTGTTTTCCGCAAAAATTTGCCAGATTATTTCGCAAGTTGAGCTGACGGGCAAAACTAAATTTGTCAAACCGAATTGGGTATTGGTGAGATGATGATCGATATTGATTATTTTTTCTCGTTGTTCGGCAAAAATATTTTGTGTGAGACCGGTCTGTCTTTCGTCCGCACAATCAAGACAAATCAACAGTTCCGCTGATTGAAAATCAGGTTGGTAATTATAAAATTTTTGCAGGTGCAAAAAATCAAGTCCGCCGGAAATTTCCGTAGAACAAAAAATTTCCACGTTTTTATTTTTTTCTTCGATAAAAAAAGCCAGCGCCCCTGCCGAACCGAGAGTGTCGGAGTCCGGATGACGATGGCAAATGAGGATTATTTTTTTGGAATTGTCGATTGCTCGCAAAATTTCCGAACCAAACATAAATTCAACCTTTCAGATCTTTTTTATATTTCTAAATTATCGAGAGTGTTGTAAATATTATGGGCGAACTCTTCGGTTTCATCACCGACAAAAGTTAACATCGGCAAAAATTTCAAGCGCCAATTTCTGGACATAAATTTTTGAATATCGCGATGGCGATTGTTGAGAAATTTCAAAGCTTCGGTTTCTTTGGCAATCGGTAGAACGCTCACAAAAACTTGGGCGTTTTTTAAATCAGGGGAACAGTCGACTTTGGTCAAAGTAATAAAAAAATCAAAAGGCACCTCAATTTTTTGGCTGATAATTTCTGATATTTTTTCTTGGAGCATGGCATTTACTTGTGGCATTCTCGACA
>JBAYHA010000077.1:0-3009 GCA_041666425.1 Patescibacteria group bacterium
GATCCAAAAAGAGAAAAAGAACTGCAAGTTTTGAGTATTGCTGAGAACGGTTTTGGCAAAAGAACGGAATTAAAACATTACAAAGTGCAAAATCGTGGTGGTAGTGGAATCAGAACGTTAAAAGTTTCCAGCAAAACAGGCAAAGTCGTCGCCGGCAAAATTGTCAGTGATGAAGAGGCAAAACTCCAAGATTTGATGGTGATTTCCAAAGCCGGGCAGATGATCAGAATGCCATTTGACACTATTTCCATTCTCGGCCGAGATACTCAGGGTGTCAGACTTATGAGATTTAAAGCCGGCAAAGATATAATCGCTTCAACTTCACTCATTGATAATGGTGAGGAAACTGAAAAATAAATTAAAATAAAAAAATCGTCGACACGAGTCGGCGATTTTTTGTTGTCATTGCTTAAGGCACTGTAACACTAATTGGTTGGTTTTTTAATCTTTATCTGGATTAAGGAACAAAGGATTTTGATAACATTTGTGGGTGTCTTCATTCCTCTCATAGTCTTTAATCTTTGTTCCAAAAATCCCATAAAATTTTCAATTTGATTTGAAGTTCGGGGAATGTTTAATTCTTTATTTTTCTCAAACTGATAAATTCCAACTAATTGTTTATCAAATACTTTGAAAGCTTTAAAGTATGTAGGATATTTTTTCTTCATTCTACACAAATACATTTTTGCAGAAAAATAATTATCAAATTTAAGAGCAATATTTCTCATAATCGGCCATATTTTTCGCGCAATAATTGTTTTTGTAAATCTTCTTCCGCCTAATTTTCGATATGCTTCTTGTAAAACATGAGCAGCACATCTTTGATGAATTGCTTCTGGGTAATGATCTTTAATAGAAGCCTGCAACCCTTTATGTCCATCGCTGATTATTGCCTTAATTTGAACATTTTTAGCTTTTAAATGATTAAGAATTTTATCATAACCAGTTCGCAATTCATATCGTTGCAATAAAACACAGGCAAGCGGCAATCTAGTGTGCACATCCAAAATTAAATAAAATGTAAAAGGAAGGTTGCCGAGAACAAAATGTTTTGCATCAAGATAAACTTGAGAGCTTTTAATAGTTCGAAAAAAAACGATTAATTTTTCTTCTTTAATATTATTTTTTTGTGTTCGTTGTATTCGTCTATATGCCGTCATGTGTGAAATATTCCAACGAATTCCAAGTCTTCGTAGTGAAGATCCGTCAAGCAAATAACTATTTAGCCATCTTTTGTCGATTTTATGTTGCTTTTTTATTGGTCTAAATGTCCGTTTGCATTTTGTACATTTCCATCGTCGACAACCATATTTATGAGTGTCTAAACTAGTGCAATATTTACATCTAATTCTTTTTTTTCATATTAACATCTATTACTAATACTTAGATTTACTTTAATTTTACACCTAATTATGCCATTTTACCAACCAAATATGTTACAGTGCCGCTAAGAAAGATTGACAAAAGTTATAATTTAAGGTAAATTACCATTTCCTGTGTCCTTTGACAATTTTTGTAAAAATAAGGAGGTAGCAAATGAGTTTGATAGAAAGATTGTCTAAAATCGGTCAAAAAAGCATTACTTTTCGGCAACTTTTGCAGGTGCTGACTGTTTTTGTCATGTTGTTTTTTGTGGGGTTTTTGTATAATAGTATTTTCTATGAAAGTTGGGATTTAGAAGGTTATTTTTCATTTGCCGGGTCGGTTTTGTTGCACATCATGGTTTTTCTCTTTGTTGCTTATTTTTATTTTGATGACAAAAAAGTAAAAAATGAAAAAAATCATGGTTTTAGCACTGTTGGGTTGATGATTGATTTGGTTGGTTTATTTTTCTTGGTTTCGCTGAGCGCTTTGCCCATGGCCAATGTTTGGTTTTCAGAAGTTGGAGTGGAAAAGCAGTTGAAAAGAGAACATCCGCAAATTTCCGAAGTGGTAAAAACAACGAGCAAGTTTTGGGTTGTTGCGAAGATAGCGGTTATGGAAAACGGGCAACCAAAAGTTTATTGTTTGGATACCAATATTTTTTACGATTACGAATTTTGGGATTGTACCGAAAAAAAAGGAGGTTTTTAATGGAAGTAAAAAGCATGCAAAGATTTGGAACCACGGAACTGATTGAAGATTACAAAAAAGCTTACACTGAATATCATCAAAAAAATGTGCCAGAGTTGATAAAGATTAGGAAAGAAACAATTAATGTGAGAAAGGTTCATGTTGTGGCTTGGTTTTGTGTTTTTGCCTCTTTATTTTTTATTTTATTTAAATTGGCTTTCGCGCCTTACGTTTTTTGTTCATCTTTGATTCTTTATTTCTTTGTTAAAAAGTGGAGAAAGGAAAAAGATCAAAGATTGGCTCACAAAGAAGACTTTGTTAGAAAACAAAGGGAGCTTTTTCTTCAGGATCGGTTGGTGAAACTGAATGCATTAGAAGATGTTAATTTACAACAATATTATCATGGAGTAAGTGAGTTTTTGCATTCTGTCCCCGAAGCCGAAAAGATTATGTTGTAAAAATTGTTTGGACACGAATATTTTGTATAATTATAACTTTTGGGACTGTATCGACAAATAAGGAGCGCCAATGAATGATGCACCACTTGGTCCAAAACTTAATAAGAAAATGGACAGTGCTGTTGGAGGTATTGTTGGATTGTTATTTTTTGTATTTTTAATTTGCTTACCGGCATTGAATTTTTGGTATACGGAAAAGGGCGTTTTGCGAGAGTTGAAGTTTGAACATCCGCAAGTTTCCGAGGTTTTGAAAACAAATAGATATTTGTGGAGCTATTCGGAAATAATGGTTCTTGAAAATTTTCAAACAGTGACATATTGTCTGGACACGAATATTTTGTATAATTATGATTTTGTTGAATGTCCATAAATTGAGGAGGACGAGAATGAGTTTGAAAGAAAAAAATAATTGGGTTGGCTTTTATTTTGATGGAAACAACTATTTTGATTTGGTTCGTTCTCTCGCTGATTGGCGGAGATTATTGGCTGTATACAGTAA
>JBAYHA010000078.1:0-3003 GCA_041666425.1 Patescibacteria group bacterium
GCAGTTTTTTCATATTTGAATAAAGACTTAATGATAATGTATATTGCGCTGACAGTAATAATTATATCAGCAAAATTGAAACTCGGCCAAGAAAAATTATAAATGGAAACAGAAAGGAAATCAACCACACCCCCGTAAAAAAATCGATCGCTTAAATTGGATATAGCCGCACCGATGATACAGGCCAAGGCAAAATTTTCACGATTTGAGTTGAGTTTATTGCGAATTAACCAATAACTCAGCGCGCTAATCGTGATTATCGGTAAAAGAATGATAATAAAACTTGGCAGTTGCACTCCGAAAGCGAGGTTTTGGTTGAAAGAAATTTGAAATAGAATGTGCAAATATTGTTTTGAAACCGCAAAAATCCCTTCGGCAGGGATTTTTGTTAAGCTAATAAATTTAATCAGTTGATCGGCAAGTATCACACCGGCACTCGCCAAAAGATATTTACGCATTTGAATTACAATGATTTTAGTTTTGTTTTGCAGGTAATGCAAGCGCTTGAAGTCGGTCTTGCCATTAATCTTTTGACATTTATCGGCGCTTTGCAATATTTGCAATTGCCGTAATTGCCTTCATCAATTCGTTTTAGTGATTTGCCAACATCTTCGAGTTCTTTTTCCAAGGTTTTTTCCAGGGTTAAATTGAGGCTGTATTTTACAACTTCTTCCGTGCTGTCAGTCGGATCAGCGCCGTATTCTTCGAAATTGGCATTATAATCATTTTCATTTTTTGGGTTTTTTGTGGCAATCTTGGATAATTCTTCTTCCAAGTTTTGTTTTTGCTGTAACAGCTTTTCTTTAATTGTTTGCAATTCTTGCTTTGTCATATGATTTGTATTGAAATAATTTTCATTTGTTAAAAGAAGTATAGCATGAATTTTTTGCCAAGTCCATGGAAACGGTTTTATTGTTTTTCTTTTGCCAATTATAAAAGGCGCGATTTAACGCCCAACTAAAGTTTTGTTGAATGGCGTATTCGCGCCTAATTTTCCCAGTGGCGCTTGTAGATACGCAGGAAGCGCATCCAGAAGCACACAAATGCGGGAATTGTGTCGCCCGGCCAACAAGGCATCTCTCACCTATCTTGTGGAAATTCTCTAGGAGAATCACCAGTAATTTCGTTTTTGTTTTTGTTTTGTTTCCGAACTGGTTGACTCAGTTCAAAAAGAGAAGTGAGATATTAAAAGAGTGTTGTTCCTTTTTGTGAGAAAGGATTGAAAGAGCGAAAGAACTTTTATTTTTATGTAGACAGGATGCGTGGATCGTTGTCTGACATATTCATTATACCATGCACCGATTGCTTGGTCAAAGGTGGGTGTGAATTCTTTCTAATTTTATATAAATAAAAAGAGTTATACACAATTGTTGTTCAGCTATTAAAAGTGAATAAAATGTGGATAACTCAATTAATCTATACAAATATCAATTGTTGTGGCCGATTTTTGACTTATCAACAGTGTGTTGATATCTTTTATCCCCTGTTGTTTTGTGTTGATAAGTATTTTGTTTTGTTTTTTTGTAATTGGGCAAAGACTCACTAATGGATTTTGTAATTGGCCATTTTCGTAAAAGGAATTTGTGTAAGTTGCAATTGAACCTGTTTTTCTAACACTTAAGCTAAGGTTACTTTCGCCACTAAATAGTTCAAATTCAAAAGGAATTTCCGAATTTTTTAGAATTCTGCCGCCACTTTGATCGATAAATTGCCATTTTGACTCATCGGCAATCAAATGCTTTGCGATAGAGCCATCGGGCAAGCTTTTAGTGACTTCAATTGGATAAATTTTTGCCAGTATTTTTGAGATTTCTCTTTCAGTCTCCGCGCTGGAAATTATTGTTTTGTCGATATTTAGCACAAAACCATCTTCGACTTCTAAATATTCTATTGTCGGAAATGATTTTAGAAGGAGATATTTAATATTATCTTCTACTGATTCTGCTTCGTAATTGAAAAAATCTTTTGAAATGTTTTGAAGATATATTTTTGTATTATCTGGGAATACTTGCGGGGAAATTGCGGATTTATTTTCAAAAAAAGGAATTTCTTCTTCTAAATTTAGTTTGAATCGTAGGGTCTCACCTTTTATATTACCTTTTATTAACATCGGTTCTGTCTGTGCGATTCTTATGGGGAATGAAAACTTGGTAAAATCGTTGGTCATTAAAATAAAATCGGAAAAGTTTAGGTTTGTTGTTTTTTGTGCAATCCAGGATTCTGTTGATTCCTCGTCACCAAATTGAAATTCCGGAAAAATTACAGTATTTCCTTTGAGTGAGTGTGAGATTGTTGTTGTCTCCAACAAGTTTTTAAGTTTGCGATTGTTCTTAACAAGCAAAAAGAATTGACCATTGACGGAGAATGCGGCGAGTTCCTTTGGTTCTGTATCGATTACAGTGCGCCAGTCTTTATAAGTCAGTGCGCTTTTTTGCGCTAGTAAGTTTACACTTGCGAATTGCCAGTCTGTTTTTAAGTTTGTGAACGAATTATAGCTGGTGTGGAGATAAACTTCTGCGTTTTTCGGTACAAAAGCGGCCAGATGATCAGGTTTATTTAAACTGAAAAACAAAATCGCGCTCGTAATTATCAGCGCCGATAAAAAAATAAGATAAATTTTTATTGCAATTTGTGGCATAACCATGGAATAATTTTACCTGAGAAAATACTTTTTTACAAACCAAAAGAGTCGCTTTTCGCGGCTCTTTTGAAATTTTTTTTATAATTATACTTGCGCAATCGGTGCTGTCTCTTGCGGAATGCCCTTCATGGTCAGATTAACGCGTCCTTTTTCGTCGATAAGTTTAACTTTGACGGTGACGAGTTGCCCGACTTTCAGATATTTATTAATATCCATGACCCGTTCTTTGTTTGTAATTTCCGAAACATGAACCATTCCTTCAGAACCAGGGAAAAGTTCCACAAATGCGCCAAAGTCCAATATTTTTGTGACTGGACCAGTGTATGTTTCTCCGATTTTCGCTTCTTTTACCAAATCTTCAA
>JBAYHA010000079.1:0-2999 GCA_041666425.1 Patescibacteria group bacterium
GTTAAACAAAGAACAAAAAACTGAAATAGCAGTATAACATCGTTTACCAACCTTGTCAAGGGCAAGCTTTTGTGAATGGTGAGCCTGCCTGCCGGTAGGCAGGTTTTGAGTGAAAATAGTTTAAAATTAAATAAAAAACCACCGTTTTGAACGATGGGTATGTTTCTTAATGAGCAAAAAAAGCTCGATTTCGTCTTCGGAAATTTCTTTTCCTAGTCCAAAACCATGTCTTCGCAACAAGTTTATTCTTTCAAAAACGCCTTCTTTGCGCACAACAACTTTTACTTTTTTTGAATTCTTCATAAAACCTTCACGTTGTGTTGTCTCTATTTTTACTTAATTCCGTGGTTGAATTTCAGATAGATTAATTGGTCGCCAATCGCCGTCAGGTTGAACGCAGAAAAAAGTTTTTTTTTCTTGGAAAGAACGAAGATCCGCCTCGACTTTAGTTTCTGTTTTTAACTGTTTTTCATCGCAAAAGGCTTTTGCCTTTTGAAATTCTTCGTGCAGTGAAGTCATTTTGATTATGGGTAGTATAAAAATCCAAAAAATAAAGGCGACCACTATCAAGAGGTAGAGATAAAAAAGGCCATTTTTTTTCATTTTTGCTCCTTATTTTTAAGTTCTGCTTGAACTTTTTCAAGGGAACGAAAGTCGCCATTCGGTAGTTTGCACATGACTTCTTGATGGTAAGTATTTCCTGGAACAAAAACTTCATAGCCGGCGGGAACACAAATACTTTTTGCCTTATTAATATTTTCTTCTTTGATGTTCGATTCAGCAGAAATCGTAAGATAAAACAAAAGCACATAGATGAACATAATCAAACTCATGAAAAGAATAATACTAAGGATTAGATGTTTACGAACAAAATTTAGAATTTTTTGTTTCATTATTACTCCTAAACGTTAGCTTGAGTAATGGTAACCATTAGTGATGTCCACATAAGCGTTGCAACGGCAATAATTCTTTTATCATCTTTTTCGAAAACTAAAGAGTTCCATGTTACTATCGGTTCTTTAGTCCACCCTTTTTTGGAATAGTATTCTTCCACTAACCCCAAAACATTTTGTTGGTTTACGTTTGATTTATCTCTCTCGACAGAGAAAGAAAAGTCTTCTTCAATTTGTTCCTCCGTGGCTTTTGTTTTCAATGCATTTTTTACTTCTTCTGGTTGTTCCGGAAAAAGATTCTCAAATAGAAATTCTTTTAGCGAGTTCATGGTTGCTCCTTGTTTTTAAGTTCTGCTTGAACTTTTTCAAGGGAACGAAGATCGCCGTTCGGTAGTTGGCAGACAAAGGTAGCGTAATCATTATTAAGGGTTGTTGCTTCAAGTTTTGCAGATTTGCAGATTTTTTCTGCCTCTTTCAATTTCTTTTCATAATTAGCCGAGCCCTTTTTTCCGAAAAGATACATGATCGTTGCAAGAATGGCAAAAAAAACGACAAGCTTCACAAAATGAATTTCACAAAGAAAGTTCCAGATTTTTTTCATTTTGACTCCTTTTTTATTGAAATGATTGATTTTAGTGTGCCATCAGGAAGTTGACATAAATCAGTATAATTTTCTGCTAATTGATAGCCGGCATTAAGGCAAACAGCCGCGGAGGCTTCTTTTTTGGCTTCTTTTTCAAGATTAATGACCAGCCAAAGCAGGGCAATAAAAGCATAAAAACCTAAAATTATCCAAATTCGATTTTGTAGACTGCAGAATTTGTCTATTCTTTTATAAAAATCTTTCATAAAAACCTCCAAAGTTTTCTCATTTTTATCTCCGATAATTGTCAAAGTTCAACGAAATGTAATTTTAGCAGGATTAATGAATTTGTCAATGGCTTTTGTTATTTTCATAAAAAAACGGTAAAATGGGATTATTATATGAAAGAAACAGAAAAAAATCGCATAATTTCTTCTAATTTGGGACAAGGTGAAAATGACCTTGATTCAACTTTGCGTCCGCGGGAATTAAAAAATTTTATCGGACAAGACAAAATTAAGGAAAATCTGGATATTTTTATGTCCGCGGCCAAGAAAAGAGGTGAACCGCTCGAACACGTTTTGCTTTATGGTTCTCCGGGCCTTGGCAAAACGACCTTGGCGCATATTATCGCCAATGAAATGGGCGTGAATGTAAAAGTGACAACCGGTCCGGCGATTGAAAAAAGTGGAGATTTAGCCGCAATTTTAACAAATCTGGAAGAAGGAGATGTTCTGTTTATTGACGAAATTCATCGATTAAATAGAACGGTAGAAGAAGTTTTGTATAGCGCTATGGAAGATTTTGTTTTGGATATTGTTATTGGCAAAGGGCCTTCGGCCAAAACGTTGCGCATTGATTTGCCAAAGTTTACTTTGATCGGCGCAACAACAAAAATTTCGCATTTATCATCTCCGCTTCGGGATCGTTTTGGGAATACCTATCATTTGGAGTTTTATGCTGAAGAGAATATTAATGACATTTTGAAACGTTCGGCGCAAATTTTAAAAGTGCATTTCGCGGAAGATTGCGCCATGGATATTGCCAAAAGGGCGCGGAGAACTCCGCGGGTCGCCAACCGGCTTTTAAAACGCGTTCGTGATTTTGCAGAAGTAAAAAATAACGGCTCTGTGACCGCTGAAATTGTGGCTAGAACGCTTGATATGCTCAATGTTGATGAACTGGGTCTTGATGAGAACGATCGTGTCATTTTGCGCACGATAATCGAAAAATTTTCCGGCGGTCCGGTTGGCCTAAATACTTTGTCCGCTGCGACCGGTGAAGAAATGGAAGCGATTGAAGATGTTTACGAACCATATTTATTACAACTGGGTTTGTTGAACAGAACAACTCGTGGTAGAATAATTACAGACAAAGCGCGGGAACACTTAAATAAAAAAAATTAAGAATTCAGAATTCAGAATTAAAAATTAAAAAATCAACAATTCATAATTCTCAATTTAGGAATTTAAATAAAGGGTATAAAAGTTGTTTTTGGGTTGTTCTTAATTCTCAATTCTAAA
>JBAYHA010000080.1:0-2991 GCA_041666425.1 Patescibacteria group bacterium
TTCAAACGGCAAATCTTCGCCATCAGCAACTACTGTTTTTATTCTCGGCTCTTTTTTTTGCAAAACTTTTAAAATTTTTGGAGAAATATCCAGAGCTGTCACTTCGGCACCGATCTTTTGCAAAATTATGGCTACTCGTCCAGTCCCGGCGCCAACATCCAAAACTTTTTTGCCTCGCCAATTTTCAATCATCGGCAAAAAACGGCTTTTTTCAAAACTGTTTAAATGTTTTTCTTTTTGATCATAAACCTCGGACACCAAATCATATCCGCGAGCGGAATCATAAATTTTTATTTTCTTGGCCATAGATTAATAAAGTAAGTGATAATAAGTGATAATAAGTGATAATAAATATAATAAGTGTAATCAGTGAAAATTAGTATGATAAGTTAATAAGTAAAAACACTGATAGTACTTTAATACTTATTCTACTTATGTTAATTATTTTAATTTATAACAAAATTCAGACAAAAATAAAAGCCCCGTAATGACGAGGCTGTTTTTTTAAATTCGCAAATCCATCATCGGTCTTTCGACCGTTAAAATAGTTCGATAAACACCATTATCAATATCATTGTCCTGCCTATCATTAACCACGAATCTAGCCCCGACTGCTTTATTATAATAATAAAGCGCCCTTCGAAAATCAGAATCTATCAACCTAACTACCTCAACCTGTTTTGGCAAATCCACCTTTGTCGCTGACAAAAAATCCTCAACAAAATCCTCTCCCACTTTTCGTAAGCAAACGACTTTCTTTGGCAAAGAAAATCTCTCACAATAACGACCAAAAGCATGAAAACTGATCAAACATCGTTCCGCCGATTGGTGTTCCACATATCTCGGAATCTGCACCACTTGTTCAATAATAGTTGCACCTATTTCCATTACTTTTTTTTCATCCAAAACACTCCCGTCACTCAATTTTTCCTTAATTATCGGCAAAATTTCCGACAAATAATAATACGGCTGTCCGACAAATCGCGTGCTCCAGAAAATATTATTGATTGCCTGTGCCACAAAACAACGATTCTCAATCAACTCTCTCGTCAAATCTATTTTCAGGCTATCTCGGTCCCAACAATAGAGCAACCTTTTTTCAAAAGAACTAAGTCCAGACATCCAAGAATGTGCGCGAATAAGCCAAATGACTAACCCTTGCAATTCCAGAAAACTCAAGCTTTTTAACCAAATAATAAAATCCGACTCCCTCAATTCATAACGTCCAAGATTTCTCCGACGCATAATAACCTCCCTAAAAAAGAACTGCCCCTTATTGGGAATAGCCACAATAGCAAACGGACTAACTTTTGTCAAGCCGGTAATTTCCCTAATTTTGAATGATTTGCTATAATTTTAAGGTGTTTTTAATTTATCTCTTTTGCGGTAATAGCTCCCAACTATGCTCTTATTACATTCGAGCTTCGCTGGGCAAGCAGTTATCTTTGTAGCAGTGAGCAGGATTAGTATAATGGTAGTATGCGACCTTCCCAAGGTTGAGGCGCCGGTTCGATTCCGGTATCTTGCTCATTGCTACAAGGTCGCCGGTTCAAGCCCGGTTTACCGCTCCAGACAAAAAATCCGGCTTCAACCGGATTTTTTGTTATTTATATTTATAATTGATTTGTCCGATGGAACTAATAAATTATAGTAGTTCCATTGTATACTCTATTCTTTAACCACATATCCCAAAACTATTAAATAAGACAAAATTATTATATAATAGAAACAACAAAACTCAAAAAACAATCCTCGCTACTCTTATGTTTTATTTTAATTTAGCGATTTTTATCATTCTATTATCCTTTGGCATCGCCGGATATAGTGCCACTCCATGGGTGCCAACCAGAAAACACGATTATTCGCGTATTTTTTCTTTGGCGGAAATACGCCCCGACGAAGTTTTTATGGAACTTGGTTGCGGAGGCGGACTGCTATTAACACAAATGGCCAAACAAGGAGCAAAAACTATTGGTTATGAAATTTCTCTTCTTCCTTTCTTTGTTTCCTTGCTACGAAAAATTTTTCAAAACCAAAAAACCTCCCTGCATTTCAAAAGTCTTTGGCGCGCTGACTTGCGTTCAGCAGACATTGTTTATTTTTTTCTTATGCCAAATATCATGCCAAAACTAAAAGAAAAAATTTTGCGCGAATGCCGACCGAGAACAAAAATAATTTCCTATGCTTTTCCCATTGCCGACTTGCCAATAACCAAAACAGACGAACAAAAAGGTCATCCGCCAATTTATTTGTATAAAATATAAAAAATATGAAAAACTTTTTCAAAAGCACATTTATTGTTTCGCTTTATTTTTTATTTTTAATGAACATAACAACAATCTCAGCAACAGAACCGATCACTGATTGGGTTATCCGAGATTTTGCAACAACAATAGAACTAACAAATAACAGCACGGCAATTATAACCGAAAAAATCACCGCCGACTGCGGAAATTTACCCGACAAACATGGCATTTTTCGCTCTTTGCCAACCGGCATTTCCACTGATGCCGGATTTATCGAAATGCCGATAAACTTACTTTCAATTACTGATTTTTCCGGCCAAAAAATCAATTATTCAACTTCAAAACAAGGACATGTCATAACTTGGAAAATCGGTAATGCCAACAAAACCGTTTCAGGAATCAATGAATACCAAATTGTTTATGAAGTAAAAAAGATTATCAATCATCTCAACAAAAACGAAGATGAATTTTATTGGAATATTCTAGGTCCGGAATGGACTTTACCGATTGATAACTTTTCCGCACAAATAATTTTTCCCAAATATCTCGAAGAAAATAATGTGCGCATAGACTCATTTTACCACCAACTCACCGAACAACAATTAACCGACCGTGGCTATTCCTGGACCGACACCAATACGCTTACTTTTCGCGCCAAAGATTTGTCTCCGCAACAAGCATTAACCGTTAGCCTGCTTTTCCCAAAAAACTTTATCGCAGAATATGTCCCGACTTTTACAGAAAA
>JBAYHA010000081.1:0-2900 GCA_041666425.1 Patescibacteria group bacterium
GGTTTACAAAAAAACTTTTCGGGGCAATTCTTATTCTGCATCTTTTATTTTATCTTTGGTAATTTTGCCATTAATTTCTTCTTTGGTGTTGTTGGCGATTGGTAGCAATTTAGCCAGAGCATTTGGTCTTGTTGGGACATTGGCGATTATCAGATTTAGAACACCATTAAAAGATCCAAAAGATTTGGTTTTTGTTTTTTTCTCTTTGGTTGTTGGTATTATTTCAGGAACACAAAATTATCACATCGCGTTTATTGGAGCCCCGTTGGTTTTGTTAGCCATGTATCTATTGGATAAATACAATTTTGGTAATTTTACAAACAGTTCATATTTCTTAACATTTAAGGTCAAAAAAGAAACTTTTAATCAGTCGACATTGGGGGATATTCTAGCAATGACCTGCCAAGATTACAGGTTGAACAGTTTGGAACCTATTTATGAACAGGCTGATTTTTTTCGAGTTGTTTATAAAATAAGTCTATTAAAAAAAGAAAACGAACAAGAACTTATTGCTAAGTTAACGGAATTAAACACCTTGAATAATATAACGCTGGTCTCGTCAGAAAATTATTCTGAATATTAAAATGAAGCTATTTTTTAAAAAATTATCTGTAAAAGTCGTTCCGCTATCAAGTTATTTTTTTATTGTTTTAGCGGTTGTTTTACCCTGGTTTATAAAATCTGGTTATCTTTTTTTTGTGGATCAAAGTTGGGGCCCGATTGTAGAAATCAATTGGCAGTATTCAAGTTTTTTGTTAAGTTTAATTACAAAAACATTCAGTTTTTTTGGATCCGTAGCTTTTTTTGAGAAAATTTATATTACATTGGTTTTGGGTTTAATATTATTTTTTGGAAAAAGCTTAATTGAAAAAATCGCCAAGCTTTTTTTTAGAGATGGGTTGGCTGTAAATAAAAAGTTGATTTTTGTTTTGAGTTTGTTTTCATTATCTAACCCCTTTGTCTACGATCGAGCTCTTTACGGTCAAGTTGGTGTTTTGGCCGCTTATGGATTTTTATTATTGACGGCTTCTTTGTTATTGGAGGCATGGAAAAATCTGGATTGCAAAAAAATTATTTTTTCGGCCGTTTCCATTGCTTTTTGTCTGATGTTTGCGATGAATTTTATTTTTTTCTTGGGTGTTTTTTATTTAATATTTATAACAGCTTTATATTTCAAAAATGAAGAAATTTTAAAAAGTAAACTGGGATTAAAAATAGCTGGTTCGTTGCTTTTTTCGATTGCAATAATATTTTTGATAAATATAAATTGGTTGTTGCCGATTTTTCTTGGTTCTTCGTCAACTGTTGGTTTTGTGAAAGATGGAATTTCAACTCAAGACTTAATGGCTTTTCAAACATCAGGAAAAACTGCTGTTGAAACAATCAAAAATGTAATTTTTATGTCCGGGTTTTGGGGCAAGGATCAATTTCGATATGTTGATTTAACCAAAGTTGCTGGCTGGGGCCGAAGTTTCTTTTTTCTTTTACCAATAATTTTTTATGGAATATGGCTTAGTTTTTACAAGAGAAGTAGAAATGAAAAAATATTTAGCGGAAGTTTAATTTTTGTTTATGTTCTCTCAATTTTGCTAGCGGTTGGAATCAAGGCACCAGTAGCCCGAGAAATTTCCATGTTTTTTTATAATCATTTGCCATTTTATATGGGACTTCGCGAACCGCAAAAGTGGGTGGCGGTAATTATTCCAATTTATTTGTTTTATTTAACATTTGGGGTCGTGCAAATTTCCAAATTTAAAATTATTGAAAAGAATAAATTTTTGAGTGGGATAATTTTGGCCGGAATTATCATTATGCAAGCTCCGGGCTTGCTGTGGGGGTTTGGTGGGCAAGTAAAGCCAACAAATTATCCACCAGATTGGACGGAAATTAATAATATAATTTTGCAAGAAACGATCAATAAAAAAGATTGTCAAGATAAAATCATATTTTTGCCGTGGCATATGTATATGAGTTTTCAGTGGATTGGCAAGGTGGTCGCCAATCCGGCGCCGCATTTTTTTTCTTGTCCAGTAATTAGTGGAACGAACATGGAATGGGGTGGAATTTATGATAACAGTCAAAATTTGGATGGAAATAAAGTCGGAGAATGGCTGAAAAATGAGGGAGAAACGCCAATCCCGCAAGTTTCAAATGATCTGCCAAAATATATAATTCTGGCCAAGGAAGTTGATTGGCAAAAATATGGTTGGTTGAATAATTTACAGAATTTAGAAAAAATAAAAGAAACAAAAACTTTAATTTTATATGAATTTATATATTAAAAAACTGTGGCAAGACAAATTTGTCCGCGGAACTTTTCTTTTGACCGTAGTTAGTTTCGTGGCCTCTATTTTTAGTTTTTTGGTTCATCCCGTTGTCACCAGATATTTGACTGTTGCCGAATATGGCGATTTTCAAGCCTTGATGGCTTTTACTTCATTATTGGGAATTATTACGACAGTTATCAGCACAACTTTGATTAGAGAATTCTCGGTTTTGGCTGATAAAAAAATGGCTGAATTGGAAATTTTACGCAATAAAGCGATTAAAGTTTTGTTTTTGTTTGGTTTTGGGGTTTTTGTTTTGATTGCTTTTGGCAGTAATTTTTTTAGTCAAATTTTTAAAATTTCCGAATCGATTATTTTATTGGTTGCTTCAATCGGCTTTCTATACGGTTTTCCGTTAGTCGCCAATCGAGCGGTTTTGACCGGTTTGCAAAAATTTCCCGAACTGTCGTTAAACTCATTTTTGGATTCTTTGTCGCGGTTTGTTTTGATTGCTTTTTTTGTGGCCTTTTTGCCATTTAAATTATTCGGTGCATCAATTGCTTTTGGTTTTTCCGGATTAGTTTCTTTTTTGTTTAGTTTTTATCAGATAAAAAAAATAAATTTACCAAAAGA
>JBAYHA010000082.1:0-2897 GCA_041666425.1 Patescibacteria group bacterium
CGACTGATTTGTTTTTGAATTCGGATGTCGCAAATGGAAAAGGAGGGGTTTGGGGAGGAATTTTCCATTTGCTCCGCTGTTTTCTTTTGGCGAAATTCGGGCGGGATTATTTTTGTAATTCTGCCATATTAACCGACCGCTTACTTGATTTTATCAATTCTTCATCATGAGAAACACAAATAATTGTTGTGTCAGAATACTTTTCGCTTATTTCACTAATAATTTTTCTAACTTCTGTTGCGGCTTGAGAATCCAAACTAGCCGTTGGCTCATCAAGCAACATAATTTTTGCACCCTTAATCAAAGTGCGAGCTACTCCAATTCTAACTTTTTCACCGCCCGATAAATTTTTGACTTCCTCGTCAAGTTTTCCAATGAATTTTTCCAAATGCAAATCTTCCAACACTTTCTTTATTTTTTCGTCATCAGTTTCTTCATTTGACCACAACAAAAGATTTTCACGCAAAGTCATACCCTCAAAAATTTGTGGATTTTGATTGCAATAAGACATTATGGAATAAACAGATTCTTTTCCATATTTTTTAATTTTATCATTTTTAACCCCGCCTATTTCTATATCTCCACCATCTGGTTTATATAGACTGACTAAATTACGCAACAGTGTTGATTTTCCTGCTCCAGAAGCACCAGCGATAGTCAAGAATTCTCCTTGTTTAATATCTAAACTTACGCCACGCAATATGTTTTTATAACGCAAATTTTTAATGGAAATATCAAAATTTTCTAATTTAGAAACAGGAACTCGATCTTTTTCTTTCTCACCCTCAGGCAAATCTAATTTTTCATATGCTCCTAAAATTTCATCCATTCGTTGAATATCTTGGATGTAGCGAGAAAATTCGTTAAAGTAAAGATTAACTAATTCTTGAACAGGTCTGTTTAACTGATTTGAGTAAATAATATTTGATAACACGGCTCCGCCAGAAATCATGCCCTCCGCTTGAAGTACACCACCCATTCCCGCCGCCGCTATAGTTGAAATATCAAAAGGAATCATGCGCTTTAGACGCATTTTTGTTTCCTCAATAAATCTTTTCGTCCCGAGAGTGTCTTTCGTGTCCATTTGTTCTTTAACATGATGAGCAACAGACGGCGTTTCGGGAGAAGTTTTTACTTCTTCAAAACCGCTTTTTATAGAACCGAGACGAGTGGCAATTTTTTCTCCTTCGCGTTTCTCTTTTTCGTACATTGGCCAAATTTGGTCGTTTTGTTTTTTAGCAATTTTATACATTATTGGCAAACTTCCAATACCAATCGCGCCAAGAGCTGGATTGATTTTAGTTAAAAAAGCGAGCGACATTCCAATTCCGGCTAATGTTGGAGCAAATTTTGAAATAGTATCCTGCAAAATTCGCTCGGTTGAATTTTTACCTCTTTCCAATGTCGAAAAAATTTCTCCTAAAGATTTTTCATGGATAAATTCAAACTCTTGAAAAAATAGCGAATTGGTTATTCGTTCATTGATTTGATGATTGATTTCGTTCATCACCTTTGCCAATTCAATATCTGTTTTTGCGTCTATGATTTCTGATACTTTATTTAGCCCAAAATATTCTAGGAAGACAGCAACATTAAATTTATCTTGAGCCATTATATTTTGGAACAATGAAGGGGCAAAGCTTTCTACGCCTTTAGACAATAAATATCCGAGAGAAATCTTTGCTATTGTTCCTTTTTTCTCGCCCAACTTATATTCATTCCAAAGTCGTGAGATTGTTTCAACAAGAATTTTTGGCGAGTAGTTTTCATTTTCGTTCTTATCAGACTTTACTAAATCTACTAAAATTTCAACTTCAATTTTGTCTAATGGGTAACGATTTTGTAAATCCTTTACCAATTCAGATTTTTGTTTTTCTTGCTCTTTTTCATCACTTTCATCTGTTTTGCCTTTGTAAAATTCAGCAATATCTTTTTCGAGTGATTTTGTGTTCATTACGCTACCAACTGAATCAAAAAGCAACCAGCATTGAGCACGCAATTCTTCAATGTCATTTTCATCAAGTCCCGTTTCTTTTTTATTTTTTACTTCGTTGACTAAATTTTCAATCCAGCTTTCAATATTGTTGGAAAGTTCTTCATGGTTAATGTCGATAAATTCTCTTTGTAAATGTTCTTCTGATTTTTTTGTTTTCTCATTAAAACTTTTCAGAATTTGTTTGTATTCAGCCATCAATTCAGGCGTGATAAGTTCGCTCAACAACTTCGTCTTTTCTTGTTCTTCCGCTGTAGGTTTTTCAATAGCCAACTTATCTTGAATTGATTGGCGTAAAGATAGCCAATGATCTTTTAGTGTCATTGGTTTTTGTTCTGTTTCCTCATGCTCTCCAGCAGTAAGCGGTTTTGTTTCTACCGTTTCTTTCTTTTTCTCAATTTCTTCTTTAACTGGTTTAAAAAAATAACTTTCTTTCATATTTTTATTTCATTAAAATATCTAGCGAAACGCCGAGCGCGTCTGCAATTTTTTTGACAGTATCAATAGTAGGGTTAGGCGTTGAGCCTGCTTCTATTTTAGCAATGGTATGAAAAGCCAAATCTGCCTTTTTTGATAAGACATCTTGAGAAATACCGAGTTTGTTTCGGTATTTCTTTATGTTATCCCCAATTATGGATTTTTCGTTTGACATATTCGTATAGTTTTACTATTATAGTTAGTATGTATATAAAGTCTTAACTATATACGAGTTAGTATATGAAATATTTACCATTTAGTCAAACAAAAATAGCGAGTTCTTTTTCGGAATTGCCCGCCCGAATTTCGCCAAAAGAAAACAGCGGAGCAAATGGAAAATTCCTCCCCAAACCCCTCCTTTTCCATTTGCGACATCCGAATTCAAAAACAAATCAGTCGAAGTTTTGGCAAATCCTTTCCTCCCCAA
>JBAYHA010000083.1:0-2704 GCA_041666425.1 Patescibacteria group bacterium
GCTTTTTGTTTTATCTTTGGTTGTTCCGGTGATTCTGCAACCTGATTTTGGGTCAGCTTTGGTTTTGCTTGGGATTTGGTTCATTATGTTATTGTTAACCGGCGTAAAGAAAAATATTTTGGCGACAATTTTGTTGGTGGGTGTTTTGTTGTCAGGTTTGGCTTGGGGAGCTTTTTTGCAGGATTACCAAAAAGATCGAATCAAAGTTTTTTTGAATCCGACGGCAGATCCTTTGGGCAGTGGTTATAATGTAACGCAAGCCATAATTGCGATTGGTTCTGGTAATTTTTGGGGTAGAGGATTGGGATTCGGTTCGCAAAGTCAGTTAAAATTTATTCCCGAAGCGCAAACCGATTTCATCTTTGCGGTGATTGCCGAGGAGTTGGGTTTCTTGGGAGTGGCTATGGTTTTTGCTCTTTTTGGGGTGATTTTTTGGCGGTTGATGATTTTGGCCAAAACGGCAAGCGATGATTTTGGGCAGTTTTTGATTATTGGAATTATGGCTGTTTTGTTGATTCATTTGACTGTGAATATAGGTATGAATTTGGGGGTAATGCCGGTGATGGGAATTTCTTTGCCCTTTGTAAGTTATGGCGGAAGCTTTTTGATTACTTGTTTTGTTCTTATGGGCTTGGCGCAAAGCGTGGCGGTGCGTCGCTAAATTTAACAAAATAAGACAATTTGACTAAATTTAGAGAGTTTGTTATAATCATTTCGCTTTAAGAAATCTAATGTAAATACTAAAAAAGTATATGATTTACGAATTAAAAGCCAAAGTACGTCAAGCTGGCAAAGTTTGTCAACCAGAAAACAACCATGAATTTATTGCCGGGGTGGTTTATGGACCGGGAATCAAGGAAAATGTTTTGCTTTGTTTGGATTTGAACGAAGTGGAA
This sequence comes from Patescibacteria group bacterium, assembly GCA_041666425.1. Lineage (GTDB taxonomy): Bacteria > Patescibacteriota > Patescibacteriia > UBA11705 > JABHMO01 > JBAYHA01. The sequence continues at coordinate 897 of JBAYHA010000083.1, forward strand.
AAAATTTATTACGAAGCCGGTGAAAGCTCTTTGATCAATTTGAATATTGATGGTGAAAAAGAACCGCGTGAAGTTTTGTTTAAGGATGTTTTTAAAAATGTCATGACAACAAAATTGCATCATGTTGATTTTTATCAATTCAAAGCCGGTCAAAAACTGGATGTTGATGTGGAATTGGTTTTTGTCGGTGAATCTCCGGCAGTCAAAGGTTTGGGCGGAATTTTTGTTGCTAGTTTGGACAAATTGGCTGTTCGCTGTTTGCCAAAGGATATGATTAACAAAATTGAAGTCAATATTTCTTCATTGCAAACTTTTGAAGACAAAATCAGAGTAAAAGATTTACAAATTCCGGCCGGTTTGGAAGTAATGGCCGAAGCCGAAGAAACAATTGCTGTGGTTGCTCCGCCAAATGAAGAAGAAAAAGAAACTGTTGTGGTTACTCCAACTGCCGAAATGCCGGAAGTTGCCGCCAAAGGTAAAGCCGCTACCGAAGGTGCAGAAGCTGAGAAAAAATAATTTGCTTACTTATAAAAAGTGCTCTATCATTATGGTAGAGCACTTTTGTTTTGGGTTACGTAACGGGAGTATATTTGCCAATGAAATTTCGCAAAGAAGATAAAAAACCGAGAATTTCTATTAGTCCTTTTTAAGAAAGGCAAAATTATTTTGATATAACAAATCATGGTGGAGATATTTTGGATTTAAAAATAAAAATTATTTGGTTGCAAGATGGTGTTAACCAGCAAAGAGAAATGAATGATTTTTTTAATGCAAACGAGGATCCAGCAGTTTGTTCTCCTCACAAATGTAATTCTTTAAAAAGCAGTGAGACAAAGAAGGTAATCAATTGCCCAATCTATTCAGGTGACGGGAAAATAGAAGTATTAATTAGTGGGACGGACATACTTGGGGGACACTATACAGAAAAGCAAATTTTGACAAACAAGTTAAAAAAATAGTATGAAAAATAATACCTCACTAGCCATTTTTGAAGCGCATAAAATTCGCCGGTATTTTGATGAAAAAACAGAAACCTGGTATTTTTCGGTTATTGATATTGTGGCGGCGTTAACCGAACAGTTAGATTTTAAAAAAGCTAAGAGTTATTGGACAACCCTAAAGAATAGGCTTAAAAAAGAGGGAAGTCAGTTGGTCACAAAATGTGACCAACTGAAAATGTTGTCTGCTGATGGTAAATTTTATAATACCGATGTTGCTGATGTGGAAACAATTCTACGATTAATTCAATCAGTTCCAAGTAAAAAAGCTGAACCGATCAAACTTTGGTTGGCAAAAGTTGGCTATGAACGAATGCAAGAAATGGTTGATCCAGAAATAGCTCTTAATCGTTCTCGTGAATATTGGCAAAAACAGGGCAGAAGTGAAAAATGGATTCAACAAAGAATGATGGGTCAGGAGACAAGAAATAAATTGACCGATTATTGGGCAAAAAGCGGAGTAAAAAAAGGTGAAGAATTTGCTATTCTCACAAATATTATTCACCAAGAATGGAGCGATTTATCAATTAGAGAGCACAAAAGTTTAAAAGGGTTGAAAAGTCAAAATTTGCGTGATCATATGAGTGAAGAAGAATTGATTTTTACGGCTTTAGCGGAAATTTCGACCAGAAGAATCTCCGAGACGGATAAAGTGCAAGGTTTGGAAGAAAATAAAATATCGGCGATTAAGGGCGGTTCGATTGCTAAGTTGGCAAGAACAGCCTTGGAAGAAAAAATAGGAAAGTCGGTTATCAGTGGGGATAATTATTTATCAAATAAAAAACGAATTAAAAGATTAAAATAATATGA
>JBAYHA010000084.1:0-2675 GCA_041666425.1 Patescibacteria group bacterium
GGCCGTCACGAATAAGCGACATGCTTCCTCCTAAAAGGTCTGAAGATGGGAACTATTTATGAACGAACGCACTCGGTGAGGTCAAGTAATGTGCTTTCATAAGCTCATAAAAAAGCCTATTGTTGTTCACACATACTCGCATCTCAGCGAATGAAACAACATAATAACAGGTATTTAAAAAAATGTCAAGAGTAGCAATGTCATTTTAGTGTTTTTTATTTAAATTTAAACAAAAATCAGACTAAAATTTGGGTAATTTTTGAACACAAAAAAATGCAAATTAATGCGGGAATTTTTTCTGTTGATATTATTTTGGTTATCATTACAACTTTTTTTACTAGATATTTTAATTTCTTTTTTGTCATCTCGACCGAGCCTTTTGGTGAGTGGAGAGATCTGCTTTATTTTTATTAAAAACAGATTTCTCCATTCGCTCACTTATGTTCGCATCGGTCGAAATGACAATCTCTTTGTGACAAAGAAAAAACTCCTATTCAACTATTTTCAAAATAAAACACTTCAAATATTCCGTTTCTGTAAAGGCGACCAATTCCGGATGATCGGAAGAATGAATATGCGTTTCGAGAATTTGCGCACTGCGGTGCGAGCGAGCTTGCGCTTCGGAAATTATATAACGGAATTCATCCAATTTTAGATGAGCAGAACATGAAGCGGTTAATAGAATTCCATCCGGAGCGATTTTGGCCATGGCAATTTCATTGATTTTTTTGTAACCGACAATACCTTTGTCTTTGTGATGGCGACTTTTGATAAAAGCGGGCGGGTCAAGAATAATGGCGTCAAATTTATTTTTTTCCAAATTATGTAAATATTCTTTGGCATCGGTAACGAGGAACTCGCAATTTTTGGCCGAAAGTTTGTTGAGTTCAATATTTTCTTTTAACAATTCCATTGCCGGAGCGGAAACATCAACATTGGTTACACTTTTGACGCCGGCGGCGAGAGCATAAATGGAAAAGCCACCGGTATAGCAAAAACAGTTTAATAAATTTTTATCTTTGACATATTTTTGCAGAGCAAATCTTTTTTCTCTTTGGTCGAGAAAGAAACCAGTTTTTTGACCGCCTTTGATATCAACAAAAAATTTAAGTCCGTTTTCCTTAATAATAATTTTGTCTGGCATGTCACCGCAAATTATTTGGGAAACTCCGGCCGATTCTTCAACTTCGCGATTTTTTACTTCCGATCGTTCAAAAATCGCTTTTGGTTTGATGATTTGATTAAGACTGCTGACAATTTCGGTTTTCCATTTTTCCATTCCTTTTGTATGAAATTGAACAGATAGGTAGCTATCATATTTATCAACGACCAATCCGGGAAGAAAATCATTTTCCGCGTAAATTATTCGGCAAGAATCGGTTAATTTGTTCAAAACATAATTTTGCCGAAGTCGAAAAGCGTTGGTTACTCGTTTGTCAAAGAAGTTTTGGTCAATAATTTCATTTTCGTCATAACTCCAAAGTCGAACCGCAATTTGCGAATAGGAATTGAAATATCCTTGACCAAGAAACTCGTCATTTTCTGAATAAACAGCCACTGGATCGCCAGATTCAAGTCCTTCCGGTATATTTAAAAAAGCCTGTGAAAAAATCCACGGATGTCGGCCAAGAACCGGGCCACGGCGTTTGTTTTTGATTTTTAATTTAATCATAATTTTAAAAATTGAGATTACATCAATGTTCATGTTGTCATTTCGACCGAAGGAATGAGTGGAGAAATCTTTTTAAAAAATCCCATATTGGCTTTCTATTTAAAAAAAGATCTCTCCATGCGCCTTTCGGCTTAGTCGAGATGACAAAGAACAACAATTGACTGATAATAATATTGTTATTAAGAAATTATACCCAAACCTCACCAAAATTGCAAAATATAGACAAAATTCGGTATTTTTGCTATTATTTTTACATATGTTAAACATTGTCGCCACTCCAATTGGGAATCTCAAAGACATCACTTTGCGAGCGTTGGAAGTATTTGCCAGCGCTGATGTTATTGTCTGCGAAGACATGCGCGAAACTTTAAAAATTTTGAATCATTACAATCTCAAAAAGAAATTACTTTGCTTGCATCAACATTCATTTGATCAAAAGATCCGTTCGATTCTTACCGAATATGAAAATATTTGTTATGTGACGGATGCCGGAACACCGGGAATTTCCGATCCTGGAAATCGAATTGTGGAATTGGCTTATGAAATGGGGAAGCCGGTTGTGGCCATTCCCGGGCCGTCGGCCATTGTGGCGGCGTTAAGTATTTCCGGTTTAAAAACGGACAAATTTTTATTTCTTGGCTTTATGCCTCATAAAGGCAAAGGAAAAACATTTGAACAAATTAAGTGTTCGCAATATACTTCAGCCTTTTATGACTCACCGCATCGCGTGGTCAAAACTTTAACTGAACTGGCCAAATATATTTCCGATGATCGTTTGGTCGTTGTGGCCAGAGAAATTACCAAAATGTTTGAATCAGTTTATCGTGGAACAATTACCCAAGTTTTGGAACAGATCAAAGATCACGAAAAAGGCGAGTTTGTGGTTTTGGTTGAAGGATCGGACAAAAGGGTAACTGAGCAAAAGAGCAACTGAGCCCTCCTTCGCTCTGCGAGCTATGGAAGGGCAAGCAACTGAGCAATTTAAATTTGTCATTTCGACCGA
>JBAYHA010000085.1:0-2645 GCA_041666425.1 Patescibacteria group bacterium
AAGCAGTTGCGAAAGCAGAAGTTAGTGATCCGACCGTACGAAATAGGACGGCGGAAGCTCAACGGATAAAAGCTACTCCGGGGATAACAGGCTAGTCTGGTCCAAGAGTCCATATCGACGACCAGGTTCGGCACCTCGATGTCGGCTCATCGCATCCTGGGGGTGGAGAAGCTCCCAAGGGTTTGGCTGTTCGCCAATTAAAGCGGTACGTGAGCTGGGTTCAGAACGTCGTGAGACAGTTCGGTCTCCTATCCGCTGTGGGCGTGGAAATTTGAGAAGGCTCTTCCCTAGTACGAGAGGACCGGGAAGGACGAACCTCTAGTGCATCAGTTGTCTTACCAAAGGCATCGCTGAGTAGCTACGTTCGGCATAGATAAACGCTGAAAGCATCTAAGCGTGAAGCTATCTTCAAGATTAAATTTCACTATAGACTCCTCGAAGACTACGAGGTTGATAGGTGGTAGGTGTAAGTGCAGCAATGCATTGAGCCGAGCCATACTAATAAGTCAATGGTATAACCACTATAATGTTAATATTTGTTTTATAACTCTGTTCCGTAAAAGGAGCAGAGTCCTGGTGATTGGAGCGAAGGGGATACACCTGTTTCCATCCCGAACACAGCAGTTAAGCCCTTCAGCGCCGATGATACTACACAGTGGGAAAGTAGGTCGTCGCCAGGACTTTGCTCCTTTTAAATAAAAAAGAAGTCGATTATTCGGCTTCTTTTTTATTTAGAAAAGTGGTAAAATTATGGTGAATTTAAAAATAAAAAGAAAAGTATGATTCTTTATTATTTGTTGCTGATGATTTTGATCGTTTTTATGATATTAATGGCTTTTTATGTTTTTTCTTCACTGTATTCTTTGGCGATTTCACGAGGTGTTCCTTATGTTCCGTTGTCCAAAAAAAAATTAAAATTTTTACGCGAAAAAATAAAGTTGCCAAATGATTGTCGGTTGGTTGATCTTGGTTGTGGTAATGGCCGGGTGATGAGATTTTTTGAAAAACAAGGAATAAATAATGTTGATGGTTATGAAATTAACGGTTGGGCGTTGCTTTGGGGTAAATTTTTAAATTTTATTTTTCATTCAAAAACAAAAATTTATTCAAAAAATTTTAATAAAATAGATTTGAGTAAATATGATGTGGTGTTTTGTTATTTATTGGACAATGCCCTGCTTTCTTTGCGAGAAAAATTTGATCGGGAGTTAAAACATGGCACAAAAATTATTACTTATGATTTTGCGATTGGCGATTGGCACAAGTCAGTGCAATACTTTGAAAGTCCGGAAAAATGGGTAGGGAGGATTTATGTTTATGAGATTTAGTTTATAAAGTTCGTAAAGTTTGTAAAGTTCATAAAGTTAAATTGCAAAGACAATATTACTTTATAAACTTTATAACTTTTAACTTTTAACTTGATAACTCTTGTATGTCGTTTAGATTTGTGATTTTAGCGGCGGGAAAGGGAACCAGAATGAAAATGGAAAAGCCAAAAGTTTTGGCAAAGGTTGGTGATTTGCCAATGATTGGGCATATTTTTTCAAATTTGCATGATTTATTTTTGCAAAAACCAACGGTAATTGTCGGATATAAGGGAGAAGAAGTGATTGAATTTTTGAAACAAAAAGCTGAGTTTGTTTGGCAAAAGGAACAGTTGGGAACCGGCCATGCGCTTCTTTGTGCGCGAGATTTTTTAAAAGATTTTCATGGAGATTTGGTTGTTTTGAATGGCGATCAGCCGTTATGGCAAAAAGAAACTTTGCAAAATTTAATTCAAAAACACAAAGAAAATAAGGCTGATGTTTCATTTGTTTCCGCATATTTGAATGATTTTGACGATTGGCGGCAAGGTTTTAATTTTTTTGGGAGGATTTTGCGCGATGAAAAAGGAGTTTTTCAAGAAATAAAAGAATACAAAGATGCGAATGAGGAACAACGAAAAGTTTTGGAGGTAAACGCGGGCTGTTATTGTTTCAATGCTGATTGGTTGTGGAAAAATATTAAAAGAATTAAAAATGAAAATTCGCAAAAAGAGTTTTATTTAACGGATATTTTGCAAATAGCCAAGCAATCCGGCGCGGTAATTGAGACTTTGTGCGCGCCGGCCAAAGAAATTATTGGCGCGAATACGCTGGATGAATTAAAAATCTTAGAAAAATTTATAGTTTAAAATAGCAAAAATAAAAGCCTCGGAATGTGATCCGAGGTTTTTGGTTTTTATCAATTCGTTTCTTCGTTAAGGTTGCAAAATTCAGACATTTTTTCTTGCACTGTATCGTGGCTAAAGGATCTTATTTGCTTGAATTTTTCCTTGATGCGTTGAATGATTTCTTCAGTTGTCATATTTTCGACTTTTTGAGTGAAGGTTTTTCCTTCCCAGTGAAGAAATTCATTGAAAAAGGCGCAGTCATCGCAGAGTGATTCATAATCACCTCTAACTCCGTCTGGCATACGATCTTCGTCGCCGTATTCATTGATTAACCTGCCAGTAGCCAAAAATACTATTTGATACTGACTTTGTAAGAATTTGAAAATTTGTTCTTTGTTATATTTATTCATTTCCCACCTCCTTGTTGTGTGGCAATTAGATATTATCCAAAATAATATGATATTACAAAGTTTTCGATATCATGATGTGGATT
>JBAYHA010000086.1:0-2567 GCA_041666425.1 Patescibacteria group bacterium
CTCTATCTTTTGGAATTTTCGCGCATTAGTTTGCGTTAATAAAGAGAAGGCTTGACTGATTTTTTCCTTTTGTTCGGAAAAACTTTGCGGATTCTGCAAATACTCCATTGCCGTAACATAACGTCCACCGGAAAACCCCGCCACCTCTTTGGCCAAATCACGAGAAATATTTTCACGTTCAAGTAAATTCTCATAAATTTTGTCCTGATCAATCGTCGAAAAACGCAGAACCTGCGCGCGCGAAAGGATAGTCGGTAATAATAAATCTTTGTTTTCGACCAACAAAAAAATCACAATTCTACCATTCGGTTCTTCCAAGGTTTTGAGCAATGAATTGGCCGCTTCGGCACTCAAACTTTCCGCTTCATCAATAATCACAATTTTGGGATAATCTTTGGTCGAAAAAGAACTCATATTGATTTTGTCAATCAAATTACGCACTTGCTCAACGGAAATTTGCGTTTTCCTTTTTTCGGTTTTGGCATTAATTTCTCTGTTCAAAAAATAATAATCAGCATATCGACCACTGGCAAAATCGCGACAATGCCGACACTGTCCACACGGCAAAACAACCTTTTCGGTTTTGGCTAACTCATTTTTTTCACAAAGCAAACTCTGCGCGAATTTTCGAGCCAGACTTTTTTTGCCGATATCTCTCGGCCCGGCAAAAACATAAAACTGCCCGACTTTTTGCGTGAGCAGGCTTTGTTGCAAATATTGTTGAATTTTTTCGTGGCCGACAATGGACCAGTTAAATTGCACCGGCATGATTATATTTTAACAAAATTTTCACTTTATGACAACAAAACTTTTAAGGTTTCCCCCGCACATTTTTCCCAAGAAAAATCAACCGCTCTTTTTAGTCCTTTTTCCCGTAAATTAAGACGTAGAGCTTCGTTGGTATTTAAAGAAAAAATGGCTTCGGCAATCGCACCCGTATCCTCGGGATCAAAAGTCAAAGCCGAGTCCCCAGCAATTTCACCCAAAGCCGTAGTTTTTGAACAAGCCACCGGAATTCCCATAGCCATAGCTTCAATAATCGGAATACCAAAACCTTCAAAAAGCGACGGAAAGACAAACATTCTCGCTCCGGCCAGCCAATTCAATAAATTTTCTTCTGCTTGCCAACCGGTCAAAATAACTTCATTTTGCAAATTAAATTTTTCAATATTTTCTTTGACTTTTTGTATCCCAAAACCGGGCAAACCAACTAAAACCAATTTTAAATTTGTCGCATCTTTCTTTTTGAATTCCGCAAAAGCCTCAATCAGTCGCGGCATGTTTTTCTTTTCTTCAATCCGACCGATAAATAAAACATAAGAATCCTGGCATAACTTTTCAAAACTATCTCGAACAAAATATTTCTCATTATCAAAACCATTATAAACAACTTCAATTTTGTCCGCCGGTAAATTATAGACATCAATTAAATCATTTTTGCAAAATTCTGAAACCGTAATTATCTTGTCCGCCAACTTTTTGATAATTTGAATGGAAAATTTGTGATAAATTTTGGCCGGCCAATTATACAATTTTGGAAAATGTTCAAAGCCAATATCATGAATCGTTACCACCGTTTTCTTTTTGGCTTTGCGAAATGGCAAAGTGTGCGCGGGCACAAACAAAATATCCGGGCGCTCGCCAAAAAACATTTCAAGACTTAATCGTCCCAATGTCCAAAACTTGCGTAACGGCCATTTTAAAACCTTTTCAAAAAAATTATTCGGACACACTGCTAATGGCGCTTGCAATTTTTCGTTGGTATATAAAAAATATCGATTGGCCTGATCGATTTTTTTTAATTGCTCTATCAAATGAAACGCGTACCATTCCACTCCGGTTTTTGCTTTTTTGTTGGCGCGCGAAGCGTCGATTCCAATTATCATAAAGTTAAAATCAACGAAATAGTAATGACAAGTCGCGACTTGTCATTACTATTTCGTTGCCAAAATTGACCGTTTATAAAGTTCTAAATTATCCAAAGTTATTCCTGTGCCACGCGCCACACAAAGCATAGCTTCTTCAGCCGTATAAACAGGAACACCAACAGCGCGCGACATCAACTGATCAAAGTTGCGCAACAAACTACTGCCACCGGACATAACTATTCCTTTGTCAATCACGTCCGCGGAAAGTTCTGGTGGAGTACGATGCAAAACATCCTTGACCGCCTCGACAATTCCTTGCAAATCTTTTTGTAACGCTTCGGTAACATCATTGGAACTGATAGTAATTGTTTTTGGTAAACCGGAAATCATATCTCGTCCGCGAACATCCATTAGCGCCGGTCCTTCGGAATACATGGCCGAACCGATTTCTATTTTGATATCTTCAGCCGTCCGTTCGCCAATAGCCAAATTATATTTTCTTCGGACATATTCAGAAATTGATGCGTCAAATCTGGTGCCTCCGATTCTAACCGATGATGAAGCAACAATCCCACCGAGCGAAATAACCGCGATTTCTGATGTCCCTCCGCCAATATCGATAATCATGTGCCCGGAAGCGCTACCAATTGGGATATTAGCGCCAATGGCGGCAGCAATCGGTTCTTTTATAATATACGC
>JBAYHA010000087.1:0-2506 GCA_041666425.1 Patescibacteria group bacterium
CACGCAAAAATTAAAAAAGGTTTTCTTTGCTCATTGGTTGGCTGGTTTATTAAGTTTTTCAACCGCTGTTTTTTTTATTTTTTTCAATAATCAACCGACAGAATTTATTTTTCTTAAACTGACATTGATTGGTTTTTTCTTGACTTTTACTTCTTTATCCATTTCAACTTTCTTTACTACCATAAAAACTACTCGTTGGCATCATCTGTTCCATTATTTTTCGTTAATTTTTCTTGGTTTGATTTTGTTTGCATTTTTGCCGACAAATGAAGGTTATTTATGGGAATATCGAGGTTTTATGCTCGGTTGTTTTGTCGCTTCATTAATGTTATTTTTGCCTTTTTATAAAAATTCAAGAAACCTTGATTTTGTTAATTATGTGAAAAATCTGGGGGTCAATTTTATTGTGGCGGTCGGTTTTTCTTTAATCGTTTATGCCGGTTTGGCCGTTTTTGGTGGAATTCTAAAAGATCTTTTTACAATTAATATTCCTGAACTCGTTTATGCCGGCGCGTTCAGTTTGGTTTTTACCACCATTGGTTTTTGGATTTTTGTTTATTTATTACCGGATAAAATGGAAAATATTGATTTTTACAAAACATTGGATAGCCTTTTGAATATATTGGCCGTTTATATTTTGTTGCCTTTTTCCATAATTTATTCGATTACTCTTTGTATTTATGCCGGCAAAATTATTTTTACCAACATTTGGCCACAAAATCAGGTAGCGATTTTTGTTGGTGCGTTGTTTGTCGTTTTGCTGGTAATTTATTTTTTAATTCAATCAGCGACTGGAGATTTGGCAAAAAAAATTAAAAATTTTTGGCGTTATTATTTTGTCGGTTGTTTGCCACTTTTAGCCTTGTATTTTATCGCTCTGGTTATTCGAATAAAAAATAACGGTTTTACCGAAGATCGTTGTTTGGCTTTGTTTGTCGGTTTTGTCTGTCTTTTTGCCGGATTGTATTTGGTTATTGATAAATCGGTGAAATTGAAATATATTCCAATTACCATCGGCGTAATTATGTTATTAATGTCTTTTGGACCTTGGAGTATTTTTAACATTTCCAAACATTCTCAAGTCAGTCGATATGAAGAATTTTTGATCGCTAATGAATTTATTGTTAATGGCAAAATTAATGAAGCAAAAAAACTTGCCCAATCGGATAAGTTGTTTTTGGAGTTTTCACAAAAAACAAATTATATTATTTATCATTTTGAGCCGGAATCAATCAAAAGATTTTTCCCTGATTTGGATTTAACCGAGGATAATTCAATGTTGGCCAATAAAATGGGGGATCTTTATTTGGTGAAATAAAAGTTTGAGATTAATAAAAAAGTTTAAATTATTTTTTATATAAAAACTCCGAATTAATTTTGGAGTTTTTGGTTTTTTTGGAACTTAACATGTTGATAATAATTTTCTAAAAAAATGCTCCCTTTACCGTGTTGAAGTTGATTGTTCGGCGAGAATGATTCTTAAGGAACAACTACAAAATGATTATCAGTCGGTAATGACACTTCTGGCCAAAGACAAGAAATAATTAAAATCTAATCGCATCAATGATGCGATTTTTTTTGTTTGAAATTAAGACAAATTATTTTTTTAAGGGAATTAATTGTTAATTTTACACATTGCGAAAAATTCATAAATGAGATATAATATAAGAAATAAAATGATTTTTATACTATGCCAAAGAATGATTTTACCACAATCGATTTGTTTGCGGGAATTGGGGGGATTAGAAAAGGTTTTGAAGCCGCTGGTTTTTCTACTTTATTTGCTAATGATTTTGATGGTTATTGCAAGCATACTTATGATTTAAATTTTGATCGGCCATATCTTTTTGTTGAAGATTTAAAGAAGTTAAAAGATAGTGATTTGCCAAATAAATTCGGGGCACTCCTCGGAGGATTTCCTTGTCAGCCGTTTTCAATCGCCGGATATAGAAAGGGTTTTGATGATAAAAATAGAGGTAATTTATTTTGGGATATTATTGAAATTTTAAAGAAAAAAAAACCACCATTGGTATTTTTGGAAAATGTAAAAAATTTATATACTCATGATCAAGGAAATACCTACAAAGTTATTGAAAAAAGTTTAAATGACTTGGGCTACAAAATAAAAACAAAAGTTTTAAATACGATGGAATATGGAAATGTTCCCCAAAATAGGGAACGGGTTTATATTGTCGGCTTTTTGTCCCAAAAAGCTTATGAGGCCTTTGACTTTCCAGAAAAAATAAAATTAACCAAAAACATTGCCGACATTTTGGAAAAAAATGTTTCCGATAAATATTATTATGAAGGCAAACCTCTTTATGAAAAAATTCGTGATTTTGTTAAATCCGTAAATACGGTTTATCAATGGAGAAGAGTTTATGTTCGAGAAAATAAAAAAGGAGTTTGTCCGACTTTAACGGCCAACATGGGAACCGGTGGTCATAATGTCCCCATAATCAAAGACCACAAAGGAATCAGAAAGTTAACTCCGTTGGAATGTGCC
>JBAYHA010000088.1:0-2504 GCA_041666425.1 Patescibacteria group bacterium
AATTCTCCACATCTCGGGATTACCGATGGCTATAAAATAATGTTTGGCGATCAGGACTATGTAAAAACATTTTCTTCTGTCTCCAAAGCGACCAAATTGGATGACGGAGAAGTTTATTGGATAGCCCATGAGCTTGCCCATTGCGAGCAGTATGCAGGTAATCGTAATAAATATGCCGTACGTTGGTTTAACGAGCTTTTTGATTATGCTGCCGCCGGATTTGTCGCCGATTTTTGGGATGCTTTGGGAAAAGCAATTTGGACTTTGAATTTTGATTCGGTAATAGCGATGTTGGCTCCGGAAAATTTAGCTCAATATGATGACAATATGCCGCTTGAAATAGAAGCTTATGAAAGAGGGATGAAAGTGGTTGGGGAAATTGGCAAAATCCGCGCGAGAGAACAAAACAAAATGGAATTTAAACCAAAATTCATTACCAGTACGGTGAATTTGGTTCCGGTCAAAATTATGCCTTAAAAATTTGGTTATCAAAAACCCGCTTTAATCGGCGGGTTTTTTAGTTGAAAAGTTTAAATGTTTTTTTACAATCGTCGGTTGCCATTTCTTTGTTGTAACCGCACAGAAATTTTGGGGTGCAACACCCATGACATTTTTTTGTTTTACATTTTTGGCAAGGTGACAGAGGCTGCTTGAATTTTTTAATTATATTTTTAATCGGCTCGTTCATCTTTGCCAAGGGAGCGGGGGATTCACAGCAACCGTAAATTTTTCCATCAGACTGTAAAGACAATTGAAAACAGCCGAAATTTTTGGTTGGCGTGGATTTGTAATTTTTTTTAATATTTAAAATTTGTTGCGGTGTTAAGGCCTCGTTGATATTTTTGGTATTTGAAAGAGGATGGCCATCAGTATAAAATTTTGTTTTTTGCGTCATAAAATTCAGAGGGATTTTTTGGCCGATAATTTTTTGTAAGTTTTTTTCAAAGGTTCTGATGTAAGGATAAGATTGTTTATTAACCAAAAACATTATTTCCACAAAAAAGCCCGAAAGCAGAGTTTGTTTTATAAAAGAAATACTTTTTTGAAAGTTGCCATGCCCGCGGTTGAAATCGTGGATTTTTTCCGGTCCGTCAAGTGAAACTAACAGTTGGGTTTGGTTGGGCGATTTTATCTCTTTGAACCGGTTTATTGTACCGTTGGTAATAACGGAAACAAAAATATTTTGTAGGTGGAGTTTATTTACGAGCTCCGGAAAGTTCTTTTGTGCGAAAACTTCGCCGCCGCAAAATAGAATTGATTTTAAAGGAATTTCTTTTTTGTAGCGTCTTACAAATGTCAGTATTTTTTTGGTGGACAAAATGCTTTTTGTTTTTTTGGTATAACAATAGCGGCAATTGAGATTGCACAGTTCCAAGGGAGAGACGTAGATGTTCTCCAAAGCTGTTTGAGTATCTTTTGATAAGATAGGCATAAGTAAAATAATTATATGTTTGTTTGTAGGGTTTAGTCAACTCGTAATCTTGACAGAAATCTATTTTTTGGCTAATATAAGCTATAATCGTATTTAAGCTTAATTTATGGTTACTTGGCGGGAATTAAGGGACAATCCCAGATTAAAAGAAACTTTTGATAAAAAAATGGACGCGGTGAAAGCCGTGCGCGATTTTTTTTGGGAAAACGGTTTTAAAGAAGCCATTACCCCGACTGCGCTCGTCAGTACTGATCAAGAAAAGTATTTTGATCCAATGCCGGTTTATTTTCATGAACCGGGAGGCAAGGAACATCGTTTGTTTTTGGCGACTTCCCCGGAAATTGGTTTGAAAAAACTTCTTTGCGCCGGCTGGACGAAAGTTTTTCAGATGTTGCAGGTTTTTCGCGATTATGAAGAATTTGGCAACACGCACAATCCGGAATTTACTATGATTGAATGGTATCGCGGTCCGGGAACATATTGGCAAATAATGGACGACGTGGAAAATCTTTATAAATATGTAGCCAAAAAAATTGGTGTTGAGAAATTGCGTTATAAGGGTACGGAAACGGAAGTCTTTACGCAGTGGGAAAGAAGCAGTATGAAAGAACTTTGGCAAAAACATGTCGGAGTCAATCTTGATGATTATTTAACCACTGACTCAATGAATAAATTGGCCAAAGATCGCGGCTATCAGGTAAATGACGATGATACCTATGAAAGTAATTTTTATAAGATATTTCTGAATGAAATTGAAAGTAAATTGGGCGTAGAAAAGCCGGTTTTTGTTTACAGTTTTCCGGCACTGTTGGCTTCGCTCTGTCAAAGCGATCCAAAAGACGGTCGTTATGTTGAGCGCTTTGAATTTTATGTGAATGGTTTGGAACTGGGCAATGCCTACGGGGAGTTAAATGACGGCAAACTTCAAGCGGGGCATTTGAAAGAAAATTATGAATTCAGAAAGAAGATAGGCAAGATGCTTTATCCGGTGGACGAAGATTTCAACCAAGCTGTTACGGAAAATATGCCTTTATCCGGCGGTATTGCCATTGGTATAGACAGAATGGTAATG